>JAYVGC010000029.1:0-35792 GCA_043772535.1 Flavobacterium sp. | reverse complement strand
AACAGCAACAACTATTGCGATTTCTCGTTCCTCGAAATGACAAAAAAAGTACTATAATGGGTATAGCAGACACCAACAGATAGAATGCTTCGTACCTCGCATTGACAAACGAAATTGACGAGTTGGCGCATCAATTATACGACTTAACACCCGAAGAGATTGAGGTGGTCAAAGGCAGTTAGATAACAGTCGTATTTGCCTTAAAAAACAATGTACCGTAAAGTCCGAGCTGTCATTACGAGGAACAAACTAAGCAGAGAATGCCCTAAAAACAGACACTTTTATATTGATGTAGTATTTAAAAGTACCGCTACTAATTAGCGCATACGTTAGTTTAAACGTGAATTATTTCATCATCAATTAACAGTTCTTCTCTGCGTAAACGCAAAAATATTTGTGCAACGGCAATTGTATCTTTTTCGCAGTAGGTTACTATTCGGTCGATGTCTTTTTCGACATAAAAAACGTGTCCTACTTGGCTACCGTCTATGTCACCTTTTGGTGATGGAATTCCCAATATTTTTGTTAGTAATTTTAAGGAGGTAAAATGCTTGTAATCGCCAAATTTCCAGAGTTCGAGGGTGTCTAAATGCGGAATCTCCCATGGTTTTTTTCCAAATAAATTGAGCTTTTCGGGTAATTTTATTTTATTAATAATCATGCGTCGGGCTAAAAATGGAATGTCAAATTCTTTTGCATTATGTCCGCACAGCACGTGTTGCGGCTGATTGAAATGGTTTTGTAATAAATTATTAAAGTCGGTTAGTATTTTAGTTTCTTCGCCAAAAAATGAGGTTACTCGAAAGTTTCTGATGTCGGCTTTTGTTGTAAAGTAACCTACTGATATGCAGCATATTTTTCCGAACTCAGCCCAAATTCCGGCACGATCATAAAATGCCTCGGGCGAAAACTCTTCTTTGCGTTGGTATTGTGTTTTGTGTTCCCAAAGTTGCTTCATTTCGTTGTCGAGTGAATTGAAATGTTCTTCTTGAGGAACGGTTTCGATATCAAGAAAAAGTATGTTATCGAGCCGTATTTTGTCAATCATGGGTTTTTTAGTGTTTTTGGACTATAAAACGAATTTACAAAAAATTGTACTTTCGTTGCATACTTTAACGTAAAAAATTTGATGTTTGTATGTATTACCAAATTATGCCGTACTATTTTTTGCACATGTAACAAAGTTGTGAACAGCACAATTAAAATTATGGCTGATCAATAGGCTGTAATGTACCACATGACTTGGTCAAAACTAAAATATAATTACCTATTGTAACAAAGATAATAATTACTTAAAAAATCAGTAAAATTATTGAATTAGCTGAGGTCGACGCTGGTATAATGGGCTAGAAAGGGGTTTAATAATGACCGTTAAATGGTTCGTTTATCGTAAAATTGGCACTCTTTTTTTTGACAAATAAGTATCATTTAAGTACGAGTTGCACGTTTTGAATGGTACTTTTGTTAACGGGTTATTGGCATATTACTACTTATGATGCTGGTTGTGGTTTCTATTTTTATTGTGATGCTGAAAATGGGAATCGTATTTTTTGAACCCTTAAAATAGTACTTGTTGTTGCGATGGATTTTCATGTTCGAGCAACCATTTTTTGCGCCATAAACCGCCAGAGTAACCCGTTAGTGAACCATTGGAGCCAATAACGCGATGACAAGGTACAACTATCCAAAGTGGGTTTTTGCCATTGGCGGATGCTGCGGCACGAATAACTTTTGGGTCACCCAGCTTTTTGGCTAATTCTAAATAAGAAATCGTTTGTCCGAATGGAATTTTTTGTAATTCGGTCCACACTTTTTGTTGAAAAGCGGTGCCTTTTGGATTTAATTTTAAATCGAAAGCCGTTCGTGCGCCATTAAAATATTCTGCTAATTGCAGCGCTGCTTGTTGTAATTCTGTTGGGATATTTGGTGTTACGGTACCATTTTCGTGAAGGCAAAGTTCTAAAATACCCTCGTTATCGCCAGTTAATGTTGCAAACCCAAGTGGTGTTTGTATACAAGCTTTTTGTAACATTGTATTTATTTGGCGTAACTTAGTAGGTACAACTCTAACGACTTTAACTCGCTTATTGTCATGGTTTTGGTAATTTCGAGGTTAAGTTTCATAGTTTGGTATTGACTTGGATCTACAATAGGTTCGGCTTCGGCTTTTAAAAACGACACTACATTTGCATTTTTTGCCCGATATACTTGTGCTATGGTTTGTAAACTTGGGCCAACCACTTTTTCGGCAATTTGGTGGCAAGCGGCGCAATTATTGGTTTCGAATAGTTGCTTTCCGGCGGAAATAGAAATAGGAGTTGGTTTTATGGCATTGGTTTGATCGTTATTTTTACAAGATATTTGAAATAAAACAACGACTATTACAAGATATTTTTTCATTTTAAAAATTTATTTATTGATAAATGATATTTTCTAGCCCCGGTTGCAGCGGTATCCTTTTGTTTTTTTTTCTTTTAAAAAAACAAAAGATATAGCGAAAGACGGGAAATGGCTTCTAAAAAAATTATTTTTTCATTAAAATGGCAGCTTCTTTGGCAAAATAAGTTGAAATTAAACTTGCTCCTGCGCGTTTGATACACATTAATTGTTCCATCATAATTTTGTCGTGATCGAGCCAACCTCGTTCGGCAGCTGCTTTTATCATGGCATATTCGCCTGAAACGTGAAAAACAGTTACCGGCACGTTAACCGCATTTTTTACTTCACGAACAATGTCGAGATAGGCAATACCGGGTTTTACCATAACCATATCGGCACCTTCTTCAACATCCATAAGAGCTTCTTTGATTGCTTCGATGCGGTTGGCGTAATCCATTTGGTAGGTTTTTTTGTCTTTTGGGACTTCAGAATTATTAACTGGTGCAGAATCTAAAGCATCACGAAATGGCCCGTAAAATGCCGAAGCATACTTGGCAGAATAGCTCATAATACCTACATTTTGAAAACCAGCAGCGTCTAATCCTTGACGTAACCGTAAAACGCGTCCGTCCATCATGTCGCTTGGCGCTACAAAATCGGCTCCTGCTTGTGCGTGTGAAACCGCCATTTTTACTAATGCTTCGTTGGTGGCATCGTTAGCAATGTCGCCATTTTCTATAATTCCGTCGTGCCCGTAAATTGAATATGGATCTAAAGCTACATCTGGCATTACAATCATTTCTGGACAAGCAGATTTGATGGCTTTGATGGCTTGTTGCATTAATCCGTTTGGATTCCAAGCTTCTTTTCCGGTGTTGTCTTTTAGAGTTTCGTCTACTTTTACGTAGATGTTTACGGCGCAAATGCCTAGTGCGAAAAGTTCTTTTACTTCTAAAACGGTTAAATCGATCGATCGACGAAAAATTCCGGGCATTGAATGTATTTCTACTTGGTAGTTTTCGCCTTCTGCGATGAACATTGGGAACATAAAATCGCTCGGACTTAATGTGGTTTCGCGAACTAAACTTCTAATTGATTCGTTGATTCTTAATCTTCTGCCTCTTTGTAGTGGGAACATATTTTTGTTTTTTTTAACTTTTAGCTTTCAGCAATTAGCCGTCAGCATTTAGTTTTGTTATTAATCCGTTTAGCATTTTTTTATTTCTTCTATTTGAAAAAGTAGTTTTTGACCATTTTCACTTTCAATGAATTTTAAGTCAATGCTCAACATTATTTGGTATTCTAATTCATTTGCCGAACCAAAGGAAAAATATAAAAATCTGCAAAAATCTTTGTCAGAATTTCTACCACAACCTTCTGCAATATTAGTTGGAATAGAACTTGAAGATCGTTTCATTTGGCTGGTTAATGCAAATAACTCATCTTTAGGAAAAATACGAGTGGTTTTGTAAATATCTAAAACTAATTCATGTGATTTTTGCCAAACAATATATTTTTTATAATCTCTCATTTTTTTTAGCTTTTAGCCTTTAGCGTTAAGCAATCAGCTTATTCTGTTCTATTATTTATGCTGGTCGCTAATGGCTAACTGCTGATAGCCAATCAATAGGGTTTTCTAATATTTTAATTAATTTTTCTTCTTCGCTGCCAACTTCTGGATGATGGTCATAAACCCATTGCACATTTGGTGGTAACGACATTAAAATAGATTCAATTCTTCCGTTGGTTTTTAGTCCGAAAAGTGTGCCTTTGTCGTGTACCAAATTAAATTCTACGTAACGACCACGACGTATTTCTTGCCAAGTTCGTTGTTCTTGTGTGTAATGCAAATCTTTTCTTTTTTCTAAAATTGGAATGTATGCCTCTAGAAAACTGTTGCCAATTTCGGTTATAAAATTGTACCAATCGTCCATTTTCATGGTTTCGTTTGGTTTGCAATAATCGAAGAATAATCCGCCTATTCCTCTGGCTTCGTTGCGGTGTGCGTTCCAGAAATAGTCATCGCATTGCTTTTTAAATTTTGGATAAAACGCTACATTATGTTTGTCGCAAGCGGTTTTACAGGTTTGATGAAAATGAATAGCATCTTCTTCAAATAAATAATAAGGTGTTAAATCTTGACCGCCACCAAACCACGAATTGATTACAGTTCCATTATTATCATACATTTCGAAATAACGCCAATTGGCATGAACGGTTGGCGCCATTGGATTTTTGGGATGAATTACCAAGCTTAATCCGCAGGCAAAAAAATCTGCTTCACCAACATTGAACATTTTTTGCATGGCTTCGGGTAATTGTCCGTGCACTGCCGAAATATTTACGCCGCCTTTTTCGATTACGTTTCCGTTTTCTATAACTCGTGTCCGTCCACCGCCGCCTTTTGGACGAGTCCAAATGTCTTCACGGAATTTGGCTTGACCTTCGACTGCTTCTAATCCGGCAACGATTCGGTCTTGCAGATTTTGTATGTATTGGTAAAATTTATTTTTCATTTATTCCAATTCTTTTATGTTTTGCAGATAATCGGAAGTGTATAATTTATTTACAATTTTCTTTCCTGTTTTTGCTTCAATTTCTTTTCGAGTATTACCTGCGATAGTTCCGCCTTGAGTGGCGATTTTTTTGTTTTGAGCAAATGTTTTTGGCTTCTTTTCTTTGCTGATTTCTGTAGTGGTTGCTTCTGCTAACATATTCAAAACTAGTTCAAGATTACTCATGTTATCACGTAAGTTTTCTTTTTTTAATCCTTTGTGATTTTTATATTGTTTAACCGATAAACCACTCCAAGCTTTAGTAATTTCATCCGTTAGGATGGCATACTCCTGTCCTTTTTTTACTCCACGATTATCCCATTCATCAGTAAGCTCTTTTTTTACCTCAATGCTTTTTAAGCGTTGGTTAACCCATTCTTTAGAATATCCTTTTTTGAGATAAGTTTCCATAAGTCTGTCAAAACCGAGTTCTGGATCTTCAATTTCATCTATACGTTCTCTACCAACTTGTGCTAACCATAATTTAAAAGGTTCTGCTTTTTTTGATGGAACAGATTGAATTAATCGGAACAATTGTTCGGTATCGGCAACGTCGGTATTGTAAAATTTACCATCTGATGACTGTAATTTCAGTTGTACGATATTATCGTACAACTGACTTCCTTTTAGACTTAATTTCTTCTTTAAATCCGTCCAATATCTTTTTGGTATGGTACTTTCTGTCAAAATTTGAGCAACATCAACAATAGAAAAATACCATTTTTCATCCTCATCGCTCCAAAGAGAACGAATTTGTTTTTGTTCAAATAGTTTTATAGCGGTTTCTTTGGTCATCATTTAATATTGTAGATTTTGTAGGTATTGGTAGAATTTATTTTTCATGGCTTACAAATAAAATTTATTGACGTATCCTATTACAAAAAATATAGCAACATGAGTTAATACTCCAAGTATAAACGCCAATAGTGCTTTTAAATAGTTTACTAATTTTCTCTCTCCGAAAAATTGTCCGATTGCCCAAATTTGATAAACAATAAAGAAGATCGTCAAATTACTAAAAAAAGGAGTTATTTTAACTAACATAATTAATGGCAAAATGATAAGCAGTCCGGTGGCTAAAACATAAGACATCACTACAATCATTTCGAAAATATTGTATTTTCTTTTTTTATATAATAACATCAACCAAGGTGCAATACAAAATCCAACAATAATATTGGTGTATGCAATATGGCTAATCAACCAATTGTCGATGGTTTTTAAATTTACTTTGTCTTTTAAAGGTTCAATATAACCTACATTTAAGTATGTATATTGAATATCAAAAAAGTGTGTGAACAAAGTGAAAAGTAACGATGCAAAAAACAAATAAACTATAGGTTTTACATATTTATTTCTGTTTTCAAACAAATAGGTACGAATTGTTTTTCCTGGTTTTATGATTAGTTGCCAAGCTGTAAAATGAAATCCTTTTTCAAAATGAATCAAGTGTTCTATTTCATGAACCATGTAATGAAAATCAATTCTTTTAATATTTTTTGGTTGTCCACATTTTGAACAAAAGTCATCTATAACTTGATGATTACAGTTTTTACAATTTGTCATTTTATTTATAATCTGATTTCAATATTCCAAAATAAACGATGTCTTCAAGAATCCGTTCGCTATTTTTAAATTCTTCGCGTAAAATTCCTTCCTGAATAAATCCGTTTTTTAAAGCAATTTGCTGGCTTCCAAAATTAATTTTAGAGGTGCAAATAAAAATTTTATTCATTTTTAATTCCTTGAAACAAAAATCAATTACTTCAGAAATAGCTTTTGATATAATTCCTTTGCCTTCAAAATCGATATCAATAAAATAAAATAATTCACATTTTGAAATATGATAATCTATTTTTTTTATACCAATGTATCCAATTAAATGATTGGTTTTTGTATTTCTAACATAAAAATAATACCCTTTTTTTTCTTTTTCTATTTGAATGTTTGTTGTAATGAACTCTTTTGTTGCAAGTAAATTAATACAATTGAAAACGGTAACCGGAAATGTTTTTATAATACGGTTTCTATTCTTTTCTATTAAATCGAAAAATTCTTGAAAGTGAATATTTTCTATTTTGTCGAGTTTCCAATTGTTGAATTTCATTTACTTATGAATTATATTCCTTTACAGCATCAATAAATGCTTTTGCGTGATCCACAGGAATATTTGGTAAAATTCCGTGACCAAGATTTACTATATAATTGTCTTTTCCGAATTCGTCAATCATTTGGTGTACCATTTTTTTGATGGTTGGAATTGGAGACAATAATCTTGACGGATCAAAATTTCCTTGTAAGGTGATTTTTCCTCCTGATAAATAACGGGCATTTTTTGGTGAACAAGTCCAATCTACTCCAAGTGCCGATGCTTTTGATTTTGCCATATCGCCTAATGCGAACCAACACCCTTTTCCAAAAACAATAACTTTTGTGTCTGCTGCTAACGCTTCTATAATTTGATTAATATATTTCCATGAAAACTCTTGATAGTCTACTGGCGAAAGCATTCCTCCCCACGAATCAAAAATTTGAATTGCGTTACAACCTGCTTTTACCTTTTCTTTTAAATATAATATTGTGGTATCTGTAATTTTTTGCAATAAAACATGTGCGGCAACCTGATTTGAGAAGGCAAATCCTTTTGCGGTATCAAAACTTTTTGAGCCTTTTCCTTCAACGCAATAACAAAAAATTGTCCAGGGCGAACCGGCAAAACCAATTAATGGCACTTCATTATTAAGCATTTCTTTGGTGAGCTTTATAGCATCAAAAACATAACCTAATGTTTTATTTACGTCAGGCACTATTACTTTTTCTACATCTTGTAGCGTACGAATTGGGTTTGGCAAAAACGGACCAAAGTTTTCTTTCATCAACACTTCAATCCCCATAGCTTGTGGCACTACCAAAATATCTGAGAATAAAATTGCAGCATCAGGCGCAATTCTACGAATGGGTTGCAGGGTAATTTCGGCTGCTAATTCGGGTGTTTGGCAACGTGTAAAAAAATCGTATTTGTCGCGTAAAGCAATGAATTCTGGTAAATATCTTCCTGCTTGACGCATCATCCAAACGGGCGGACGAGTTACTGTTTCATTATTTAAAGCACGCAGAAATAAATCGTTTTTAATCATTATAGTGTTGTTTAATTGTTTAAAAATTGTAGTGTATCTTACCTAAAACTTAAAACCTATTTTTAATAATGTACTACTTTTTCAATTACACTTTCGATGGTTTGTGAAGCTGCAATTTCTATACTTTTGATGCTATTTGATGCCAATGCCTGAGCTGTTGTGGTACCAATTGCAAAACAAATTTCGTTTGATATTTTATTTAATTTTAAATAACTGTCAACAGCCGAAGGACTTAAAAAAAGTATTCCGTCGGGTTTGAAGTCGATTTTTTGAGGCATAATTTTGGTTTCATAAACCTGAATTTCATTAAATTGAATTCCGTTTTCTGATAAAGCATTTGGTAACGTATCGCGGCGTAAATTTCCGCTAAAAAAAGTAAAGGCTTCATTGGTGTATACTAATGAAATTATTTCTGCTAAATCGTCGGCATAGCTAGTGTACGCCTCTACTTTAAAACCATTTTCTTGTAATAATGCTTTTGTTTTTAAACCCACACAAAAAGCAGTTTTTGATTTTAATTCTTCAATTTTAGGATGATTTAAAAGAGCATATACGGCATTTTGACTTGTAAAAATCAATATTTGTTTTATGTTTTTTAAATCAAAATCAATGAATTTAGTTTCAATAAAATCGGCTTCGAAAACTTCAAAATTAGCGTTTAACAACAACTGTTTTTGGGTTTTTAAAAGAATTTTTGTAGAAAGTATATTTTTTAATTTTTTCATTATTTACAAGTAAGGCCGTTTTTTTTGAATTTCAGTAGCAATTAAAAATTATTTATGCAACGATTCTTTAATTGAACTCATTAACTGTGAACCTCCGGAGTGTAAAATTTCGGTAGCCAATTCAAATCCCAATTTTTTCCATTGTTGCAAAGGCACGGTTCTTTCGATTGCTATTTTTTGAGTTCCATCGATAGATAATAAATTGCCACTAAAATAAATATCATCTTCGATTATTTTACAAATAGCACCAATTGGAGCGGTACAGCCGCCTTCGAGCGTACGTAAAAATTGGCGTTCAATATAGGTGCAAATATCTGTTTCTAAATGATTTAACTCTCGTACGGCTTCGGTACAAAAATCGTCGTTAGCCATAGTCAAAACTACCATTGCGCCTTGGGCAGGAGCTGGAGTCATCCAATCGAGAGTGATAAAATGTTCTGGTTTTAAATTGATACGATGTACTCCTGCTGATGCAAAAATTGCCCCATCCCAATTACTTTCATCGAGTTTTTTCATTCTCGAATTTATATTACCACGTAAATCAACTATTTTATGATTTGGATATTTATTAAGCCATTGCGCTTGCCGTCGCAAACTTCCGGTGGCAATTGTACCCATTTTTTCTAAAAAATGTAAATCGCCCTTATGCACTAAAATATCTTTTTCGCTGGCTCGTTCTAAAACAGCACTTTGAATTATTCCTTGAGGTAAGGCGGTAGGAACATCTTTCATAGAATGTACCGCAATATCAATTTGACCATTAAGCATTGCTATATCTAGGGTTTTAGTAAAAATACCGGTAATGCCAAGTTCGTAAAGTGGTTTGTTGAGTTGTAAGTCTCCTTGCGATTTTATAGTTATAATTTCGGTTTTTACACCCAAATCGTTTATTTGTTTTTGAACTGTATGTGCTTGCCAAAGTGCGAGTTCGCTATCACGTGTTCCTATTTTAATGCTATTTTTCGACATCTTTTTTTAAACTTGATTCGCTTTAATTTGCGTTTTTTACTTTTTACCGAAATAACTTGGTCTTTTTAATATTGGGGTGCTTATATTTAATTTGCTTCTAATTGAAATATCTTTTCAATCCATTCAATACTTTCGTCGACAACGGTATTGTTGTCTTTAAGGTGGTTAGCGAAATGATTGGTTATTTTTTGAATTATGCGACTGCTTATTAATTCGGCTTGTTGTTCATCAAAATTGGTTGTTTTTTTTCGTTGAAAATTAAGTTCACCATCTTTTATACTATTTAATTTTGCTTTTAATGCGTGAATGGTTGGGGCAAATTTTCGTTGATTAATCCAATTAATGAATTCATTTTTAATTTCGTCGATGATTACTTCTGCTTGAGGAATGTGTGACTTGCGGTTTTCTAAAGTTTCATCCGTGATTTGTGACAAATGATCTAAGTGAATTAAGGTTACGTTTTCAAGTTCTTGAACGTTTTCATGTACGTTTTTTGGAATGGATAAGTCTAAAATTAAAATAGGTTTTTTTAAATTTAATATCGTTTTATCAATCGTTGGATTCTGCGCTCCTGTTGCCACAACAACTACATCTGCATTTTGCAATTCTAATTGTAAGTCAGCGTAATCCTTTACAATTAGATTAAGTTTTTTTGCTAATTTTTCAGCTTTATCTTTTGTACGATTAATTAATGTAATTTGTTCGTGTTTGGTATGTTTTACTAAATTTTCGCACGTATTTCGACCTATTTTTCCTGTTCCAAAAAGTAAAATATTTTTATTTGAAACATCTTGTACATTTTTAATGATATACTGCACCGACGCAAATGAAACCGACGTGGCTCCCGATGATATATCGGTGTCTGTTTTTATTTTTTTACTTGCTTGAATGACGGAGTTTACCAAGCGCTCTAAAAAATTATTGACCAGTCCTAGAGTTTTGCTTTCGTTAAAACCAATTTTTAACTGACTTATTATTTCAAAATCACCTAATATTTGACTATCCAATCCCGTTCCAACTCGAAACATGTGCGAAATTGCTTCGTGATTTTTATAAACATACGAGTAGGAATCAAATTCTTCTAAAGTGCCTTTGCTGTTGTTGCAAAGTAAATGTATTAACTGACTTGAATGACTGGCAAAACCATAAATTTCAGTTCTATTGCATGTAGAAGTAAGCAACAAAGCGGTTAACCCATTTGCTTTAGCTTGCATCAACAACGTTTCTTTAGCCTGACTATTTAAACTAAATTTACCACGCATCGCTGCATCTGCTTTTTTGTAACTAATTCCTAATGCGTAAAAAGTCAATTGTTTTGACATATACTTCGTGATACAAATTTATTTTTAAACCGATACAAAAGTAATTGCAAGTTATTTATAAAAACAACGCTTAAAGGACTTTTTGCATCGCTTAGAGATATTTTACTAATTATTATTATTTATCGGTTATTATTTTTAAGTTTGCACTAAACAAGGGCTTTCATTTTGTATTTATATAGATTCATTCTAAATAAAAAAATTGTATTTGTATTGTATATTGTTTAATATTAAATTTAAAAGTATCGCTAAGCGTTCGTACTTAAAAGCAGAATACTTTTGTAAAAATCGTAATTATGGAAGAAATAAAAATAGAGAATGACTTTATATTAATTCGATTTCAAAATCATTCAAACGAGGTTAAAAAGTTTGAAAAACACATTGCTCAAGGATTAATTCAATTTCATTTTGGTATAAAAGGGAAAGGGAAATTTATATTTAATCAAGGAAATTATAGTATTGATTTAAACGAAGAAAAGTCGTTACTGATGTATAATCCTCAAAAAGAGTTGCCCTTAAATTTAGAAGTAGCTCCTAATACTTGGATTATATCTGTATTTGTTTCAATTCAAAAGTTTCATTCTCTTTTTTCGTCAGATACACAGCATATTCCGTTTTTAAGCACCGAGAATAAAGATAAAAAATATTATAAAGACGACAATATAAGCCCGTCGATGGCAATTGTTTTGAGTCAGATGTTTCATTATAATTTAAATCCTGCTATTAAAAACCTATATTATAAAGGCAAAGGATACGAGTTGTTGAGTTTATATTTTAATCGAAATGATGATCCAAATGCAGAACAATGTCCGTTTTTGATTGATGAAGAAAATGTTTTAAAAATAAGAAAAGCCAAAGAGATTATAATTTTAAATATGGCCGAACCACCGAGTTTACAAGAATTATCAGATGCGATAGGCTTAAATTTAAAAAAATTAAAAATGGGCTTTAAGCAAATTTATGGTGATACCGTTTATGGTTTTCTATTTGATTATAAAATGGATTATGCACGTCAACTGCTAGATTCTGGCTCTTATAACGTAAACGAAGTAGGATTAAAAATTGGATACAGCACAGGCAGCCATTTTATATCGGCATTTAAAAAAAAATTTGCAACAACACCCAAAAAATATTTAATGAATTTGAACCAAAATTTATAAATACAAGGATATATTTAAAAATAATGTAGCATAATTTTAAAATCAAACAATCAATAAAAAAGTGTTAATCGACACGAAAAAAACAGAAGTTGAAGTACTTTTGAACTAAAATAAAAAGATATGAAAGGAGTTTTACTTGTTAATTTGGGTTCACCCGAAAGCCCAACTGCTAAAGATGTTAAACCGTATTTAGATGAATTTTTGATGGATCGTTTTGTTATTGACGTGCCTTATTTATTGCGTGCGCTGCTGGTTCGGGGTGTTATTTTGCAAACGCGTCCTAAAAAATCGGCTGCCGCTTATGCCAAAGTTTGGACGCCCGAAGGATCACCACTGGTTGTAATTTCAAAAAAAATGCATCAAAAAGTACAAAGCCTTGTTACCATTCCGGTGGCATTAGCCATGCGATATGGAACAATTACAATTATGAAAGGTTTGCAAGAATTGCATGATAAAGGCGTAACCGAAGTACTACTTTTTCCGTTGTATCCGCAGCATGCCATGGCTTCAACCACTACCATTTTGGTTTTGGCAGAAGAGTTACGCATCAAGCATTTTCCTGAAATGAAATTTACAGTTGTACCTGCTTTTTATAATAAACCCGATTACATTCAGGCGTTGGCACATTCTATTAAAAACCATTTGGGTAGCTTTGAATACGATCACCTATTATTTTCATACCACGGCGTTCCTAAACGTCATATTCGTAAAACTGACATTACTAAAAGCCATTGCAAAACAGATTTTTCTTGTTGCCATACGCCATCGCCCGCACACGAATTTTGTTACAGTCATCAATGTTATGAAACCACAAAGCAAGTTGTAAAGTTGCTTGGCATTCCTGAAGGAAAATACAGCCAAACTTTTCAATCTCGATTAGCTGGCGACAAATGGTTAACACCTTATACCGACGTTGAAATTAATAAAATGCCCAAAAAAGGAATCAAAAAGTTAGCCGTTGTAACCCCTGCTTTTGTGTCTGATTGTTTAGAAACTTTAGAAGAAATAGCAATGGAAGCCGGTCACGAATTTAAAGAAAACGGTGGCGAAGAGTTTATGGCAATTCCGTGTATGAACGATGAGCAAGAATGGTGTGGCGTTGTATCAAATTGGATAAATGATTTTGCTACAGCATAAAAATATTTTTTAATATCAAGTTTAATGAACCTTTATTACTTAAAAACTTTAATAAAAAACAGCAATGGAAACGTATAATTATATTAAATCATTGCACTTAATATTTGTAATTACTTGGTTTGCAGGGCTTTTTTATATTGTTAGACTTTTTGTGTACCAAATTGAAGCCAACAATAAGCCATCGCCTGAGCGTGAAATTTTAAAAAATCAATATAAAATAATGACCTATCGACTCTGGTATATTATTACCTGGCCGAGTGCAATTTTGGCTATTTTATTTGCAATATGGTTGCTGGTTTTAATGCCTGCTTGGTTGCAAATGCCATGGATGCATGTTAAATTAGGCTTTGTAGTTTTACTAATTATGTACCACTTAAAATGCCATTTTATTTATAAAGATTTACAAAATGATATTTTTAAGTATTCATCTAATTTTATGCGATTGTGGAATGAAGGGGCAACTATAATTTTGTTTGCAGTAGTATTTTTAGTGGTTTTAAAAGATGCTATTAATTGGATTTATGGCGTAGCGGGCATTTTTTTATTTTCGATACTAATTATGCTGGGTTTTAAATTTTATAAAAAAATTCGAGAGAAAAATTAATGTTTATTCCAGCAATTATTTTGTTATTTTTGAAGAGTAGCAAAAAAATAATTAAGTAAACTTGACTACTACAACTAGCATAATTATGAAACAACATTTTTAAATTTTGTGCGAATTTATAAAAAGTTTCAAATTCATTTTTTCTTTTGCTAGAACTAGTATCTTAGCATAAATAACGTAGTTTGTGGAGTAAGTGCGTAATTATTGCATAAAACAGCAAACTCAAGATATAAAAAATGCAAAATAGATTTAAAATGTCGAAGCTTTCCTTGCGAGTTAGGATTTTCCTATCGATGATTTTATTGATTCTAATTGCCTCTATTTTAATGGCTTCTATATCACTAATTCAGTTTAAAAATGAAGCCCGAAACTACCACCAAGAGTTACTTGAACGAAATGAAGAGGGTATTAAACAACATATAAATTATGTTATTTCGACCACAACATATCCTTTAAACGAGCGAAATTTACCTTTTATCTTTAAGGATAAAATACATGAATTAGCACAAATTCATAATTCTCAAATTAACATTTATGGTTTAGATGGCAAATTGTTAAAATCTTCAAAAGCCTCTTTTTCAGTAGATAGCGTTTCGCCACCAATACCCAAATATATATTAAAACTCGTTCAATCATCAATAGAAAAACGCTACATCGATATTAAAACTATTGATGGCGTAAAAAACAGGTCATCGTTTACACAAATAAAAGATGATAAGTTTAAGCCGCTTGGCATTTTAAATATTCCGTACGTTGACGACGATAGTTTTTATGAAAATGAAATTCAAGAATTTTTAATAAAATTAGGACAAGTCTATTTTTTTATGTTGATTATTGCCTTTGCTTTGGCCTATTTTTTATCAACTTATATTACACAATCTTTAAAAACTATTTCTGATAAACTAAATGAAACGCGATTAAATCAAAAAAACGAAAAAATTGTAATTGAAGCCAACAGTACTGAAATTAACTCCTTGATTTTAGCATACAACAAAATGGTTGATAAATTAGAAGATTCGGCAACAAAATTAGCTCAATCAGAACGTGAACAAGCTTGGCGCGAAATGGCAAAGCAAGTAGCACATGAAATAAAAAATCCGCTTACACCAATGCGACTTACAGTGCAAAGTTTTCAACGAAAATTTGACCCAAAAGATTTGGATTTAAAACAAAAATTAAGCGATTACACCAAAACTTTAATTCAACAAATAGATACAATGAGCTCGGTAGCATCGGCGTTTTCAAACTTTGCCTCGATGCCTGCACAACAAAATGAAACTTTGAATGTAATCGAAGTAGTACAATTTTCGTTAGATATTTTCAATGAAGAGTACATTAGTTTTGAGAGTGACGTAGGAGAAATAATAACAATTATGGATCGAACACAATTGGTACGAATTATTACAAATTTAGTAAAAAACGCCATTCAATCGATACCCCAAAACCAAACTGAAAAAATAATTTTAGTGGCCGTTCACCGCTTTGAAAATAGGGTAAATATTACAGTTAAAGACAACGGAACAGGAATTGAAGACACTAATACAGCCCGTATTTTTGAACCAAAATTTACTACTAAAAATAGTGGTATGGGATTGGGACTGGGAATTATTAAAAATATTATCGAAAATTATAAAGGAACAATTATCTTTGAAACCGAACTAGGATTTGGAACTACTTTTACGGTTTCATTACCCATAATTTAAAAAAAAATGACCTACGAAAACATTTTAGTTGCCCATGAAAACGCAATCGGTATAGTTAGTATTAACCGTTCACCAAAATTAAATGCTTTAAATGTTCAAACAATTCAAGAATTACATGAAGCGTTACAGCATTTAAATGATGACAAAGCAATTAAAGTAATTATTATAACCGGCGTTGGAGAAAAAGCTTTTGTGGCCGGAGCAGACATTTCAGAATTTGCAAATTTTTCTGTTGAACAAGGAGCCCAATTGGCAGCCCAAGGGCAAGAACAGCTATTTAATTTTATCGAAAACCTTGCAACGCCCGTAATTGCAGCTGTTAATGGCTTTGCACTTGGTGGCGGACTAGAGTTGGCAATGGCATGCCATTTTAGAGTAGCATCGGATAATGCAAAAATGGGACTTCCAGAGGTGTCGCTAGGCGTAATTCCGGGTTATGGCGGAACACAGCGCTTGCCGCAATTAATTGGTAAAGGCAGGGCTATGGAGTTGATTATGACTGCAGGAATGATTGATGCTGAAACCGCAAAAAATTACGGATTAGTAAACCACGTGGTGCAGCAAGCCGAACTTTTGGAGTTTACGAAAGCCATTGCTGCTAAAATTATTAAAAACTCGCCCATAGCCATTGCAAAAGCTATAAAAGCTATAAATGCTAATTTTAAAGACGGTGAAAATGGCTACAAAACTGAAATAAAAAACTTTGGTGCGTGTTTTGGCACTGCCGATTTTATTGAGGGTACGACTGCATTTTTAGAAAAAAGAAAAGCCGTTTTTATGGGTTTATAAACATTTAAAATAGTGTACAAGTTTTTTAATAAGTTGTTTAAAACCCAAAGTATATTTCATGAGTCAAACTTAGGCATGCAATATTTTTGACTAGATTATTGCAATTTTGCGACATGTAAAAATATTATATCATGTGCTCCGCAAAATGCAAGTCCGCACGAAAATATAGTTGCTGAAAAAATTAACGCAATTTTCAAATAAAAATTTGGATGTAACAGAACTATTCTAAATCTAAAAATAGGGCAAAAATGGTAAGTAAAGCTATAATACAACTATCGATGAATACGTTGCTTATTAGAAATAAAAACACCCTAATTTGTATATTAAAATTAACCCAAAAATAGTAAAATTATAAAAAAAAGCAAAAACGATACCTTAACTTATACCGCATACTGTAACGATAATAAAAAAGCTCATAAAATTCCCTATCGAGCAAATCCTGGCGGGTGCCCAATAATAAAGTCAAACATTTAATCAAAAGGCGAGCGTAATTTTCTTATTTTTTTAAGCTAACTACTGCCCTGGTGTAACTTTTAAGGTAGAGGCATTTATAACCATTACTTAATTTAAAGTCTATTTTCTATTTGCACTTTTGGTATCGCCCAAAACAACAACCTATTTAAAAATTAAAAAAGCTCAAAAACAGTACGTTTTTGAGCTTTTTTAATTTTTAAAAGTAATAAAACAAACTACTTTATGATGCCATTTCTAACCGCTTTAATAAGTTTCGGTTTAACGTTTCTTTGGCATAATCTAAATTTATTTGCAAACTTTTTTCGCTAGTACTTGGTAATTCATACATGGCATCGGTTAAAATAGCCTCACACAAGGAGCGTAATCCACGAGCACCCAATTTATATTCTAACGCTTTATCTACAATAAAATCTAGTGCGTCGTCTGAGATTTCAAATTGAACTTCGTCCATTTGAAACAATTTTGTATACTGTTTTATTAATGCGTTTTTTGGTTGCGTTAAAATGGCTCGTAACGTAGCCTTATCTAAAGGGTCCATATGTGTTAGCACTGGTAATCGTCCAATAATTTCGGGTATTAATCCAAAATCTTTTATATCTTTTGGAATTAAGTATTGTAATAAATTTTCTTTATCAATTGCGTCGGCATTTTTTGCATTGCTATATCCAATTGCTTGGCGATTCATTCGTTTTGAAATAATTTTTTCAATACCATCAAAAGCGCCACCTGCTATAAACAATATATTTTGTGTGTCTACTTCTACAAATTTTTGATCCGGATGTTTACGTCCTCCTTTTGGTGGTACATTCACAATTGTTCCTTCTAGCAATTTTAATAAAGCTTGTTGCACGCCCTCGCCCGATACATCGCGTGTTATGGATGGATTATCACTTTTTCTTGCGATTTTATCTATTTCGTCAATAAAAACAATGCCTCTTTGGGCTTTTTCCACATCATAATCGGCGGCTTGCAACAATCGAGTTAAAATACTTTCTACATCTTCGCCCACATAACCAGCCTCTGTTAACACTGTTGCATCAACAATGGCTAAAGGCACGTCTAACATTTTTGCGATAGTTTTTGCTACCAGTGTTTTTCCGGTCCCTGTTTGCCCAACCATAATGATATTGCTTTTTTCGATCTCAACTTCATCAGAATCTTTTTGTTGCATCAATCGCTTGTAGTGGTTATAAACCGCAACCGACATTACTTTTTTGGTTTGATCTTGACCGATAACATATTCGTCTAAAAATGCACGTATTTCTTTTGGTTTTCGTAAAATTAAATCCGTGAACTTTTGATTATTGTTGCCATTTGATTTTGTTTCTTCGAGTACAATGCCGTGTGCTTGTTCAATACAGCGGTCGCAAATGTGCGAATCGATACCTGCAATTAATAAATTGGTTTCGGGTTTTTTGCGTCCACAAAATGAACATTCTGTTTTTTCTTTTGCCATTTTTATTTGTTGATAGTAT
Source organism: Flavobacterium sp. (assembly GCA_043772535.1). Classification (GTDB taxonomy): domain Bacteria; phylum Bacteroidota; class Bacteroidia; order Flavobacteriales; family Flavobacteriaceae; genus Flavobacterium. Next base: position 17,366 of record JAYVGC010000029.1, on the reverse strand, counting down.
TGGGTTGCTTATTAATAAATTTTTAATTAACCGATAGCCAATAACTATATATTTCTTCGTAGTACTTCGTCAATCATTCCGTATTCTTTTGCCTCATCGGCAATCATCCAATAATCGCGTTCAGAGTCTTTATGAACTTTGTCAAAAGTTTGTCCCGAGTGCCCCGATATAATGTGATACAATTCGTCTTTTAATTTTAGCATCTCGCGCAAGTTAATCTCCATATCAGTAGCAACGCCTTGTGCCCCGCCAGACGGTTGATGTATCATTACGCGTGAGTGTGGCAAAGCCGATCGTTTACCTTTGGCGCCAGCACATAATAAAACAGCACCCATTGAGGCAGCCATACCTGTACAAATTGTGGCAACATCTGGTTTAATGTATTGCATGGTGTCATAAATACCTAAACCTGCGTAAACACTTCCGCCGGGTGAGTTTAAGTAAATTTGAATGTCTTTGGTGGCATCGGCACTTTCTAAAAAAAGCAATTGTGCTTGAACGATATTTGCAATTTGATCGTCAATACCTGTTCCTAAAAAGATAATTCTGTCCATCATTAATCTCGAAAAAACGTCTAGTTGCGAAACGTTTAATTGACGCTCTTCAATAATATAAGGCGTCATGTTGGTTGGGTTCATTGCACTTACAATTTTGTCATAGTACATTGCATTTACACCCTGATGTTTTGTAGCAAATTTTTTAAATTCTTTTCCGTAGTTCATTTTTTTAAAACGTTTTTAAAGTTTACCTCGTTTTGAAATTTTAATTGTAAATTTCAATTAATTTTTTATGCTTTGGTGTTTTGTAACTCAAATTTCTTGTAATAGCTATACAATACTATTTTTAGTTTATATAAATCAATAAGCGTCAAAAATACAAATTCTTGACGCTCAAAGATACTAATTTTTTATTAAATTTAAACGGTTAATTCGCCGTACATTGCTTTAATAAATTCGTCATAAGTAACCTGTTTTGTTGATGGATTTGCTTTTTCGATAAACAGCTGCAACAATTTTTCGGCCACTACTTGTTCTGACATTCTTTTTACTTCGTCTTGGTTTGATAATATTCTGGCAACAATTCCTTCTACTTCGGCATCGGTTGGATTAGTTTGCCCGTATTGTGCCATTTGCTGACGAATCATTTTGGTGGTATATGATTTTAAATCTTCAAAATTTAATGGTATGTTATTTTGCGACATTGCCTTGCCTTCAATCATTTGAAAACGCAGCCCTTTTTCAGAGCGATTAAATTCTGCTTCGGCTTCTTCGTGTGATAATGTTTTTTCACCAGCAGTTTGCAACCATTTAATTAAAAACTCTTTCGGTAAATCAAAGTTAGTATTTTCTACTAAAAAGTCTTGAACGTCGTTTAATAATTTATTTTCTGCTTGTGTTGCTAATTGTTTTTCAGCGTCTTGTTTTATTTTTGCTTTTAATTCTTCTTCAGAATTTACCACATTTTCACCAAATAGTTTGTCAAACAATTGTTGATCTAACGTTGCCGGTTCGTGTGCCACTACTTCATCAATTGCAAAAGTTACAGCTACGTCCATAGTATGCACATCATCATGTGCAATATTCATATAATCTAATAATTTATGATCATCTACAAATAATCCTTTGGTATTAAAAGTCAAAACATCTCCTACTTTTTTACCAATAAAGCTGCTTGCAAGGGTTGCATCTGCTAAATGGTTTAAATCTAATGTAGTTCTATTATTTATGTTGGCTTGCTCGTTTACAAATGTTCCCGAAACGTCATTCCCATCGGCAACAATGTGCTGTGAAATTATTTTTCCGTATTGTTTTTGAATTCGTGCAATTTGTGCGTTTACCATAGTTTCATCGGCAATAATTACATATTTTACAATGTCATTTTTTGCATCCAAATCTATTTCGAAATCGGCAGCTAAACCAATTTCGTATTCAAAAACGAGCTCTTCGGCGCTCCAGTTAAAAGATTCGTTTATTTTTGCTAACGGCGTACCTAAAACATTTAGTCTTTCAGTTTGTATATAGCGTGTAAGTGCCAAATCTACTACTTTTTTAACCTCTTCTTGCTTAATAGCTTTTCCGTACTGTTTTTCAACTAAGTCTTTTGGAACTTGACCTTTTCTAAAGCCTTTCACAGTCGCTAGAGGCATTTTTTCATTTAATCTTTTTGTAACTTGACCTTTGTAATCCATTTGAGGTACAGTCATCACAATTACTTCATGTACGGCGCTTATTGCTACTCTTTTAATATCCATTTTGAGGGAATTTTATATACTATTTTTGGGATGCAAAAGTACACTATTTTTTTAAGTCAAACAATCATTTTGTACAAATTTAAAAACCAATTCAAAAACCAAAAAATTTGGGTTAAATAATGGTTGTAAAACAGTAATTAATTATTTTTAAAAGAATAATCTTAAAAATTTTCATTTTAATGCAATTCCTATACCTTTGCAGGTTACTATTAATACTTAAACAATGCACAAAGACAGTAAACGACGCGAGGCTTTATTATACCATGCAAAGCCAACACCTGGCAAAATACAGGTGGTTCCTACTAAAAAATATGCCACACAACGCGATTTATCGTTAGCCTATTCGCCTGGCGTTGCAGAGCCGTGCTTGGAAATTGCAAAAGATATTGACAATGTGTACAAATATACATCTAAAGGCAATTTAGTAGCCGTTATAACAAACGGAACGGCTGTTTTAGGTTTAGGAGATATTGGACCCGAGGCCTCAAAACCTGTAATGGAGGGAAAAGCGTTGTTGTTCAAAATATTTGCAGGTATTGATGTTTTTGATATTGAGATTGGAACAAAAGATGTTGATGCTTTTATTGAAACAGTAAAAAACATTGCCCCTACTTTTGGGGGAATTAATTTAGAAGATATAAAAGCACCTGAATCGTTCGAAATTGAACGTCGCCTTGTGGAAGAATTAAATATTCCGGTAATGCATGATGACCAACATGGCACGGCAATAATATCGTCGGCAGCTTTATTAAACGCCTTAGAGTTGGCCGAAAAAAACATCGAAACTGTAAAAATTGTTATTTCAGGAGCAGGTTCGGCAGCACTTGCGTGTGCAAATTTATATGTACTTTTGGGCATCAATCCTAAAAATGTGATTATGTTTGATAAAGACGGAATTTTATCGTCTGAAAGAGTTGACTTATCTGATTTACAAAAAAAATATGCTTTTGGAAAAAGTGGGATTACACTTGGAGAAGCACTTAAAGGTGCGGATGTTTTTTTAGGACTATCGGCTGGAAATATTTTAAAACCTGAAATGTTGCTCGAAATGGCAGCCAATCCTATTGTTTTTGCAATGGCCAATCCGGTTCCAGAGATTGATTATAATTTGGCTATTGCTACCAGAAAAGATATTATTATGGCAACAGGACGGTCAGACCATCCGAATCAAGTAAATAATGTTTTGGGTTTTCCTTACATTTTTAGAGGCGCATTAGACGTGCGCGCTACTAAAATTAACGAGGCTATGAAAATGGCTGCTGTTAAGGCCTTAGCTCTTTTGGCTAAAGAAAGTGTGCCTGAGCAAGTAAATATTGCTTATGGTGAGATGCGACTTGTTTTTGGCAGAGATTATATTATTCCGAAACCGTTTGACCCCAGATTAATTACAATTGTTGCACCCGCAGTGGCCAAAGCGGCAATTGAGTCGGGCGTAGCATTAAATCCTATTACCGATTGGGATAAATATGAAGAAGAACTATTAGAACGAATTGGGTCTGATAATAAAATGGTGCGCTTGTTAACTAACCGTGCTAAATCTAATCCAAAACGACTAGTTTTTGCCGAGGCTGATCATTTAGATGTTTTAAAAGCAGCTCAAATTGTGCACGAAGAAGGTATCGGTTATCCTATATTATTGGGTAATAAAGAAGTAATTTTAGAATTAAAAGCCGAACTTGGTTTTGATGCCGAAGTGCCTATTTTTGATCCAAAAACCCCTGAAGAAGACAAACGGCGTTTGCGTTATGCTGATCACTATTGGGAAGAAAGAAAAAGGCGAGGTATTTCATTACTTGATGCCCAAAAATGGATGCGTGAACGTAATTATTTTGCTGCAATGATGGTAAATGAAGGTGATGCGGATGCAATGGTTTCGGGCTATTCAAGAAGTTATCCATCGGTAGTTAAGCCGCTAATGCAATTAATAGGGAAGGCACCTGGAATTTCATTAATTGCTACCACCAATATGATGATGACTAATCGCGGACCAATGTTTTTATCAGATACCGCCATTAATCCCAATCCTACCGCCGATGACTTAGCTAAAATTGCATTAATGACCCAAAAAACGGTTAGAATGTTTGGTATGGAACCTGTAATAGCAATGGTTTCATTTTCGAATTTTGGATCTTCACAACACGAAAGTGCCACTAAGGTGCGCGATGCAGTAGCTTATTTACACAAATATTATCCTGATTTGGTTGTAGATGGCGAAATTCAGTCTGATTTTGCCTTGAATCCAGATTTACTAAAAAAGAAATTTCCGTTTTCGAAATTAGCAGGTAAAAAAGTAAATACGCTGATATTTCCAAACTTAGAATCGGCAAATATTACCTATAAACTTTTAAAAGAATTATATAAGGTAGATTCTGTTGGACCAATTATGCTAGGGATGGAAAAACCGGTGCATATTTTTCAATTAGGGGCAAGTGTAGAAGAAATGGTAAATATGGCTGCAGTTGCTGTTGTAGATGCTCAAGAAAAAGAGAAAAGAAAATCTAAATAAGCGCTTGTATTTATGTCGTTTTTTTTGATTTATAGATAATTACAATTCGATTTGAACTTTTTTATTATATTTGAAAGCTGTAAGAATATTTGTTTAGGTTATAAAAATACTTTTTACGAACACGATTAAATGGCATTTAAAATAGGGTTTGGTCGGTATATATAGGTGTGATTTAACAATTTTAGCGCGTTAGGGATTGACGTGAAAATACTTTTATAAAGCTTTTTTTGCTTTATAAAAGATTGTAACACAAAGCCCGACCCTTGTGGTAACGCCCAAAAAAAGTTTTTATAGGTGCATTATTAGTACGGTACGTGCCAAAATAAATTTTTAGAATATAAAATATAATTTTATGATAGCGCATTTACAAGGAAAATTAGTTGAAAAAACCCCTACCGAAGTGGTTATTGATTGCAATGGAGTAGGTTATCATGTTAGCATTTCATTACACACATATTCATTATTACCTAGCGGTGAGGCTATTAAATTATTTACGTATTTAATAATTAAAGAAGATGCGCATTCGCTTTACGGATTTGTAGAAAAATCGGAGCGAGAAATTTTTAAAATGTTGCTTTCGGTTTCGGGAATTGGTGCTAATATTGCTCGAACGATGCTATCTTCTATTGAACCGAAACAAATTATTCAAGCAATTGCAACGGCTGATGTATTGACTATTCAATCAATAAAAGGAATTGGAAGTAAAACCGCACAACGCGTAATATTAGATTTAAAAGAAAAAGTGTTAAAAATTTATGATGTAGATGAAGTTTCATTACTTCAAAACAATACAAATAGAGATGAGGCGTTATCTGCATTAGAGGTTTTGGGTTACATTCGAAGAGCTTCTGAAAAAATTGTGGAAAAAATAATCAAAGAAAACCCAGATGCTACGGTTGAATTTATTATCAAACAAGCATTAAAAAATTTATAATTTTTGAAAGCAAATTATCATTATTACTCAAAAAAAATACTAAAGACATTATTTTTTTTACTATTAATTTCAAGTTACTTTACCGTTGCTCAAGAAAATGATACATTAAAAGGGTTCAACAAAGGGAAAATTAATTTACCAAACCCAAAAAGTATTGTTGAGGCTTACAGTTACGATCCTGTGAGCGACCGCTATGTTTTAAATAAAACTTTTGATGGGTTTACAATAAGCTATCCGCTATTTTTAACGCCAAAAGAATATCAAAAATTGGTTTTAAGAGAGTCAATGCGTAATTATTTTAAGAAAAAATCAGATGCGGTTGAAGGTGTCAAAGAAGGAAGTGAAGCCGAAAAGAAAAATTTATTGCCAAAATATTATGTAAATAATAGTTTTTTTGAGTCTATTTTTGGAGGAAATACGATTGATGTAAAACCAACAGGATCAGTAGAAATTGACTTAGGAATGCGTCATACAAAGCAAGACAATCCAGCTTTTTCACCACAAAACCGCTCTACAACCACTTTTGATTTTGATCAGCGCATAAGCATGAGTTTAATGGGTAAAGTAGGCACGCGATTGCAGGTAAATGCCAATTATGACACCCAATCAACCTTTGCATTTCAGAACCTTATAAAATTAGAATATACGCCAACCGAGGACGATATTATTCAAAAAATAGAAGTAGGAAATGTGAGCATGCCGCTTTCGAACTCATTAATAAGAGGAGCGCAAAGTTTATTTGGAGTAAAAGCCCAACTGCAATTTGGAAAAACTACCGTAACAGGAGTTTTTTCTGAACAAAAATCGCAAACCAAAAGCGTAACTTCACAAGGAGGCGGCACCATAACTGATTTTGAAATGTTCGGGTTAGATTATGATGCCGACAGGCACTTCTTTTTATCTCAGTACTTTAGAAGTAAGTACGACATTAGTTTAAAAAACTATCCTGTAATAGACAGTCGCGTTCAAATTACACGAATTGAAGTATGGATTACCAATAAGCAAAATAGAGTTTTAACCGCTAATAATAATTTTAGAAATATTGTAGCACTTCAAGATTTAGGAGAATCGCAGTTAACTGGGCTTACTACTGCCCAGACCGTTGCTTTATCAACTGTTCCTTTTGGTTTTTTTACGACAGCTACCGACACGCCGTCAAACAACAGCAATAATCTATATAACCCATTATCAATTGGTAGTGGCGGCCTTTTAAATAGTGGAATAAGAGATGTAACTCTGGGCGATGCCGGTTTTAATAATGCATCCACTATTACCGAAGGGGTTGATTATTCTAAACTAGAAAATGCTCGAAAACTTACTGCAAACGAATACACTTTTCATCCGCAATTAGGATACGTGTCGCTGCAACAAAAATTAGCAAATGACGAAGTATTAGCCGTTGCATATCAATACACCATTGGTTCAACGGTATATCAAGTTGGTGAATTTGGTACCGATGGAGTTGATGCAACTGCTGTAACATCTGGTATTCCGGTATCGCAAAGCTTGGTTTTAAAAATGTTAAAAAGCAGTTTAACAGATGTTCGTAAACCCGTTTGGAACTTGATGATGAAAAATATTTATCAAATTCAAGGAGGTTATCAATTGCAACAAGATAACTTTAAGTTTAATGTACTTTATACTGATCCGTCGCCTTTAAATTATATTAAACTAGCAGCTCCATTGCCAGCGCCACAAGATTTGGTTACCGAAACACCACTTTTGAAAGTATTTAATATCGATAAATTAAATTTTAATAACGACCCTCAAGATGGTGGCGATGGTTTTTTTGATTTTATTCCAGGATTAACCATTGATACTCAAAACGGGCGTATTATTTTTACAAATATCGAACCGTTTGGCAAAACATTATTCGAAAAGTTAAGAAGTAATCCGCTCGAAGTGTACGATGGATTAACCCCTTTATATAATGTAAACCAAACAAAATATGTGTTTAGAAACATGTATGCCAATACGCAGGCAAGTGCATTGCAAGAAAGTGAAAAAAATAAATTTCAATTACGAGGTAAATTCAAATCGAGCACGGGCGACGGAATTCCAATTGGAGCATTTAATGTGCCAAAAGGATCGGTTGTTGTAACTGCTGGCGGACGCAGATTAGTTGAGGGAATCGATTTTAGTGTAAATTATCAAGCAGGACGAGTACAAATTTTAGATCCAGCACTCAAAGCGTCGGGTACACCAATTACGGTTTCGGTCGAAAACAATTCACTTTTCGGACAGCAAACGCGGCGTTTTTATGGCTTTAATGTCGAACATAAATTTTCTGATAAATTTTTAGTAGGAGCAACCTACCTGCGATTATCAGAGCGTCCGTTTACACAAAAATCTAATTATGGTCAAGAATCGGTAAATAATACCATGATGGGATTAAATGCCAATTACTCGACCGAAGTACCTTTTTTAACACGTTTAGTTAATAAATTACCTAATTTAGATACCGATGTTCCTTCAAACATATCGTTTAGAGGAGAATTTGCATACTTAAAACCAGATACGCCAACTGCCGATAAGTTTAATGGTGATGCTACCGTTTATGTTGATGATTTTGAAGGTTCACAATCTAATATTGATATGTCATCAGCGCTAAGTTGGTCTTTGTCGTCAACACCAAAATTTGTTGCGGGAACTTCAGAATACACCGATTTTAATGAAGCAGCTTCAGATTTGAGTTATGGCTTTAAGCGTGGTAAGATCAGTTGGTATTCAATTGATCCCATTTTTTATTCGCAGCGACCAGCGGGAGTATCTAACGACGATTTATCAACAAATGCAACACGACGCGTTTTTCAAAGAGAGCTCTATAATATTGATATTGCACAGGGACAATCGCAAATTTTAAATACTTTGGATATGACCTTTTATCCAAAAGAACGAGGCCCCTATAATTACAATCCTGCGGCAGCAACATCTAATATTTTGCCAAATCCCACAGAAAGTTTTGGGGGAATTATGAGAGGAATAAATTCTACTAATTTTCAACAAAACAATGTGGAGTACATTCAGTTTTGGATGATGGATCCATATTACGATCCCGGAAATCCAAATGCTGCTGGAAGTACCAGCGGAGTTGCAACGTTAACAAATACGGGTACTTTGCTTTTTAATTTAGGAGAAGTTTCAGAAGATGTTTTAAAAGACAATCGTAAGCAATATGAAAACGGATTGCCAGTTCCAGGCACCACGCAGCCAACAGCAACCTCAATTTGGGGAAAAGTACCTGCTTCACAATCATTAATTTACGCGTTTGACGCAAACGCAGATGCCCGAACCGTGCAAGATGTTGGATACGACGGCTTGTCAGATGATGAAGAACGCAGTTTGCCAAACATTAATCCAGCTTTTTATGCACAAGCTGATCCTTCGGCCGATAATTATCAGTATTTTTTAAATACAACGGGTACTGTTTTAGAACGTTACAAAAATTTTAATGGACAACAAGGTAATTCGCCTGTTGAGGTAACCGATACCAATCGTGGAAATTCAGCAACACCTGATGTAGAAGACATTAATCGAGATAATACGATGAACACTATTAATGCGTATTACGAATACGGAATCAAAATAAATCCATCGAGTTTATCAACGGTGGGCCAAAATTATATAACCGACATTCAAGAACGCGATATTAACGATTTACCAAATAACGGAACTACAAAAGCACGCTGGATCCAGTTTAAAATTCCGGTTTCGCAACCCCAACGAACAATAGGTGGAATATCAGATTTTACCGCCATTCGGTTTATGAGAATGTTTATGACTGGTTTTAATGATAAAATTTCTGTGCGATTAGGTTCGTTAGATTTAGTTCGGGGCGAGTGGCGTCGTTTTATAAACACCTTAGATATTACAGATCCAAATCCTTTAGATGACAACACCACATTTGACGTTCAAGCTGTAAATATCCAAGAAAATGGGGCGCGACTACCAATAAATTATGTTACTCCGCCAGGCGTAGTGCGTGAGGAATTATATAACAACAATACGTTATTACGCCAAAACGAACAATCGTTATCGCTGCGAGCTTCGGGCGATGGATTGGAAGTTGGCGATTCAAGAGCTGTTTTTAAAAATGTAAGCGTAGACATGCGCCAATTTAAGAGACTTAAAATGTTTTTACATTCTGAAGCAATTACTGACGATACGCGACCTTTACTGAGCGATCAAATGGTGGGCTTTATTCGATTTGGAAACGATTTTACAGAAAACTTTTATCAAGTAGAAATTCCATTAAAAACAACGCAACAAGGGGCAACTAATCCATCAGATGTATGGCCAGAGGCAAATGAAATAGATTTATCATTGGCATTATTAACGCAATTAAAAATTTTAGCATTAAATAAAACATACTTACCCGGCGAAATTTTTTATAGAGATGAAGGTGTTTTAGACCCATCATTAAGCGATAAATCTAATAAGTTAAAATTGGGTATAAGAGGAAATCCAAATTTTGGCTTGGTACGAACCCTAATGGTCGGAATTAAAAATAAACACGATTCAAAAATACGAGGCGAAGCTTGGTTTAATGAATTGCGAATGGCGGAATTAGATGATAAAGGCGGGTGGGCAGCAATTGGAAGCCTTGATGGCAACTTTGCAGATTTTGCTAATTTTACCTCTTCGGGGCGCATGTCATCAATTGGATTTGGAACGTTAGAACAAAAACCAAACGAACGAAGTCGAGACGACATAAAACAATATAATATTGTAACAAATTTAAGTTTGGGTAAATTACTCCCCAAAAAATGGGGTTTAAACATCCCTTTTAATTATTCAATTGGTGAAGAAATTATAACACCAAAATACGATCCGTTCAATCAAGATATTGAATTGCAGCAATTGCTAGATAATACATTTGACGAAACCGAAAAACGAAACATTAGAAATAGAGCCATTGATTTTACAAAAAGACGAAGTATTAACTTTATAGGAGTAAAAAAAGAACGTGGCGAAAAGCAAAAACCTCATTTTTATGATCCCGAAAACCTAACGCTTTCTCATTCATATAACGAAGTAGAGCGCCATAATTTTGAAATTGAAAGTTTTGTTGATAAACAAGTAAGCTCAACGGTCGATTACACGTATGCCTTTCAAGCAAAACCGATAGAACCATTAAAAAAAATTAAAGTATTTACTAAAAGTAATTATTACAAACTATTAAGTGATTTTAATTTTAATTATTTACCGTCAAGTATTTCGTTCAGCTCGAACGTGATTAGGCAATTTAACAAACAACAATTTCGATTGGTAGATGTTGAAGGAATTGGTTTAGAATCATTATACAGACGGAATTACCTGTTCAATTACCAATATGGATTTAATTACAATTTGACAAAATCGTTAAAACTAAATTTTAATGCTACATCAAATAATGTAGTACGAAATTATTTAGATGAACAAAATAAACCGGATAATACAAATACTATTTTTACAGATTATTGGAACATCGGTACGCCAAATCAGCATACGCAACAATTGGTTGTAAATTATGAATTGCCAATAAATAAAATTCCATTTTTAAATTTTGTAAAATCTACCTATACGTATACGGGCGACTACAATTGGCATCGCGCTTCATTAGCAAATTCGTCATTTGAAGCACAAAATGGGACTACTTACGATTTAGGAAATACGATTCAAAATGCGGCAAGTCATAAATTAAATGTGGCTTTGGGTATGGATAGTTTTTATAAATATATTGGTTTAACAAAAACAAATAAACCGTTGGTAAATAAAATTAGCGAAATCCCAAAACCGGGTCAAAAGGTTACAGTCATAAAGCCAATCGTTACCAATGAAAGAAGTGTTTTTATGACGGGATTTATTGGAGTTTTAACAAGTGTTAAAAATATTACAGCAAATTATACCGAAAATCAAGGAACGGTTTTGCCAGGATACACGCCCGGTATTGGTTTTTTTGGAACGGCTAAACCTACCTTTGGATTCGTTTTTGGAAGTCAAGACGATGTTCGTTTTGAAGCGGCTAAAAACGGCTGGTTAACCTCCTATCCCGATTTTAACCAAAGTTTTACACAAGTTACTACTAAAACAGTAACAGTGACTGCTAATGTTGATTTGTTTCCTGATTTTAAGATTGATTTGACTGCCAACAGAAGCTATTCTAAAAACTTTTCAGAGCAATTTGATGTTTCTGCTAATGGCGACTATAATTCACGATCGCCATTTAGTACAGGTAATTTTGCTATATCAACTGTAATGATTAAAACAGCGTTCAAAAGCAGTGACGAATTCGGATCAGCTACCTTTGATGACTTTCGGGCAAATCGACTTATTGTAGCTAATAGATTAGCCGAACGGTATTATGGAACGTCAAATTTTCCAACCAGCGCCGAAGGATTTCCTGTAGGATTTGGAAAAAACAGTCAAGCCGTTTTAATTCCATCATTTTTAGCAGCTTACACGGGTGCAATTTCATCCAAAGAAGGAAATGATGCAGCCAACACATCACTTGGCTTGTTTCGAAACATTCCAATTCCAAACTGGACTATTAAATACACTGGATTGATGCGTTATGAATTTTTTAAAGAACGGTTTAAAAGGTTCTCCATCCAGCATGCCTATAAAGCCAGTTACACCATTAATTCATTCCGATCTAATTTAAATCCCAGTCCAATTGATGTAAATGGCAATTTTTACAGCGTTAATTTAGTTTCGAATGTAAATTTGGTCGAAGCCTTTAATCCATTATTTAATATCGATTTTGAGCTAAAAAGTTCACTTCGATGTAAACTTGAGATGAAAAAAGATAGGGCGTTATCAATGAGTTTCGATAATAATTTATTAACCGAAGTACAAGGTGTAGAATATACTTTAGGATTAGGATATCGAATTAAAGACGTTATTTTTTCGACCAGATTGGCCGATGATCCATCAGGAATAATAAAAAGCGATATCGATTTGCGATTAGATGTAAATTATAGAAACAATAAAACCATTGTGCGTTATATAGATTATGACAACAACCAGCCCGGGGGCGGACAAAATATTTGGTCGGCAAAATTAAACGCTAATTATACTTTTAGCAGAAATTTAACTGCTATTTTTTACTACGAGCATTCGTTTTCAAAACCTGTAATTTCTACGTCGTTTCCGTTAACAAATATTCGATCCGGATTTACATTACGCTATAATTTTGGAAATTAACAGATAAAAAATCCTTTTTTATTTTTAAAATGCAATTGTAACGGTTACATTTGAACTTTGAAAAATTAATTTAAAAATATATAAAAATGAGTATTCCAACAAATCTAAAATACACTAAAGACCACGAATGGGTTTCAATTGACGGCGACATTGCAACAGTGGGAATAACCGATTTTGCGCAGCATGAACTGGGCGATATTGTATATGTTGAGGTCGAAACATTAGACCAAACCCTAAATAAAGACGAAGTTTTTGGAACTGTTGAGGCCGTAAAAACTGTTTCTGATTTATTTTTGCCGCTATCTGGTGAAATTATCGAGTTCAATACTGCACTCGAGGCAGATCCTGAAAAAGTAAATTCAGATCCTTATGGAAGCGGGTGGATGATTAAAATTAAAGTGTCAGACCTGTCACAATGGGATGAGTTACTAACAAATGAAGCATATTCAGCCCTAATTGGAGCCTAAAAAAAAATTTTTTATTGCAGCCGTTTGCTGGACAGTAAGTATAACAATTTTAAGCCTTGTTAGTTTAAACTCGGTTGTAGGTTTAAAATCATTCGAAAATAAAGATAAATACGTTCATTTCGTGTTTTATTTATTATTTACTTTTTTTTGGGGTGTTGCACTTAGTTGCTCTACATTAAAAAAAAGTATATTGATTTTTTTTAGTGCTGTTTTGTATGGCATTGTAATGGAAATTGCCCAGGGAATTTTTACAACAGCACGGCACCCCGATATTTACGATGTTTTTGCAAATTCTATGGGTGCTTTTATAGGTTGGTTGGGCCTAATTTGCTCTTTTAGATATTTTAAATAAGCAGTTTTGTAATTGTCTTTTAAAATACATTGTTGCTTTAAAAACTTAAATTATTTAGTAATTTTCATGAATAAATATTTAATAGTTGGTCTTGGTAATATTGGCGTTGAATATGTGAACACAAGGCACAATATAGGTTTTAAGGTACTTGATACTTTTGCTAAAAAAGAGCAACTGTCCTTTTCAAACCTAAAATTTGGTGCCGTAACAGAGTGCAAAATAAAAGGAAAATCGGTTTTTTTTTTAAAGCCGAATACGTACATGAATTTAAGTGGGGCTGCTGTAAAATTTTGGATGGAAAAAGAAAAAATTTCTAAAGAAAATATTTTAATAATTACAGACGATTTGAATTTAGAATTTGGAACCATCAGAATTAAAGCTAAAGGTACCGATGGCGGACATAATGGATTAAAAAATATTCAATTGTTGCTGCAAACTTCAGAATACCCTCGATTTCGTTTCGGAATTTCGGATTCGTTTAAAAAAGGGAAACAGATAGATTATGTGCTTGGTGATTGGGACGAAGTTGAATATGTAAAATTACCCGAACGATTAGATATTTCTGTTGAAATAATTAAATCATTCGTGACTTCGGGTTTAGAAAATACAATGAACGTTTTTAATGGTAAGTAATCTGTTTTTGAACAACATCATATTTTTGTATTTATCATATGCAGTTGTTGCATTTAGTAAATAATTATAAAACCACTTTTTTATACCACAAAAAAATCCCAAATTTCAATTTGAAATTTGGGATTTATATTTTAATACAACCTGATTTAGCTACTTATACTAGCCGATAAATATTCTCGGTTCATTTGTGCTATATACTCCAACGAAATTCCTTTAGGGCATTCAACTTCGCACGCACCAGTATTGGTACAATTTCCGAAACCTTCGTCGTCCATCTGCTTGACCATATTTAAAACACGGTCAGTTGCTTCTACTTTACCTTGCGGTAATAACGCATATTGCGAAACTTTTGCACCTACAAACAGCATTGCTGATGAATTTTTACAAGTTGCAACACATGCACCACAACCTATACAAGCAGCTGCATCAAAAGAGCGGTCTGCATCATGTTTTTCGATTGGAATGGTGTTGGCATCGATAGTATTTCCTGAGGTATTAACCGAAATAAATCCACCTGCTTGTTGAATGCGGTCAAAGGCACTTCGATCTACAACCAAATCTTTGATTACAGGAAATGCTTTTGCCCTAAATGGTTCAATATAAATAGTATCACCGTCTTTAAACATTCGCATGTGCAGTTGACAAGTAGTAACTAAACGATCTGGTCCGTGTGCTTCACCATTTATAAAAAGCGAACACATGCCACAAATTCCTTCGCGACAATCGTGGTCAAATGCAATAGCATCTTCGCCTTTAACAATAAGTTGATCGTTTAAAATGTCTAACATTTCAAGAAATGACATGTCATTTTCGATTCCATCAACATGGTAATCAACAAGCTTTCCGGCATCTTTGGCGTTTTGCTGACGCCATATTTTTAGTGTGAATTTCATTTTTTATAAATGTTATACGGTTTTATTTATATTTTTATATTTTAATAAATTTAATTAAATTCTAATCTATTTGTTTCTCTATATTCTGCTTTATATTTTTCGTCAAAATGCAATGCTTTTGACTTATTGTTCGCACTTGTTATTTTTGAACTTCTAAAATTCATAATAACTATTAATTTCATTGTTTTGATGATTGGATATAAATCTATAAAATAAGGAATAGTATCATCAAATTTTAAAACAGCATCATTTCTTTGACTACTTCTGCTTCTCATTTTAACATCTTTTGCTTCAATAAAATAAAATTCATTTGCAAAAAAGCAAACCCAATCACACTTTTTTAAATCATTTTGAATCATTAAACAACCATCATTTTGAAAGAAATTAACAATTTCAATTGTGTTATTTATCAAATTCAAATTCCATTTTTCTTCTTTTGACACAAAAGATGGAACATTATTCAAATCATCATCATAAATAAAATATTGCCCTGCATTTAATGGATGATAACAATTAGATTCTAATAATTTCTTTATCATCTTATGCTTAATAACTCATCAAATTCATCATTCATTTCGTCGGAAACTTCATCAATAATGTTGTCTGCAATTAATAAATCTTCTAAAATTAATCCTGTTTTTTTATCAAAAATATCAAAAATATTAAAATGTTTTCCATCTTTAAGTTCATAAACACTCAAATCTTTTGGGTTTAACCAAAATTCTTTTTTTATGACTTTCTCAACTTCAATTTGATTTTTTTGCCCTTTTTTATACGCCAACAACAAATCATTTATAGCCGAAAGAAAATAAGGCGAATGTGTTGGCAATAAAAACGAATGTCCATTATTATTAATATTCTCAACAAAAAACTCCATTAATTTTTTTTGCGCTTTTGGAAATAGATTTAATTCTGGTTCTTCGATAATAAAGGTTTTGCTCTTTCGCTCAAATTCTGTATAATGCTTAACTGCCAGAACTACAGGAATAGTTGACTGATAGCCACTTGCACCATTTTTTAGTTTAGAAAATTCGACTTGCCTTTTATTTTTTATAAATCCTTGACCATTTTCACTTTTATAAATTAAATCTAAAGGTTTTATTTCTGTTTCAGATTGAAAATTACCATTAAACTTATCAATTTTTGCAAATTGATCAAATAATGAATCTGAAATGTTTTGAATGGAACTTTTGCCTAACGAAAAAATCGATTGTAATCCTCTTTCGGTTGGAATATATAAAGGATTATCTAAAACCTTTCTTACATTTAATCGAAAAAAATTTTCATTCGGCGACCAGCTATTTGGAAAACTATAACCATCTTTAACTTTTGGCTCTTCCTTAATTAAGGCTAAATCGGATAATAATTTTTTAAATTTATCAGATTTAGGATTTAAAAAAATTTCAGATTCGATGTACAACGTACTATTTTTTTCAAATTGATTTGTGATTTTAACTGAATAATCTGAATTTTCGTATTCTATTACAGTATCGACATTTAAAAATTCATTAATATTCCAATATAATAATCCCCTATAAAAGGAATTATCGCTTATAGATTTATCAGTTCTAAAATCAACAATATAACTAAAATAGCGACATACAGCCAAAACTTTTGCAATTGTACTCTTTCCTGTGGCTTGTTCACCAATAAGAATAGTCATTTTACCCAATTTTAAATCTACAGATTCAATTGGTCCAAAATTTTTTATGACTAATCTTTCGTTCATTTCTATTTATAACTTCTTTGTACCAATTTCACATTATCGAACACTAATTCTTCTTTATGCAAAATGGCATCACTAGGTTTTCCTCTGTATTCCCATGCGGCAACGTAGGCAAAATTTTCATCATCACGTTGTGCTTCTCCATCGGCTGTTTGGTATTCTTCACGAAAGTGTCCGCCACAAGATTCGTTTCTGTGTAAGGCATCTTTTGCAAATAATTCTCCCAGTTCTAAAAAGTCGGCTACACGCATAGCTTTTGACAACTCAGGATTCAATCCGTTTTCTGTACCCGGAACCATTACATTTTTGTAAAAGTCTTCGCGAATTTCAGCTATTTCTGCTTGCGCTTCTAATAATCCTTGTTCGTTTCGGGCCATTCCGACCTTGTCCCACATTATTTTTCCTAATTTTTTATGGAA
>JAYVGC010000028.1:0-36310 GCA_043772535.1 Flavobacterium sp. | reverse complement strand
TGAAAGATGAAAAGCAAACGGGTCAACTAGTTTTTAATCCAAAAACAGATCGATTAACAACTACTGCATGGGGATCAGAAATAAATACCACGCGTTTTGAATTTTCATCAAAAGTAGGTTATGTTTTTAAAGAGTTGCCTTTTCAAAGCATCGGTTTTCAAAATGCGTTTACAAACCATGACCAACAATCGTATTTTGGGTTAAACCAGTACAACATTACGCAACAAAGTTTATATAGTAACTTAATTTTTAATTCGATAATTAACAATACCAATCATAAATTTTCAACAGGTTTGAGTTTTACTTATGATAAATACGCCGAATTTGTAACTACCAACGATGTTTCGCGAACAGATAATTCTGTTGGTGCTTTCTTTGAATACACCAATAATCAAAACGACAAATTTAGTTTTATTTTAGGCGGTCGTATTGATTACCACAACCGAATTGGAGTTTTTTTTACACCGCGACTTCATGCAAAATATATTCCTTGGCAAAAAGCGATTTTTAGATTTTCGGCAGGACGAGGGAAACGTTTGGCGAATATTTATGCCGAAAACCAGCAGCTTTTTGCTTCATCACGAATTTTTTCGATTTTAAATTCTGACGGAAAAACGTACGGACTGCAACCGGAAATCGCATGGAATTACGGCATCAGCTTTACGCAAAATTTTAATTTATTTGGCAAAAAAGCCGATGCTGGATTTGACTACTATCGCACCGATTTTCAAAATCAAGTTGTAGTTGACGTTTTTAAATCGCCGCAACACGTTTTATTTTATAATTTATCTGGCAAATCATTTGCAAATAGCCTTCAAGTCGACTTGAATATCGAAGTAATTAAACAATTAAATTTGCGTACCGCTTACAAGTTTTACGACATTGCTACCGATTACATTTCAGGAAATTTTCAGCGTCCGATGCAGGCAAAGCAGCGCTTTTTTACGAATTTAGAATATGAAACCCCAAAAAATAAAGACGCATTTTGGAAATTCGATACCACCCTAAATTGGCTCGGACAGCAGCAGTTACCTACAACCAACTCCAATCCATATTCAGATCAACTTCCCCAATTTTCGAACCCGTTTACAATACTAAATGCACAAATAACGCGCTTGTGCTCCAAAAATTTTGAAATTTACATAGGAGGCGAAAACATTACAAATTATACGCAAAAAAAAGCTATTTTAGGAAATCAAAACCCATTTGGAACAACTTTTGATGCATCCATAACATACGCACCCGTTTTTGGACAAATGTACTATGCCGGATTACGATTTAAAATAAAATAATGCAAACCCTAATATAAATACTTGAAACATTAAACACATGAAAAACAACATTTTAACACTTATGCTTCTTGTTACGCTAACAATCAGTGCACAAGATAAAAAATCAAAAAACACTAAATTTACGACCGAAATAAACGGAAATTGCGACCACTGTAAACAACGAATAGAAAAAACAGCCCTATCAGTTCAAGGAGTAAAAAGTGCCATCTGGAATGTTGATAACAAACAACTAACCATAATTTTAAACGAACAAAAAACAAACCTTGCCACCGTAAAAAAAGCGATTGCAAATGCTGGTCACGACTCCGACACGGATAAAACAACACCAACCCAATACAATAATTTGCCACAATGTTGCCAGTACGAACGAAAATAATTTATCTAAAAAAAAGCATAAATGACTGTCATTAGTAATAAAAAATAATTATTTTCACATCCTCAATATTAAAATCTACCTTTTATGAACCATTTTGACTGGAAACAACTTTTTAATCCCGAATTTTATATATTATTAGAATTTTCTGGCATCAAAATAGGTTTGTACGTAGTGTTATTTATTATTTTTGCCGAAACAGGATTACTTGCTGGTTTTTTTCTTCCTGGCGACAGTTTGCTATTTTTATGCGGCATTTACAGCGCACCATTACTCCAAAATTTATCAACCGGAAACGATTTTTTAAACATCACGCTGTTATCCACATTAATCTCCATAATGGGCATCTTTGGCAACATGGCCGGTTACTGGTTTGGATCAAAAAGTGGCAACTATTTGTACAAAAAAGAAGACACCTTTTTATTCAAAAAAAAATACCTATACCAGTCGCATGATTTTTTTGAAAAACATGGAAGTAAAGCAATCGTATTTGCCCGTTTTTTACCCATTGTACGTACATTTGCACCCGTAATTGCAGGCATAGCGGGCATGGACAAAAAGAAATTTATGTTTTACAATATTTTAGGCTCTTTCGTATGGTCGTTCACCCTCATTTTTGCCGGGCATTACCTTTATGAAATTTTCTTAAATCATTTTCAAATCGATCTAAAACATTACATCGAATTCATTGTTATAGCGATTGTAGTAGCATCAACACTACCCGTTTTAATAAAAATGCTTAAAAAACACAAACCAAATCAACCCAATTTGTAACTAATTAGGGCGTGCCACCAACAAAAAAGCAATTCAAAAAAAATGAATTGCTTTTTTGTTGCTGTCAGGCTGTACGTTCCCACTTTGTTATTGCAAATATAGAAGCAATTTTTTAAAAAATTGCTTCTATATTTGCAACAACAAGAGTTCCACTTCCATCCTTCACGCAAACCCCTGCAATACTAAATAACTTTCGTTACCTTTGCCATCGAAACTATAAACAACACCAAATGAAAACACCGCTAATTGCTCCATCCCTACTCGCTGCCGATTTTGCAAACCTTCAACGCGATATAGAAATGATTAATAACTCTGCCGCCGATTGGTTTCATATTGATATAATGGACGGTGTTTTTGTACCCAATATCTCATTTGGCATGCCTGTTTTAGAAGCAATCACAAAACATACAAAAAAAACCATTGATGTACATTTAATGATTATTGACCCCGACCGATACATAAAAACATTTGCCGCTTTAGGCGCCAACATACTAACTGTGCACTACGAAGCTTGTACACACTTACACCGCACCTTGCAAGCAATAAAAGCCGAAGGCATGCAGGCTGGCGTGGCATTGAACCCACACACCACAATCGATTTACTCGAAGATGTGATAACTGATATCGATTTAGTTTGTATTATGAGCGTAAATCCGGGTTTTGGTGGGCAAAGTTTTATAGAAAACACTTATGAAAAAGTTAAAAAGCTAAAAGCATTAATACAAAAAAAAGGTGCCGCAACCCTAATTGAAATTGATGGTGGCGTAACCGATAAAAATGCCAAACAACTAATGAACGCAGGTGCAGACGTTTTAGTGGCAGGAAATTTTGTTTTTAAATCCATAAATCCTAGTCAAACAATTGCCGACCTTAAAAATGAACTTGCAAAATAAGTCTGCAAAACCACAATAATTATTTACAACTACAAATTAAAAAAAAAAATTGTATTGCTACTTTAAATAAACATATAACTATAGAATAATTCGCAAATCAAAATCGTAGTGACCGTGTAAAATAGTCTGACATTAATAAACTATTCCATGAATCATAAATTTTAAGTAACAATACCAAGGTATATAAACACGTATTACTGCATAATTATACGTTTTTACACAAAATTTATAAACCATACCATAAAAAAGTAATCAATAAATTACCGTCTTAGTTGTGTATTAGAGAAGTATATTTTACTTTAATTTTACATATTGTAAATTAAGAAATAAGATGATGCACCAATCTACTTACAACCGTTTGATTTACTTTTATTTTCCCTATATTTCACACTTGGTTTTAATTTATAGATGCAACCTATCTTTTAACTAAAATTATGTGGTTTTTTATAAACAGCAACGCCTTTTTATCTTTTTTATAATTCAATTTCATTGCTGCTTTGTGTTTGGCTTACCAATTTATTTTACAGTATAAAAATAAAGCGGTATATTTATCTTATTACAATATTTTATTTTCAAGAAGCAACTGTAATGTAATGTCAAGGTACTTATTGTGTTTTTGTATTTAATTTTTTTAGTACTAAAAATCGGTACTTCAGCTAAAATTATTGCATCATAATGACCGCTATTTTTAACTTTGAAACGACATGATTAAGGATTCTTTTATTATTTATGCAACCACCATGTATAATTTTTTGTGCTTGTTGCACCTTTTTCTAATATCAATCGGAAATTGCTTTTCCGCTCTCGAATGCAAAGTAAGATTTAATCCGTTTTTTAAAGCTGACTTTTGTCTTTGCACTATTCCGTTGTAAAGACTTCACCTTCTCGGCTATTTCTAGAATTACCTTTTTGACGCATATTAGTTTACTAAATACTCCGATAAATGTACACAATAAATGATGTGCCTAAAAAATATCAATTGCCGTACAGCACTATATTTTGTAAAAATTTGTTCAGAATTTATCACAATTTAATAAAAAAAAATGTAAATTTAGCATTATATAAAACCAATTATATAAACTTATGGATACCAATCATATATTTGCAATTGCTACAATTGACTCTTCATTTAAAAAAGAATCCAATAAAAACGGTAAAAAAAAATACATAACTTTATACAACTCCATCAAAAAATGTATTACTAAATTAGAACTTCCGCATTTATGGATTGTACCGTCAACTCGGTTATTGGCTCAAGAATTAAGTATTTCTAGAACAACAGTAGTTAAAGCTTATGAATTATTATCTATCGAAAAATTATTAATATCTAAGCCAGGTTCTGGCTTTTACGTAAATTTTACTTCAAAAAAGACGTCCGATTTTTATGAAAATAAAATAAGTATCGTTGATTGCAGCCAATATCCTGAAATTTCTGAAAAGGGCAATGCATTTTTAAAAAATAGTACAATTTTGGAGCGCGAATCGAATAAAGGCATTGCTTTTCGACCTGGTTTGCCACCGTTAGATATTTTTCCGGTAAATCAATGGAAAAATTTACTAAATTCCTATTGGCGGCATGTTAAATCATCGGGATTATCGAACGCTACATCGTCGGGATTAACAGCATTGAAAAACAATATTTGCAATTATTTATACATCAGTAGAAACATAAAATGTGAACCTGAGCAATTAATTGTGGTAGCAGGTTCGTTACAATCGCTATATTTAATATCAAGTGCTTTAATTAATAAAGGCGATTCGATTATTTTAGAAAACCCAACTTTTCCTAACGTTCATTCAATTTTTAAAAGTTCATTAGCAAATTTAATTCCGATCAATTTAGATAATGAAGGTATCTGTATAGCTGGTGTTAAAAAAGCGAATCATCTTAATGCCAAAGTAGTACACGTAACACCATCCAACCATTACCCCACCGGAATAAAAATGAGTTTAAATCGGAAAAAAGAATTAATCGCTTGGGCTTCAGAAAATAGAGCTTTGATTATTGAAAACGATTATGAAAATGAAATAAGCTCACATTTGGGTGTAAACCCAAGTATTTATAGTTTAGATACTGAAGATCGAACTATATATTTAGGAACTTTTAATAGATTATTGCATCCCACTATTAGATTGGGTTATATGATTGTGCCAAAATATATAATTAAAACCATTGAAGCTATTCAAGAGCATTCGCACAAATTTGTTGCACCATCAGTGCAAATGGTGATGAGTCAGTTTATTGAAAAAAATTATTTATATCAACATTTAAAAAATATTAATGCTGTAGCACAAGAGCGCGAAGCTTTATTTATATCCATTTTTAATGAAAATACATCAAAAATGTTTATCGAAAGAAAGCCCTACTCAAGTTTGCATTTAGTTGCAAAATTTAGTCGTAGTATTTCAAAGAAACAAGAGTTGGAGATTATTCAAGCTTTACAAACTCTTAATATAGTAACGCATTCGCTAAGTAACTGTTACATAGGTATCGAAAACGAAAGAGGATTAATTTTTGGTTATTCATCAATACGACCAACGCTTATGAAACAAAAAATTATTCAAATTACAGATTATCTAAATAGCACATTGTAGTAAAAAAGACCTATCAAAACGTACTACCAAATAGAAGCTACAAGAATTATAAAAAAATTTTTGCGCTAAAATCCGGTAAATAAACCAACATTAGTATAAATCCACAGCCTATTTTCAGAAATTTTCCATTCTGAATTTAAAGCAGTGTCGCCTTTACTAGAACTCCAATTTGAATTAGGCGCTTTTACAGTCGCTTTTCTAAAAAAAGTTCTATTTCGGGTATCCGCAGATTCTCCGGCTATAGACCACATTAAATTATTTCTCGAACTAGCAGTACCTGTTGATAACACACGCTCAACATTTGGGTTTCCAAAAACATCTATAATCTTATATTTTTCGCTACTAATTATATACGTTCCAGCAGCATCTTTTTTTAACAATGCTATTGCACTATTTCCGCTTAATTGAAGTGGTTTACTAGCATCAGCACTTGCGGTACTTGTTGTGCCCCAAGTAGTATTTCTTGGCACAGCAGTACTGTTGGCTTGCGAAGACGCAATTACATACGCCTTGGTTTTATCGAGTGTTCCGGTTAATAGTAAAACATTTGTGAGGTTAGAAAAATCCCACGGAACTGCAGTTTTCTCATCTAAAGATGCTTGATACCCTATTGCATATTGAGACAAATCTATATTATTTTCGGTTCCATTATACAGTTCTATGTATCCGTTTCGTGTGCCACCGTTTGTGACGTCGGTATTAATATAAGTAGCTATTTCAGATATGATTAAATCAGAAATGACATTAGTGGCTGTTGTATTTGGGTCTTTGTCGTCAAAGATAATTTCTGATGTGCAGGAGTAACAAAAAATTATTGTTAGTAATGTATAAAATTTTATATTTTTCATAAAAAAATTATTTAATAATATTAAAAAAAATTACAGCGTAAATTGAACGGCAAGATTTGAGTACCAATTGTATTTAATTTCGGCATTAAAATTATCAACATAAGTGGTATTTATTCCTATTTTTAGATTTTTAAACTTGTTGTATTTATTTATACCAACAGTATACCATTGTTGTTTTTGAATTAAAGATTCTTGTACTGAAAATTCAGGTTCAATGGCAGAAAAACGTACATTTAATACGTACTTGTTTTTAAAAACATATGATGATTGCACATTAAATGCTGTACCCGTATTATACTTTGAACTAGCTATTTGCTGTGTAAATTTAGTAGTTGCTGAGGCATCTAAATATAAATTGGCTCCTTTTACTGCTGCACTTGTATATTCTCCTATTAGGGTAAAACCGCGGTATTTAAATATAAAATCAGAAACAATTTTTGCATAATTTGCGTTTTTGAGTTTTCCATTTGCATCATATACACCTGCAATTTGCGCCGTACCCGCACCTGTTTTATGGCTTGCTTGCACATTGTAACTACCTGCAATTCCGACTCCAAATTTTGGAGTTTTTTCGTAATATAAATCGGCATCTACAAAAGCATTATTATTTTTAAAATCACCAAGTGGTAACACATCGATACGACCTCCGTATTTATAACCTAAGTTATTTTGGGCAGAATCAAACGATTGACCCTCGCCAGTTGTGATAGATACTGATGGATAGATGCGCATGGAATTGACACTAAAATTTGTTTCAAAAAAAAGACCGCTTTCTCGTGTGGCGCCAACAAAATTGTGCATTAATCCGCCATATACTATGCCGTTAACAGATGTTCCTTCAATTGTTTGGTCTAGAACCTGTGTAAACCTTTCATCGGCCATTGCCAACCTATTATTGGTATGGGTTTGTTTTTGCCCAGCAGATAAAAGTAGATGCTTGTTTAGCAAATTAGCTCCTATCCAAGCCTCTAAAACTCCAGACTTTCCTGTAAAATCTCGGGTAAAACCCAAAAGAATTTTATTATTTAAAAACGAACCTTTTAAATAAATACGAGCCAAATTAATAGACATTCTATTGTCATTTTGGGCACCACGTGCATCGTTATAAGTTGCGTAAGTACCACCTGTTTGAATGGCAGCATCAAAATTTAGTACTGTTTTTTCTTTATTTCCTAAATTAATAAAAAGTCCGTCGCCATGCACTAATACTAAAGTTGAATCTACTTTTTTCCGAGAATCTTCTTTTTGTGCATAAATACTAGTAATAAAAAGTATAAATATACCACATGAAAGCACTATTATTTTTTGCATAATTATTATTTTTTATTTTGAAATTGTAAAACTTGTTCTTTATTAATTCTGTAAATCCGTAATATATTAGTGTCTTTAAAAGGCTTTAAAAGTTTGTTTGATACAAACGAATTGTTAATTTCAGGCTCTAATAACTCTATTATTAAATTTCCCATTTTTTGTGATTCGTTTATTATAATTGACCCTTTTGGTATTGTTGTAAATTGTTTAACTATATCATATTTAGTACCATCCTCTTGCTTATAAGTTTCAACCATTAATTTTGTTGGTTCGGTTGTAGTTTGATAAATAACGCCAGATGCGTTTAAAGTTTTTAAAATTTGCTGGCTGTTTGTTACAATTATATAACCATTTGGTCTTTTACGGCTGAAGATTGGTGTTTGATTAATATTTAAATTAGCATCAAAATTTACAGTCTCGAGTTTATTAGCGCATGTATTTACAAAAACAAAAGGAAAGTTAATAATTTCTGCTTTCGATTCTAGAACAATATCATTAATTATGTCGATTGTTTCCTGATTTGCCTTTTGGATCGTACTTTTAATTAAATTTGCATTTTTTGCAGCAATTTCAAGATAAGATATAGCTGTTATGAAAGCGGTTTCAATTCTGCGCTTTGTTGCTTTTCCTTTTTCAGAAACACCTCTAAGTTCCATCAATATAGATATTCTATTTTGCAAAGCATAATTTGTCGCACTTGACCGTGCACTATTACCGCCAATATTTAAAACAACAGCTTTATCGACCCAAGTTGTTGTAATATAATCTGTTACCCTACGGTTGTTTTGCTCTAAAACTAATTTTGTGGGTACAACAAAGTTTTCGTTGATAATTTTTTTAATGTTACTATTAATATTTAAATTACCCGAATATAAAAACATTGCATCATAGCTTGACGTAAAGCAATCATTAATTTCTAAATAATCTTTTCGTGATGGGTTGTATTCATGAAAATCAACTACAATATGAGGATCAAAAATATTGATGGCGTTTTTTATATTAACAGTTTCAACTACATCAAGAATAGTTAAATTTCGATTTAAATCAGTTTCGTTTGTAGCTTCTCTTTTGTCATCAAGATGACCGTCAACGTTAACAATTGGAATAATTTTTACAATTATATTATTTAGTAAATCACTGTAATTTTTATTATTAGCTAATTCATTCATTAAGTATAACATGCCATCGGTGCTAATTGGTTCATTGCCATGCACACTTGCTAAAAAGCAAACGCGAATTTTATCCGCATCTGAAATTACATTTTTTTTTGAAATTTCAATATAAGGTACGTTAAACCCTCGTTGTGAAGTTCCAATACTGCCTACAGTGATTAAATTAGGCTGTTTTAATGCCAAGTTATTCATAAAATCTATCACAGTGTAATAATCAGTGTAATAATTTGAATTTTTATTTACAATAGGAAATGGAATATCTGAAACTGGATTTGAAAAAAATTTTTCGTAGATATTATTATTTTCTTGCGAAAACCCAAATAATGTTATTATATGTATAAAAAAGGGTAACAATGTTTTTTTCATAGTTTGTAATTTTTTCTATTTACAATTCAAAGGTTAGCATTATCTGCGCCAAATAACTTCCGGTAGCCAAACTGGTAGCAACAGCATACTCTTGATAGCTAACTTCCGCCTGAAGTTTAAATGAATTTGAAGCAAAATATTTTGTTGTTGTTAACGTGTAATAATTATTGATTGTTGCAAAATTTGCTGATTGTTGGTCTTGGTCAAGATGTGAGTAACGCATTCCAAATGAAATATCAGAGGGCAATAAATAACCAACCTGCACATTATAACCGCACCCTAAATTTAGTCTGGTTAAAACTTTACTGTCTATTTGATCAGAAGTTTGGTTAGTAAATGTTGTAAAAGTACCGTCAAGCTTAAATTCACCCTTTATGTCATTTGGTATAATTGCTTTTGTTTTTACCACGCTACCCATTGAGTATAAACCTTTATATTTAAATAAATAATCAATGCCATACTTGATATAATCAGGGTAAATTTTATTTTTATTGCTATCCCCATAAATATACCGTCCTCCGTTGGCTCCTTTTACCGAGGATATACCATCGCTATAACTATAAATTGCGCCAACAACTAGTTTTGGTTTACGTTCTCTCACCATATCTTCCATATAGAACTCGCCCGCTTTTGAAAAGTTACCAAAAGGTAAATAGTCAAGACGAACACCATATTTCAATCCTGCAAAATTTTGTAAAAGAGCAGTATTGCCTTCACCCGTTGTAACAGATAAATATGGCTTTATTAATTGCTTATTATGTATTCTAAATGTGGCTGAATATCGCAATCCATAATCAAATATGGCATCAAAAGCATCTACAATAGTACTGCGTTCTATAAATCCTAAAACTTCGCCTTCCATCCGAATTTCACGAGTATCAACGTAATCTGCTCTTAATCCGAGACTTATGCGCTGTTTTGATGTAGGACGATATTCTAAATACGCATCTTGTAAAACAGGATTATAACTTCTTTTCGCCGTCGTGTTACTTTGATAATTGCCTGCAAAATCAAATCGTAATCGAAAATAGAGTTTATCATCAAACGTTTTGCCACTAAATTTCATCCGGGCTCTTCTAATTCTATATTCTGATGAAAAGGTCTCGTAATGGTCAGGTGTAGCAATATTACTAAGTAATTGAACACTTTGCGTGATGTTTAAACTCGACATTTTACTACTAAAAGTAATGCCGTCACCAATTTTATAGTTTTTTTTGATACGAACTATTTCAATGTTATTACTGTCATATTGAGAAGTTTTTTTTTCGTTTTCAAGGTCATAATTTTTATCGTCTTCTTGCAAATCATCTTCTTGCGCATAAGCGTTTGAACTTAAAAAAAAGCTTATCAGAATTAAAATAAATAACGATTTATTGAATTGCTTCATACTATTTTATTAAAAAAATTATTTTTTTGTTTCAAAATTCCCGAAAACTACAATTTCTTTGTTTTTCATCATTTGCTGTCCTCTCGCAAATACGTCGGTCAATTGCAGATAAGAATTAAAACCGCATAAATCTGCGTCAAAACCAACTTTTATTTGACCCTTTGTTTTAAGTGATAAATTTTTTGCAGGGTTTGCAGTAATTAATTTAAATGCTTGTTCTATGGGCACCTTTCCTTCTTTAATTAATAACCGCACTTGTTGCAAATTAAGATGCACGGGCGCTTTTTTAAAACCAATTGTTATACCATTTTCATCAGTAACTCCTATTCCGGCATTGCCGTCGCTGCTAAAAGTAATCAAATCAATCGAAACACCTTTTTTAAGAGCATAAAGAACTGCTTTGTAAGGGTCGGTGTATTTTGTTCCGCCAGAAGTTATATCAATCATACCGCCTAATTTAGCAAATTCAATAGCTTGTTCAAATAAGGGCAAAGTTCTAGCTACATGGGTAGGTGAAATATGCTCGATCGGAAATTCATACTCTTTTACAAGTTTTAGTAAAACATCCATTTTCGAGTTTAAGGCTCCTAAATGAATATGCAAAATGCCTTTTTTTCCAGCAATTAAACCGCCCACTCGCACCTGCTTTAAATGCCGTAACAGATCTAAATCTTGCGGATACGACGAGCGTTCGTCACTAATAGCAATTTTACAACCCAAAACTTTATCAATAAAAATCATATCGTCTTGAATTGATTCGGTAAAAGTGACTGCATCAAGTCCGAAATAGCTTGTAAATATATATGCCGTAATGCCCTCTGTTTCTAATGATTTTGCTTTGGCATAAAGTGTTTTTATACTTCTGGCGCTGCCATCAGTACCTAATAAGCCTACTACGGTGGTGGTACCGCACGATATAAACTCACTCAACATAATTTCAGGGGTCATTGATCCAAAACCATGTTTTCCGCCAGCACCAGTAATATGCACATGCTGATCGATAAGGCCAGGGGTTAGTATTTTTCCTTCAAAATCATACACTTGTGAAAATAGCACTGAATTTTCAATATGATTTTCGATGGCCACAATTTTGTCTCCAGCAATTAAAATGTCTTTTATTCCTAATGCTTCAGGTGCATAAACATTTGCATTTTTAAGTAACTTAAGCATATTTTTATAATATAAAATGGATAATTATCATGACTAAAAAAGTAATTCCAAAAGGTATTGCATTTCTTTTAGCAATATCAAATGCAGATACTTTTGCAATATTAGCGCTTGCTATTAGAACTCCAGAAATAGGAGAAACCGTTCGACCCATTGATGCTGAAAATTCCATAGGCAAAATCATAGAGGTTGTACTAATACCTAATTGGTTTGTAATTTTTGGAACCAGCGGTCCAAAGGCAAAAAAGGCAGCATTACCGCTTCCCATTAACACCGAAGCAAAAAATATCATAACCGACATTACTATACTAATTCCGGTGCTTCCTAAACCTATACTTTGCGAACTCGCAATTAAACCATCTATAAATAGTAAACTAATTAAGCCTTTTGAGAAAATTTCGGCAGCAATAATTAATGTAACCACATTTTTAAAAATATCGCCCATTCCATTAAAAAATACTTGTAATGATTCAAAAACCAGTTTAACATTTCGGGTTCTTATTATATCTGTAATTACGCCTGCAAAAACACAAATAATCATAACAATTGTTGTATCTAAATGAATAGGGCTTTTAAAAATTGAAAATAAATCTGAGAATACCAATAGCATTATTAACGGTAGTATGGGCAAAATTGCATAGTAAATTGGAGTTGTTAAAATAATCTTTTTTTCTTCAATTGGCACAATTATTTCGGCGCTTTCTTTTTTATCATAATATCTGTTTACATAAAAAAATGATATCATCAACGTTATGGTGAGCGGAATCATTAGTTGAATTTGAGAATTGAAAAAGTGAGAAAGTGCGGTAGTTTTAATAATTTTTACAGACTGTGCTGTAATTACAGATGCAGGACCAACGCCAAATGCAGTTGTTGCAGTTATTACAGATGCTGCGGTTAATTTACTCACTCCAAGGTTTACCATTATTGGAAACATGGAAGCCATTAACAATAAACTTAAGCCGGCTGCTGATGGAATACATATAAATAAAAATTGACCAATAGGGATGACCAATGAGGCTAATACATAAGGGTGTTTTTTCATTAACGACAGCGGCTTTACGGCAACATAAACCAAAGCATCAGACGAACCATTTTTTTCAATAAAAGCAACAAAACCACCAATAGTCATTATTAATAATCCTACATTGGCATTTGTTTCACTAAAAGCTACTTTTACATAATCAAAAATATCAAAAAAGCTCGATCCGGTTGAATTACTTAGCGGTGGTAACTGAAAGCCTAATAACAAAGCCGTAAATAGCATGATAATACCGCTAAAAAGTAAAACTGCTTGAGCGTTATATTTTAGCAATAGTAGCTTGGCTACTATTATAATGACGATTAGTGCGATTATTGAACCGAATATTACCATTTTGATT
Source organism: Flavobacterium sp. (assembly GCA_043772535.1). Taxonomy (GTDB): domain Bacteria; phylum Bacteroidota; class Bacteroidia; order Flavobacteriales; family Flavobacteriaceae; genus Flavobacterium. The sequence continues at coordinate 22,750 of JAYVGC010000028.1, read as the reverse complement.
TAAATAGTGTGTTATACAAATTTAAACAAATAATAAAAAAATTATAAGTCCAATTTACTTTATTTATTAATACCAATAATATGCAGTCATATAAAAGAACAATGTAATAATACAATCAATATAATAGAATATTTTTGCGCTGCATACATCAAAAAGTTAATTCTAAAAATAGCTGAGAATGTACATATTTTCCAGATAAAACATTCCAAAACTAAACAGTCTGAAAAAACATCACAAAATATTATTTTACAATAAAGAACTAAAACAGTAACTAGAGCGTGATACTTTAAAAAAAATATGACAAGAATAATAATCCACCGGTGCATCGTTGTACTTCGATGAATGTAGTATCAGTTTTAAATACAAATAATTAAACGAAAAAAGCTCTGATGAAAATTAAATCATCAAAACTCTTTTACAATGAAGCGCAACTTTCAATAGTACCAAAACCTCAAATTTGCTTCTTTTTTTCTAATTTATAATCAACTTGGTGACTGATGTGTTTGCTCCAATTTTAGTTTGAAGTAAATAAACACCTTTGTTTATATTCGAAAGATCCAACTCATTCGTTGTACTTATGTTTTTTAATATAGTATTTCCGTTCAAATCAAACAGCGTCTTCTCTTTAGTGCCTTCAAAAACACTATCAATAAATACGCACTTATTCGCTGTTGGATTTGGATATACTTTTAGCGTATTATTTTGTACAAATGAATCGGTTTTTAATATAGTGCCTGCGCTTGTCAAATCCCACTGGTTTCTAACATAAATTCCATCAACAATTACATTTTGACCCAAAGTATTCTGGCGTAGGGCTACACCTTGAATTACAGTTAAATCTTCTGCTATAACTACATTTGGTGCTGTTCCAGTTGTTGTGGCAGTCAACGGACCTACTGTTGGCGTTGTCGGTTCGGTACTGATAGCACCGCCCTCGGCAAAAACAAATAAACTTACTGTATCATTCGCAAGACCGTCTACAAACTTATATTTAACCACTACCAAATATGTTTTAGTAATGTCTAAATCGGCAGTTACGCCACTAGTTGCGTTGTAATTACTGTCATTAAACGTTAATCCTAATTTAAACTGCGTTGTTGCATTTGTACCTTTAAGCACAAAAACTCTTGCTCGAAACGCAGAATTTAATGCCGCATAATCTGGTGTGACTTCGTTGGTATATTTACAAAAATGAAAGAAATAATCACCTGTTGCCGCTGATGCGATAGTAGCTGATGCTTTACATAAAAACGATGCGTAAACACTACCATTTGATATATTTCCTATTAATGGTTTATTAACGTCAGCACCCGTATTGTTTACCAAAGCTGCATTTCCTACACCGCTGCCAACATAAGACGCCCACGTCAAGCCAGGAGTAGTAACAGCAATAGGATTTGCGGTACCACTGTGCGTATACCAACCATTGGTACTTACGAGAGACCCAGCCGTATACTCAAAATTTTCAGCACAATAGTTTCCTTGACCAAAAAAACAACTAATTGAACATAAACAAATACATAAGTATATTTTTTTCATATTAAATGATTTAAATTTATAATAATTACACAAATTTATAGTTAAAAAAATAAATACTATAATGCCAATTAAAAAAAATAGTAAATACCAATTTCAACTTTTTTTTAATTCGTATTAATAGTAACGATTGCAAAAAATTATACAACGTATAAAATATGTAGTGCTACCGTCATTTAGTACTAGGCGGGAACAAAAAAAACTACTTACATTTATATTACAATCAAGTTATGACACTTTATGCTTAACAAAAACGGAGTACGCTGGTCTCAAAACTCTTTTACAGCATTTTTAAAATTTGGCTCATAAAAGTCGTTTTCGCTTTTGGCAATTACAATTGTTGCAACACTGTTTCCGATAAGATTGGTAATAGCGCGAGCTTCGCTCATAAACTTATCTACACCCAATAAAAAAGCTAATCCTTCGATTGGAATTTTGTGAATTGCCGTTAAAGTTGATGCCAAAACAATAAACCCACTTCCGGTAACTCCGGCTGCTCCTTTAGATGTAATCATTAAAATACCGATAATAGCTAAAATTTCAAAAAAACTTAAAGGTACGTTATACAACTGAGCAAGAAATATAACCGACATTGATAAATAAATTGACGTTCCATCTAAGTTAAACGAATAACCTGTTGGTATAACTAGCCCAACGACCGACTTGCTGCAACCTATGTTTTCTAATTTTACCATAATTAAGGGCAAGGCCGATTCAGATGACGAGGTGCCTAGTACTAGTAATAATTCTTCTTTAATATACTTTAACAAATTTGATATTTTAATTTTATAATAACGAAGTATGCCACCAAGAATAAAAAAAACAAATAAAAACATAGTTAAATAAACAGTTAACATTAACTTTCCTAAAGGAATAAGTGTTGCCAACCCAAATTTCCCTATTGTAAAAGCCATTCCACCAAACGCCCCAATAGGTGCCAAATACATAACGTATTTTAAGCCACGAAACACTATTTTAGATAATCGTTCTAGTTTCGAAATTATTTGTGAACGTTTTTTATAATAATTTAAAGCAATGCCAACAACTAACGCACATAATAAAACTTGTAAAGTTAAATTTGATAAAAAGAATTGTAACCACGAAAAATTTTCAGACGCACCAGCTGTATATTTACTAGCATCTTGTACTACCAAACCTGCTTTATCAATTTTTCCGGGTCGAAAAATATAGGCAACTGCAACGCCTATTGCCAGAGCAAAAGTTGAAACTACTTCAAAATATAGCAAAGCTTTAGCTCCGATTCGTCCCACTTTTTTTAAATCTCCAACTCCAGAAATTCCCAAAACAATTGTAAGAAAAATAATTGGCGCAATAAAAAGTTTAATAAGATCAACAAATGATTTTCCGATAAATTCCATCCGAACAGCTTTATCAGGATAAAAATGTCCCAATAAAACGCCAGCAACAATAGCCATGAGCACCCAAAAAGTTAAATTATAAAAAACAGGATGAATTTTTCTTTTATTATGTATTCGCAATTTTTTTAGTCGATTAATCATCTTAAATTTAGATTTATTGCAACAAATGTAAAATAATACCCTAATACCAATTGTAAAAAAAATAAAAGTCCACTATATAAAATGATGTATTACTTCAAAGAATATTGCTGCAAAAATTGATAACCTGAGTCAAAATAATATACTACTAAATTTGTTTCTTATTAGGTACTATTCAGATTTAAATTATAAAAACAAAGCCCGATTAAGTGCAATTAGTACCGGCTTTTGATTGTATAATAAAGCAGAGATAACAAAGCGCAAAATATTGCAAAAGTTGCCGTTGCTTCTACTTGTATCTATTGTGAATTAATAACGATAAGAAAAAATGGACATCAGCAGGGGTTATATTGCTATGCTTGTAACCTCTTAGCATGCGACGTTTTCTATAAAAGTAAAATCAGCAATACGAGGTAACAATTATTTTAGTATCGATTAGAATTATATTGAATGCTTCAATTGTTAATTTCATTACTGCCAATCTTGGTTGTTTTATTAATCCTATATTTTCTTATTCCTTCAAATTTTTAATTTTTTGTAATGATATTGGGTTTTTGAAAGTTTCAATTGGTTCAAAAGTAACCGAAACCCATCTTGGGTCATTTGATGTTTTGTCTTCAGGTAGTATTTTTTCTAACTGTCCGTTTACTTGGTGGACTAATTCGAAAGTGGCATAAAACAAATAAAACTTCCGCATAGCAAATAGTTAATTCGTGTCCGGTCATTCACGTTTTAAATCGCATGCCATTTGATCTACAATCTTACTTCCCCAATTGTGTTCTTGCTTCTTTTCGATAATGCTTTTGCCCATGTCCCAATAAAGCATAATCATTTGCTCGGCATCCTCTAACTTTATTAATTGTTTTTCTACTTCGGGATTGTCCTGTTCTTTGTGGAATAATTCAAATAAGATTTTATAATAAATTTGTTCTGGAGAATAAACTTCAAAAAGTTTTGAGATTTCGTCGATTAGATATTGTTTAAAATCTTTTTGAGAAAGTTTGCCATTTTCGTCTATTAAAGTTTTTTTAGAATGGGCTTGAGGTCTATTCCATAAATCATTAAACCAATCTACTAATTCTTTATATTGATTGTTATTACCTGTTTCAGCAATATTTAATTCGACGTTACTAGTTGTTTTTTGACCAATTCCCGCTTCGGTAAGATTGGAACTACCTGAAATGAAATAATGGTTTCTATCATCGTTTTTAGCTGTTTTTAAATACAATTTTGCGTGACAAAAATTGGGTTCAAGTGTTTTAGCCACAACTTTATCTAATTGAAGGAAAGCTACAGCTTCGTTAGCTAATCTATTTAATTGAAAAGAGGTATCAATATCGATGCTCTCGTTTAATAAATCAAGTGCTTTTACTTTTTTATCGAAATTTACTATATCACCCAAAACAAAACGATAGTTTTCAATTTTATCATTGGTGCTTTTAGACAAATAGGCTAATGCACCAATTGTAAAGTAGCCAGTTACAACGTCTAAAGTACCCTCTTCGTTATATTTTGTAATCCATTAATGGACTTTCAGCTTTTAATTTTCGTTCTCTATTATCATAAAAATAAAAAAATTGGATTTGTCAAGTGCAGACTAATCTCCAAAAATAACACATTATAAGTAATTTAAACAGTTTTTATTTTAATTAGTTTACGCTCTCAAAAGCCCAATTTAAAATAGCATCAACTATCTATTAAATAATTGATTTTACTTTTTATAATAGCCAAAAATAATTAAAACTCAATCCCTATCACTACCATTTTAAAATTTATAATTGTTGAAATATCACATACTTTAACCATTTGGCTTTTTGCGATGTGATTTTTATGATATATAAATTAAGTGTATCCGAAATGAAGCATTTGAAACGCCCTTTATTAATATAAAATTTGTTTATTGAATCATTTTTTAAATTTACGGTACCATTACAAATTATAATTAAATTTGGCAACTACATCTTACTATATATCAAATAAATACATTGCGTGGCATCTGTACTAATAAAAAAAAGCCATTTTGTATAAAATGACTTTTTTTTAATATTGCAACTAAAAATTAATTTTTAATAATTTTTTTAAATTCATTGCCTTGTTCTGATTTAATTTTTACAACATAATTTCCAACTTGCAAATCGGCACAATCAAACATTGTTTGTTCGTTTGCTGGGGTAATTACTTTTACTATTCGTCCTGTAGTATCGATGATTTCAATTGCAATTACCTTCGAACTGCTGGAATTTGCAATCTCAAAAATTGAGTTTACTGGATTTGGATAAATAGAAAACGCACTTCGGTTGTCAAATTGATTTTTACTTAACGTTACGTCGTTGATAATAAAAGACATGTCTTGCGCCACATCAGGCGCCGCTGCTGGATTTCCTGCATCGATGATATTAGCCCATGCCGAAGTGCTCACAATTAATTGTTTTGCATTAGCAGTGACTGCTCCGCGCGACCCTGCTATGGTCACCGGAAGCATATAAAATACACTGTCATTAATAGCATGGCCTTGATAAACAACCCAATAAGTACCTGATGCAAGTGTTGCAGTAATTGCGGCACGAACGCGCCACACTTTTCTTAATATTCCCGTTGGGGCCACAGCTGGAACATTAGTATTTGAAATTCGGTACATAAACGCCTCGCCACTACTTGCGGCATCATATATGTTGGTAACCATATCACCAGCTACTAGCGTTCCACCTGCTGCAGGATCACCATTATAAATTTGCACTCGAAGTACATCAATTGGCGGTACAGTGCCTGCATACGAAATTTGATGACAGAAAAAAGCAAGGTTCGTAATGTTCCAAGTTTGTCCAGCTGGTACAGTGAAATCATCAGCTATGCGATAATTAGATGTAGACGCAGTATTATAATATGCAGCAAATCCGAAACTTATATTTACCTCGGTGGTATTGCCTGTATTAGCTTGCGCCTCACTCCAAGTATAACCCACAGGTGCAAAAGTGCCATTTGCAGCTTGTACACCAGTGGAAAGCGATCCGTTATTATATAACTGCGCATTGGCGTGCACACAAAAAAGAAAAATAAAAAGAATTGTAGAAAATGGAAATTCCATTCTTGCATTTTTGATAAGTAACGATTTTTTCATGTTTTAAAATATTTTAGTGTTTCTCAAATTTAATTAAAAATTTTCAATAAATTATGAAAAATATGCACTTTAAATCTTAATTTTATGACTATTGCTAATGAATACAGCCCCTAACAAAATTGATTAGTTTGTATTTATAAACTTCGTACTACAAAATTCAATTTGTTTAGGAAACAATTTAAACGTAGTAGTACATACATTCAAAACATAGTGCATAGATCGCATTTTAAATGTATCTCGATTTTGACTGCTGTTTCATTTATTTTTAAAATAGAACGTTTTTTAATATTCCGCAAATATAAAAATTGATGCTTTTTGAATTGTATTTAAAACTTATTTAAGATAAAATTACAACTCCTATAAAAAAATTAAAGGAACGATTTTGACACGTTTAAAATTGTACTTTAAAAGTAAATAATTTTCTAGTTTGCACGTAGTACTGCGAGATAACCATTTTTTACCGTTTTTTCTAATTAAAAAAATAAGTGTCGAAATGCCCCGTATGTGCGGTTATAAACAAAAATGTATTTTAAAACGATAAACAATTATGATACCATAAAACCCAAAAAAGCCTGCAAAAAATTTACAGACTTTTTTAAATTAAAAAGTGACCTCGGCAGGGTTCGAACCTGCAACCATCAGAGCCGAAATCTGATATTCTATCCAGTTGAACTACGAAGCCATTATCATGCTTTGTTATTCAAATTTAAAATAAATTCCAAAGCTTAAATTATTGTATATTTTTGTTACTGACGCCGGATAAGTACCGTTGTACACAAAAGCACCTTTAAAATCGATGTGTTGAGACAGATTGTATGCAATTGTATCGTCTATATATATTCCAAAACTATCGGTTAATGCCAGTGTTGGCGTTATTCCTACCAAAACATTAGCAAGATGATCAGTACCCGATAAGCCATCTGCTTTAATTTCGCCATATCCTATACCCGAGTGCGCGAGTACACCAAAATTTCCACTGTCATAATTAGGATTTAATAGATTACTTAAATTAGCCACTGCTTGTAATGAAACTCTAGTGTGCGTAACAGGTGAAATTTGATTTGTTGCTTTTTCAAATTTATCAAGTGCAAAATCTAATTTGATTCCCCAAACATCATCAAACAAATATTTATATCCTAATCCGTAATGTTTAAAATTCAAGTTTTGTTCGGCATCAAAAACCGTTGCATTCATACCGATATTAGCATCGATAAAATGCTGTGAAAATGAGCACAAACTTACAAATAAAATAAGAACTGTCAATAATTTTTTTACTATGGTTGAGATTGTTTTTCCCTCAGATTTTCCTGCTATTTTTGCAGTCGCTAAACCCATTACTTTTCCCATATCTGCTATGTTTTTTGCTCCAGTACTTGCAATTATACCCGCAATTATTTGTTCGACTTCTTCTTCTGAATATTGCTGTGGCAAAAACTTTTCAATAATCGCAATTTGAGCCATTTCTGGTTCTGCCAAATCCATTCGGTTTTGTTCTGTAAAAATTTTCGCACTATCTTTACGCATTTTTATCAGCTTTTGCACAATTTTTATTTCGTCGTCTTCAGATATTTCTGTTTGTGAGCCCGATGCTGTTTGTGCTAATAAAATTTCAGATTTAACTGCACGTAATGCCTCTAATGCTATTGTATCTTTAGCACGCATTGCGTTTTTTATTTCTTCCATAATGGTGTTTTGTAGGCTCATAAGTTCATCGATGGTATTAATAAGACAAAAAATACTTGTGCTGGAGACAAATTTAATAAAAAAAATGTACTTTCTGTGTTATATTTTAAGTTTTAAATAATTACCGCAAAATTAATCAACGTTATCATGCAAAAATGAATTGTTTGATCGCAATTGCAAATCGTTATTACTATCTTTACCGAGTGATAAACGCGAAGATTGATTGTTTAAATGTGTGTTATCGTTTAAATCAAGTCCCGATCTTTTATAGGCAGGAATTCGTTCCAATTGATCAATGTGAGATGAATTGTTGTGAAATTTATAGTTAAACTCTTTTAATTTTTTTCGTCTCTCATCCGCTCTAATTTTTAAGGTCTCTTCGATTGTTTGCTCCAATGGTGAATTATTTACAAAAGCGGTAATTTCTTGTTTTTCACTATCTTCAATTTTTTTAATTGTCATATTTAATTCTGCTGCAATTGGTTCTTCAAATGCAGTAGTGGTTTTTGAGTTAGCAAGCAATTCGTTTTCTATTTCCATGTATTCTTCTAACGAGTATCTTACAATTCCGTTAGTAGATAGCTCGGTTACGGGAACTAATTGAACAGGTTCTATAACTTCAATATTTTTTGTAGTGTCAGTTAATTGAAATACCGTTTTTGAATGATTAGCAATTTCCGCTTGATTTTGAATTGGCAAATCGAACGAAAATAAATTGGGTTCAGTTGCTTGGCACATTTCCGCTTGCGATGGTTTTATTTCAGAAATAACGGGCTTTGAAATTTCAAAATCAAAATTATTAATAGGCGACACAATTTCGAAGGTAACATCTAAATTGCGAATAAACTCATTCATAACTACCAATTCATTTTCTGAAACGGCAGCTAATTCAGCTGTTTTTGCATCCTCTAAAAGTTCAAATACAATTTTTTCTGAAGCTACATGGATATTATTTTTAGGTTGATCTTGATTGCTATATAACGGTTTTTGCGATAAATCCTGCACTAATTTCTGCTCGTCTTCTAGTGAGTGAATAATTTTTTTGGGCTCTGTATTAACTATCTCATTTTGTTGTTCAACATTAAAACCAGTGGCGATTATGGTTACTGAAATGGAGTCGCCTTGAACTCGTGCTTCATCTTCACCAGCGCCCATAATAATGTTAGCGTTGTGCCCTGCTTCGTTTTGAATGTACTCGCTAATTTCGCTAATTTCGTCAATTGTAATTTCATTGCTTCCGTAAACAATCAATAAAAGTACATTTTTAGCACCCGTAATTTTATTGTCGTTTAGTAACGGCGAATCTAAAGCGGCCATAATTGCATCTTTAGCTCTGGTTTCGCCACATGCAATACCCGATCCCATAATGGCACTTCCGCTGTTTGCTAAAACGGTTTTAACATCTTTTAAATCAATATTTTGAGTATAATGGTGTGTGATTACTTCTGCAATGCCTCGTGATGCCGTTGCTAAAACTTCGTCCGCTTTTGAAAATCCAGCTTTAAAACCTAAATTTCCATAAACTTCGCGAAGTTTGTTATTGTTTACCACTATTAGCGAATCGACTTGTTTACGTAATCGTTCAATTCCTGCTAATGCTTGTTGGGTTCGTACTTTTCCTTCAAATTGAAACGGAATAGTAACGATTCCTACGGTCAATATGTCGCGTTCTTTGGCTAATTGCGCTATTATTGGAGCAGCACCAGTACCGGTGCCTCCGCCCATTCCTGCAGTTATAAAAATCATTTTAGTATTGGTATCGAGCATTTTTTCGATATCGCCCATGCTTTCAATGGCCGATTGTTGACCAATATCTGGGTTTGCGCCAGCGCCTAATCCTTCTGTTAAACTTACTCCTAACTGTATTTTATTGGGCACGGGACTGTTTTCTAAGGCTTGCGAATCGGTATTACAAACTATAAAGTCTACACCTTTGATGCCTTGTTTAAACATATGATTGATGGCATTGCTTCCGCCACCTCCAACGCCTATTACTTTAATGACGTTAGATTGATTTTTTGGTAAATCGAAGGGTAAGTTTCCAAATTCTGAATTGCTCATGATATTTTGGTTTTATATGGTACTTTAATTATTTTATTGTCTAAAAATATATTCGCTTTTATTCTGCTTTATCCAAAAAGTCTTTGATTTTATCAAAATAACGATCTACAAATGAGCGCTTAATTTGTTTTTCGGTACTTTCAATGTCTTCAATAATTGGTATATCTTCAATAATTGGTATTGTTTGTATTATTGGTGCTATTGTTTGCTTTTGTACTGGATTTGTTTTTGTCATTTCCAATTTGTATGCACTTTGTGTATTATTTGCAATACTATTCATTACCAATCCAACGGCTGTTGCGTATAGCGGACTCGATATTTCTTCGCTTGAATTTCCTGCCAAATGCTCGTTCGGATATCCAATTCTAGTATCCATGCCAGTAATGTATTCTACAAGTTGCTTAATGTGCTGCAGTTGCGCCCCGCCACCCGTTAAAACGATGCCGCCAATTAACTTTTTTTTGGAGTCTTCGTGCCCGTATATTTTAATTTCAGAAAAGACTTGCTCTATTATTTCGACTACTCGAGCATGAATTATTTTTGATAAATTTTTCAGCGAAATCTCTTTTGGTTCTCTTCCTCTCAATCCAGGAATTGATACAATTTCATTGTCTTTATTTTCGCCTGGCCATGCAGATCCAAACTTTACTTTTAATAATTCGGCTTGTTTTTCGATAATAGAACAACCTTCTTTAATATCTTCTGTTATGACGTTACCGCCAAACGGAATAACTGCTGTATGACGAATAATACCATCTTTAAAAATAGCTAAATCTGTAGTTCCTCCACCGATATCAATTAATGCTACACCTGCCTCTTTTTCTTCATGACTCAGTACTGCATCTGCAGAGGCTAAAGGCTCTAAAGTTAATCCTGATAATTCAATGCCCGCACTTTGCACACACCGACCTACAATTCTAATTGACGAGGCTTGACCCACAACTATATGAAAACTTGCCTCTATGCGTCCGCCAAAAAAACCAATTGGCTCCTTAGTTTCAGTTTGTCCATCAATTTTAAATTCTTGTGGTAAAACATGAATTATTTCTTCGCCCGGAAGCATTGCCAATTTTCCTACTTGATCAATTAATACCTGAATATCCGCTCCACTTATTACCTCTTCTGGATTATCACGTAGGATATAATTATTATGCTGAATACTGCGAATGTGCTGCCCAGCGATGCCTACCACAACATCATTAATTTTATATCCCGAATGTTCTTCAGCTTCGGCAACTGCTTGCTGGATTGATTGTATTGTTTGGGTTATATTGTTTACCACACCTCTTGACACGCCGAGGCTTTTGGCTTTTCCAATTCCTAAAATCTCTAGCTTACCATACTCGTTTTTTTTGCCAATCATAGCTATAATCTTGGTCGTACCGATATCTAATCCAACTGCAATGTTATCTTTACTCTTCATTTTGCTATTTTTTGACTATTTTTTTATTTGATCGCTACCACTTGATGGCTATAGATTAAATTTATATATTTATACTTTGCTAACAATTTTCCTTCCTCTGCTTTCTGAAAAAAAGCTTTGTAGTTTTTAAATTTACTCTCAATGTGTATTAATTTTCCAAATATTATTTGAAAATCGTAATTACGATTGATCATTATGACACTTTGGTCGGGCAAAATTTTCAATGCCGTAATGTTTTTTTGTAAAAAATCGTCGTCATAAATTTGCTTTAAAATAGCAACCAAATTGGATTGATTTTTAGAATCTATTACACCAAAAATTAACGGAACTCTTGCTGTCTCTTCGTTTGAAAGTGGCATGCTACAACCTTGATAATCAATATAAGATGAACACTCATTTTCAAAAATCCGTCCAATGGGGCTTCGTTGTTTAACCTGCGCTTTTAAAACCCCATCCACACTCATAAAAACTTGCGCTTTTTCAATCATTGGGTGTTTACTAATCGCTTTTTCAACGTTAGCCAAAAATACCTTTTCTTTTGCAATTGTTTTAACATCTGTTTGATAATCTATCAACAATTTATTAACCGTTTCTTGACTAACAAAATTGGTGCTTTCTCCTACAAAAATAACTTCAGACCTTTTGAGTTTACGTTTAGCATTGCGCGCCGATGTAAATGAGTACAAAAACAATACCAACATAAAAATTAGTGCTAATCGTATATTAATTATGTTTATATGTTTTTTCATTCCAATGCTTTTTTAATAATTGGTACCAATTCGCCAATATCGCCTGCACCGATGGTTACTATTACAGTGGCATCTGATTTTACTATTTCTGCAATCAAATTAATTTTTAACACTAATTTTTTATTGGAGTTTTTAATTTTTGACAACAACCAACTAGAAGTAACTCCGTCAATCGGTAATTCTCGTGCTGGGTATATGTCTAATAAAATTATTTCATCGAATTGCGATAAACTTGTTGCAAAATCATCGATAAAATCTTTAGTTCTGGAAAATAAATGTGGCTGAAAAATTGCCAGTACTTTTTGGTTTGGATATAACTCGCGTACCGCCTGGGTCACCGCATTTATTTCGGTCGGATGGTGCGCATAATCATCAATATACACTATTTTATCGGACTTGATTTGATATGAAAATCGCCGTTGAATTCCTTTAAAACTTGCTAATGCTTTTTTTATTTTACTTGATTCGATGCCGAATACTTTTGCCATTGATAACGCCATTAGAGCATTTGTTACGTTGTGGTGACCAGGCAAACCAAATATAACATCTTTCATAATATCGGTTGGCGTTTGCACGTCAAATACGTAACTGCTGTCTTTAACCCGAATATTGAATGCTTTAAAATCTGAATCTTGGTTTATTGCAATTGTAAATCCTTCTAAATCAAGGCCCTTTGTAACAAATAATTTAGTTTTATCGGTAATTTTATCCGCAAATTCCCGAAACGAATCCTCTATCGCTTTTACATCCCCATAAATGTCCAAATGATCAGCATCCATCGAGGTTACACAAGCAATATTAGGATGTAAATGTAAAAATGATCGATCAAATTCATCGGCTTCAACAACAGTAATTGATTTACCGGTTCCAATTAAATTAGAGTTGTAATTTTCAACAATACCGCCTAAAAATGCAGTTACATCTTCGCCTGCTTCGTACAAAATATGCCCTAAAATGCTAGAAGTTGTTGTTTTTCCGTGCGTTCCTGCCACGGCAAAACAAAATGTATCTTTAGTAATAATGCCTAAAACTTCGGCACGTTTTTTTACTTGGTAATTCCGTTCTAAAAAATAATTCCATTCAGAATGCGAAATCGGAACCGCCGGAGTAATGATAACCAAGGTGTTTTCAATATAATAATCTGGCGGAATCAGATTTATACTGTCTTCAAAATGAATGTTTATACCGCTTTTAATTAACTCATTTGTTAATGGTGTGGGCGTTTTGTCGTAACCAGAAACGTTTTTTCCGATGGCATAAAAATATCGAGCTAAAGCACTCATTCCGATGCCGCCAATGCCTATAAAGTAAACATTATGTATTTGGTCTAGATTCATTTTTTATTATTTTATTTACCTTTTTAATTTCAAAAATTTGAAAAAGGGTATTGATGTATTTTTTTAATTAATTAATCTTATAATTTCATCAACAATATCATTGGTCGCATTTGGTTTGGCAATTTTTTTTATATTAGCTGCTAATTGATCTTGAAAATCTTTATCCCGCATTAACCTTATAAATAAAGGTTCGAACTTTTCATCCAACTCTGCTTCTGTAATTAAAATCGCCCCATTTTTATCAACAATTGCTTGTGCATTTTTGGTTTGATGGTCTTCGGCAACGTTGGGCGATGGAATGAAAATAGTTGGTTTTGCTACCAAACACAATTCGGATACCGATGATGCACCTGCGCGCGAAATTACAAAATCGGCAGCAGCGTAAATTAAATCCATTCGGTCAATAAATGCAATTACTTGAACTGTATTTTGTTTAGATAAATGCTTATATTCAGGAAGATACAAAGTACCACATTGCCATAAAATTTGAAACTTATTTTGAATAAAAAAATCTAATTCCTTTTCGATTAACTGATTTATTCGTCGTGAACCAAGACTTCCGCCCAAAATTAGAAGTGTTTTTTTATTAGTATCTAAGTTAAAATAGGAAATACCTTCATCCCTTTTAGCGTTAATTTGTACTATATCTTGACGAACAGGATTGCCGGTTATAATTATTTTTTCGATTGGAAAAAATCGTTCTAAATTTTCGTAAGCAACACAAATTTTATTTGCTTTTTTGGCTAACAATTTATTTGTAATTCCTGGAAACGAATTTTGCTCTTGAATTACTGTTGGAATGCGCATCGAATTTGCAGCATATAGCAAAGGACCGCTAGCAAAACCCCCGGTTCCTATTACCACATTAGGGTTAAACTTTTTTATTATCGCTCTCGATTTTTGTAAACTATGCAATACTTTAATTGGAAAAAGAAGATTTTTTATGCTTATTTTTCGTTGTAAACCAGCAATCCATAATCCTTTGATTGTATAACCTGCTTGCGGAATTTTTTGCATTTCCATTTTATCTTGAGCACCCACAAATAAAAATTCAGCATCTGCAAAACGCTTTTTTAGTTCATTGGCAATGGCGAGCGCCGGATAAATATGTCCGCCCGTTCCGCCGCCGCTAAGAATAAATTTTAATTTTTTCATATTTATATTACATAACAATATACCTTATTGCAATCGCTATTTTTTACTTAAAACAGCATGCATCGGATTTTCTACAATCGAATAATTTGAATCATTGTTTTGTTCGTATTCTTGTACTTCTTTATCAATCAATTTTTGTAAGGCAACTTCTCTTTTTTGTTTATTCATTTCATCTTGCGCAATTTCATCGTCTTTTTTTGTCACGCTTAAAATGATTCCTAACGCAACACACGTAACCCAAATAGAGCTACCACCACTACTAATTAAGGGTAATGTTTGACCCGTAACTGGAATTAATTGCACCGCAACCATCATATTCAACAAGGCTTGAAAAACAATTGGAAAACCTAGTCCGACAATAACTAATTTGCCAAAAAGTGTACCCGATTTACGAGCTCCAATTATAAACCGAAATAAAAGCAACAAATAAATTAACAAAACTCCAACAGCACCAATCAAACCGTTTTCTTCGACTATTATTGCAAAAATAAAATCGGATGATGATTGTGGTAAAAAGTTTTTTTGAACACTTTTACCAGGCCCTAAACCATAAATACCACCAGATGCGATGGCAATTTTTGCCTTTTCTATTTGATAATCATCATCAACATTCGGCTTATTGTTTCTAAAACTTTCAATTCTACTAATCCATGTATCGACCCGATTCGGAAAAGCGTCTGGAAAAGCTTTAACCAAAATAAAGAAAAAAGTTAAAAACAATATTCCAGAAACTACAATTATTCCAATATATTTTAAAGGATAATGACCTATAAAAACCAGCATCAATACCATTAAAAAAATTAAGGCAGCAGTCGAAAAATTAGAAGGTAAAATTAATATTAAAGTTATAAATACTGGTATCCATAATTCGAAAACTGACGATTGAAATGAAGGCGTTTTCGATCGACTTTTAGCCAAATAACGTGCAACGTATAAATATAAAAACAATGCAGCGACTGTGGAAGGTTGAAACGTAATTCCAATTATGGGTACTTGCAACCAACGGCTGGCGTTTGCGCCTTCAATTACGGTTCCTTTTATCATTACAAAAATCAATAAAAACCAAACTACCGGTAAAAAAAATCGGGACCAAAATCGAAAATGATTGTACGGAATTTTATGCACTTGATAAATTATTACAAAACCAATAGTTAAATGAATAAAATGTTTTAACAAGTAGGTTACTGCATTGCCAGAACCATGTCGCATATACGCTAAATTGGTACTCGCACTAAAAACAGGCATAAACGAGAACAATGCCAAAAGCGACACGAATGCCCAAATGCCTTTATCTCCTTTTAAACTGTTTAAAATACTTTTCATTACCTACTAGGTTTATAAATTTCTAACTGCTTCTTTAAATTGATTCCCTCTGTCTTCATAACTTTTAAATAAATCAAAACTTGCACATGCAGGCGACAATAAAACGGTGTCTCCTTTTTCTGACAGGCGTTGTGCGGTTCGAACAGCGTCATCCATTGACTCTACTTCAACCATTACTTCAACCACATTACCAAAGGCTTCAATTATTTTAGAATTGTCTAATCCAATACATATTATCGATTTTACTTTTTCATTCACAAGAGCCATTAGTTCATAGTAATCATTGCCTTTATCAACTCCGCCTACAAGCCAAATTGTTGGTGTAGTCATGCTATCGAGTGCATAAAAAACGGCATTAACATTAGTTGCTTTACTATCATTAATATATTGCACATTTTGAATTTTTAGTACCTTTTCTAAACGATGTTCTACCCCTTGAAAATTGGATAAACTTTCGCGAATGGTTTGTTTTCGTATGCGCAAAAGATTAGCAACCGCGGTTGCTGCCATTGCATTTTTTAAATTATGTTTTCCTTCCAACGAAATGGTTTCTGTTGGTATGTCTAATTCTTCGTCTGTTATTTGTACTTCCATAATTGATTGGTTTAAAAAAACTCCTTTTTTAAGTTTTTGAGTAACTGAAAACGGAACTAATTGGGCTTTTATATTGTTATTATTCTGTATCATTTTGTCTATTTCGATGTCATCTGCATCATATATTAAATAATCGTTTTCGGTTTGATTTTGTGCTA
The DNA here is from genome assembly GCA_043772535.1 of Flavobacterium sp. GTDB lineage: Bacteria > Bacteroidota > Bacteroidia > Flavobacteriales > Flavobacteriaceae > Flavobacterium. The sequence goes on along the minus strand of JAYVGC010000028.1, from coordinate 6,096 downwards.
TTCTAAATTTCGAATTAATATAATTTTCATATTTATAGTCGTATCGATCTAAATGATCGGGACTAATGTTGGTAATAATTGCGATGTGTGGCCGAAATTGAAAACAGCCATCTAATTGAAAACTGCTAACTTCAAGCACATAAAAATCAAAACTTTCTTTAGCTACTTGCCAGGCGAAACTTTTTCCAATATTACCACCAACAGCTACATTTAATCCAGCTTGTTTTAACAAATGGTATGTAAGCATTGTAGTTGTAGTTTTTCCGTTACTACCGGTAATTGCTATAATTTGCGCATCCGTATATCGAAAGGCAAATTCTATTTCTGAAATCATCGAAATTGATCTCGCAACTATCTTTTGAATGATTGCAACCTTATCAGCAATACCGGGGCTTTTCATAACTAAATCGGCATTTAAAATCAAATTTTCGGTATGCTTTTCGTCTTCAAAATTAATGTTGTGCTGTGTTAAAACTAGTTTATATTTCTCTGAAATAATTCCAAAATCAGACACAAAAACATCGTATCCCTGTTTTTTTCCTAAAATTGCGGTTCCCACACCGCTTTCTCCACCGCCAAGAATTACAAGTCTTTGCATTACCTTAACTTTAATGTTACAATCGAAACGATTGATAAAATAATTGCTACAATCCAAAAACGGGTCACTATTTTACTTTCGTGATACCCTTTTTTTTGATAATGATGATGCAAAGGCGACATCAAAAAAATTCGTCGTCCTTCGCCATAGCGATTTTTAGTATATTTAAAATATGAAACTTGTAAAATAACAGAAAAACTTTCAGCAAAAAAGATAGCACATAATACGGGTAATAGCATCTCTTTACGAACCATAATTGCCAAAACTGCAATAATGCCTCCGATAGTTAAGCTGCCCGTATCGCCCATAAAAACAGAGGCAGGATATGAATTGTACCATAAAAACCCAATTAATGCACCGACAAAAGCTGAAATAAAAACAGTCATTTCACCCGAGTTTGGAATGTACATTACGTTCAGGTAACTTGACAAAATAACATTACCAGAAACATAAGTGAAAATTGCCAATGCAATAACCGAAATTGCTGCTGTACCCGCTGCCAAACCGTCTATACCATCAGTTAAATTTGCGCCGTTTGAAACAGCCGTAATGATAAAAATTACGATTGGTATAAAAATTAACCATGCCCAATTTTCGTAACCATCGCCCACCCACTTTAGTGCCCTAGCATAATCAAGTTCGTTGTTTTTGGTAAATGGTATGGTGGTTGTAGTTGATTTTACAGCCTTTAACTCTTGATTATATGCACTTTCAGTTTGATTAAATGTAATAGGTCGCACCGTTTTTTGTCGAATCGTTACACTTGGATGAAAATATAAAACTGACCCCACAATGATGCCTAATCCTACTTGACCTACAATTTTAAATTTTCCTTTTAAACCTTCTTTATTTTTGAATTTAATTTTTAAATAATCGTCAATAAAGCCGATAGTTCCCATCCATAAAGTAGTAATAATTAGCAAAACGATATACACATTATTTAATTTTGTAAACAAAAAAACAGGAATTAATGTTGCAATAATTATAATAATACCACCCATTGTTGGTGTTCCTGCTTTTTGATTTTGCCCTGCCAAGCCCAAATCGCGCACTGTTTCGCCCAATTGCTTTTGACGTAAAATTCCAATAATTTTTTTTCCGTAAATGGTAGATAACAACAATGACAAAATTAATGCCAATGCAGATCTGAACGTAATGTATTGAAAAACTCCCGCTCCTGGAACGTCTAAAGTTTTGTCTAAATATTCAAAAAAGTAGTATAACATATATATTTTTATTTAAAATTTGATTCAGAACTGACGCTTTATTGCTCTGAATGACGCTTAAAACTGTAAGACTAAAGCCTATTTCAAAAATTCTTTAACTACTTCCATGTCATCAAAATGATGTTTAACACCCTCAATTTCTTGATAATTTTCGTGCCCTTTGCCGGCAATCAAAATGATATCACCACTTTTTGCAAATTGACAAGCCGTTTTTATTGCTTGTTTTCGATCTTGAATAGACAGTGTTTTCTTAAAATTTTGAGCTGCTATTCCAGTTTCCATCTCAGCAATAATTGTTTGTGGATTTTCACTTCGTGGATTGTCGGACGTAATAATTATTTTATCGCTTAAATCACTAGCAATTTGAGCCATTATTGGTCGTTTGGTTTTGTCCCGATCGCCACCACAACCTACCACAGTTATTAATTGCTCATTTTTTGTCCGAATATCATTTATAGTATTCAAAACATTTTCGAGAGCATCTGGAGTATGCGCATAATCTACAATTGCAGTTACTTTTTCGTGAGAAACTATGTATTGAAACCGTCCAGAAACACTCTCGAGCTCGGATAGTAAGCGCATTGCTTCTAAAGATTCCATCCCTAGCTCAACGGCAACTCCGTATATGGCTACTAAATTATAGGCATTAAAAGTTCCGATTAATTTTACCCAAACATCGTTTCCATTAATTTTTAAAAGCAATCCAGACAATTGATTTTCGAGAATAATTGCTTTGTAATCAGCATAAGATTTTAGCGCATAGGTAACTTTTCTTGCCTTGGTGTTTTGCAGCATTACAGTACCATTTTTATCATCAACATTAGTTAATGCAAAAGCGGCTTGTGGTAAATAATCAAAAAATGATTTTTTTACATCTCTATATTCTATAAATGAACTATGATAATCTAAATGGTCGTGCGATAAATTTGTAAAAACACCACCCACAAATGCCAATCCCTCGGTTCTTTTTTGATGAATTCCATGCGAACTAACTTCCATAAAACAATATTCACAACCCAAGTCAACCATTTCATTTAAATAATAATTGATTGTCAGCGAATCAGGCGTTGTATGTGTGGCTGCATATTCCAATTGATCTACTACAATTTTAACCGTCGAAAGCAAACCCACTTTATAACCCGCTTTTTTGTACAATTGGTATAATAGTGAAGCAATAGTTGTTTTACCATTTGTACCTGTAACTCCTACTAATTTTAGTTTTTCGGATGGATTATCGAAAAAATTAGTAGCTAAAAACGCCAAGGCTAAATTGGTATTTTTTACCTGAATATAGGTAATTCCGGGATGAATTTTATCTGGGAATTTTTCACAAATAATAGCAGTTGCTCCTAATAAAAGTGCTTTTTCGATATAATCATGTCCGTCAAAAATAGCACCGTTTATTGCAACAAAAATGTCGGAATCAATAATTTTTCGAGAGTCAAATTCAATTTTGTTAACGTACATTTCTGTTGAACCAATACTTGATTCGATTGCAACTTTATATAAAATGTTTTTTAATTTTTTCATGTTTCTTTGCGGATTATTTTATGATAATTCTAAAATAATAGTGCTATTTCTAACTACATATTCTCCTGCGGCAATAGATTGTTTTTTTACTTTTCCAAAACCGATAATTTTTACTTTTAATTTTAAATTACCTAATAATGCTACTGCATCCATTGCTGGCATTCCTTTTACATTTGGAATTTTATTAGTGGTTTTTTGAGCCAAATCATAAAAATTATTAAAACTAATTTCTTGCTTGTCAATGAGTTTGTCGCTGTTTTTTATTTCGTTGGTTGAGGGCACGTCAGTAAAAATTTTTTGAGCTATTCGTTTAAATACCGGCCCTGCAACGTCAGCACCATAGTATGCACCAGTAGATGTGTTTGGTTTATGAACTACCACAATGCACGAATATTTTGGATTTTCGATAGGAAAAAAGCCTACAAAGGACGAAATATAATGTTTGTCATTTCCTCCATTTCGGCTATAATTAGCTTGTGCAGTACCCGTTTTTCCTGCCATCGAAAAATCTTTAGAATACAATTTAGAGCCTGTTCCTTTTTTTACAACACCACTCAAAAGTGCTTTTAATTTTTTAATAGTTGCAATGCTGCAAATACTTGGATTAATTACTTGTCTCTCGTATTTTTTTATAGATTTATTTCCGTTTTTGATTTCAGAAACAAATTGTGGTTTTATCATTTGACCATTATTTGCAACGGCATTATACAGCGTTAATGTTTGTAATGGCGTGACTGAAACGTTGTATCCAAAAGCCATCCACGGTAATGTAATGGCACTCCAATTTTTATCTGATGGATGCGGAATGTACGGAATCCCTTCTCCTTGAAATGGCAAATGAAGGCGGTTATTTAGTCCCATATTATCTATGCGATCGGTAAATGCCTTGGGATTATCTTTGTAATTTTCGTAAACAGCTTGCGCCAAAACCGTGTTTGATGATACTTCAAAACCTCGAGCTAAGGAAATTTTTCCGTAGCCACCCTCGTGTGAATCGTGCACTTTTTTGCCTCGAAATGTAATTTCACCACCAAATGAATTATACACCTTGCTTGTATCTACTTTGTTGTCATCCAAAAGGGCAATCATGTCAACTAATTTAAAAGTTGATCCAGGCTCATTCGATTCGGCTACAGCATAATTAATTGTTTCGTAATAATTACCTGATTTTTCGTCGCGCCCCAAATTTGAAATTGCTTTGATATGACCCGTTTTGGTTTCCATAACCACCACGCATCCATGTTCGGCCTTAAATTCTTCGAGTTGTTTAAGCAAGGCATGATGTGCAATATCTTGAATATAAACATCTAAAGTTGACACAACGTCATAACCGTCTTGAGGTTCTACTTCGTTTATATCCCGAATGGGTTTCCACTGTCCTTTTGCAATTTTTTGTTTTAATACCTTGCCATCGCTGCCGTTTAGATACTTGCCAAAAGCACCTTCTATACCAACACGAACCAATTGCCCCGATTCATCAATTCGTTCGTAACCAATGGTTCGTTCTGCAATTTTTCCAATCGGATGTTCTCGAACGGTTTGCTGTTCAATAATAATTCCTCCTTTATATGCCCCTTTGCTTAAAAGCGGAAAATTTTTAAGACGATCAAAATCGGTAAAATTCAAATTTTTAGCTATCAAAAAGTATCGATTTTTTGTATTTCGAGCTTGTCGTAACGCTGCTTGAATGGTGCTACTAGGCTTTGATAATAAAGAAGATAAAGAATCAGAGAGCGCTTTAATTTCTTTTTCAAAATCAGTGCCCTTAGGCGCCAATGCATCAAAACGAATATTGAAATTTGGTATTGATGTTGCCAACAAACTGCCATCAGCCGAATATATATTTCCTTTATTTGCCGGAATTACAAACTTTTTAACGGTTCGGTCTTTTGCTAATTTTCTATAATAATCGCCCTCCACCCACTGAATATTAGTTAGTTTTACAGTAATAGCAATAGCAATCATAAAAAATACGAAAGCTATGCCATAAATTCTTAGAGCGCTGTTTTCTTTAGCTACTGCCATATTTTTTTTAATAAACTGGTGTCTTTTGGTTTATTTACTTTTATTTTTTGCGGAGGCACAGTTGCGGGAAAAATGTTTCGTTGTAGCATTTTTTCAGAAACAGTCGATTCCATTTTTAATTTCATCAATTGTGAGCGTTTATCTACAAATTCTGATCGTAATTCTTTGACTTCGTTTGTTAAATCGGCTATTAAAAACACTTTTTGTTCGTATTGGTTGGTATTTGCAATTAATAAAATAGCTAAAAAAATGACATACAGAATAAATCCCCAATTTTTGGTAGCGTCCTCGTTTATTAAGAAACGTGCTTTTAAAAGATTAAGAATTCCGCTCATATACTTTATTACTACTTGATTAACCAAAAACTTCAATTTAAAACTATTTTTTTTCTGCTACCCTCAATTTTGCGCTGCGCGCCCGATTATTACTTTTAATTTCGCTACTACTAGGAATGATTAACTTATCAATATTTTTGAATGGAACTGAAAAATTTCCAAAAAAATCACGCTCTGGCTCACCCTCAAACAATCCGTTTTTAAAGAATCTTTTCACCAAACGATCTTCTAACGAGTGGTAAGAAATTACGGATAAACGACCGCCAGGGTTCAAAATTTCGAGTGATTGGGTTAAAAATTCTTTTAACACATCCATTTCTTGATTCACTTCAATTCGTATGGCTTGGTACATTTGAGCCAATATTTTATTACTAATTTGAGC
>JAYVGC010000027.1:0-36611 GCA_043772535.1 Flavobacterium sp. | reverse complement strand
CAGGATAAATATCAAAGATGTTATTAGCACCAACTACCAATTTCACGTGTTTAACAACCTCAAAACCAACTGTAAAATCAGTAATGATTTTGGCTCCCCAAATTGGGTGTTCGTTTTCAACTGCGTTTCCGTTCACAATTATTGCACCAATTACGCCATCATTGTTCACATCGGCAGTGTTTGGATCGGTAACTTTTCCAAAATAAACATTTCTTACAAAGAAGTCAACTTTTTTGTAGGTCAAAGTATTTGATAAGTTTGCTTTAACTCTTGGCACTGCTTCTTCCAAAAACACACGGCTTCTTTCAGAATAATAGTTATTTATTTGATTGTTAGCTGCTAAAATTGGCGACGCTTTAATGTCTCCATCTTGGCTTGTTTGCGAAAACGTAGCAGCAAAATCAGATTTTAACGATGTATTTGTTCCAATATTTATTTTGTGCGTAATTACCACATCAATTCCACTTGATTTAGTATCAATTGCATTGGCAAAAAAGGTTGCGGCGGTTGCTCCTGCCGAATCAAATTGTTTCTGAAGTTCATATTGAGGTGTCACTACTGAGAACGTTCCTATTGGTCTTGTAAAAGAATCGGTAAGTATTACTCGGTCCTTGATTTTAATCATGTAGGCATCAGCAGTAATTGTAAGGTTTGCAGCTGGTATTTTTGCAGTAAAACCGATACTTGCACTTTGAGATTCTTCTTGTTTCAAATTAGGAATTCCCAAAATTTGAGCTGGTGCAGAGTCATTACTAAACGTTCCAATTTGAAAAGCAACTCCACCCACGGTTTGTGTTGAGGTCGAGTTGAAATACAGTTGGTGTAAAGATGGTGCTCGAAATCCGGTAGAAATAGCACCTCTTAAATTAATATTATCTGTGATTTTGTAACGAGACGCTATTTTGTAATTTTTGGTATTTCCAAAATCTGAATAGTTTTCCATACGAACAGCGGCATTTACTAACCATTTTTTGGTTACATCTAATTCTAAATCGGCATATAAAGCGGTACTCTGACGACCTTTATCGGTATTATTTGCCGCTCTAAATCCCGGAAAAACTTGCGAACCTCCTGGCATACGAGCCCCAAAAAAATCGGTTTGATAAAGGTTACTTAACAATGTCGGTGTAACTTCCTTACCATTGATGTCATATTGCAAATATGAATCGGGCTCACCTGGCGTTATTTTAAAATTTTCTTGTCTTGCTTCTCCACCAAATGCTACGTTAAACCCAGAAAGCACATCAAACTTGCGACTTAAATCAATATTAGCAGTATTTTGATAAAATTTTAAAGAACCAGCGTCAAATTCCGTTTTTGAAAATTGTTTCAGAGAGGCATTTGAAGTGTTGTCGATAGTGTAGATAAACGAGTTTTTACCAAAAGTGTTACTCACGTCGAAATTCCAATTTTCAAATGCTTTACCTCTAAAACCTGCGGCGATAGACACATCTTTAATGTTAGAATTAATTTGTGGTAAATATCCATTAGGATACAAAGCAGTGTTTCCACGGGCGGTGTTTGGTTTTCTATAAAAACCAGCTGATTCTCCTGTGCGATTACTAGTTCCACCAAAAGCATATAGTTCCACATTATCCGAAATTGGAAACGCAGCATTTAAAAATACTTGCGCACTTCTAAGCGATGATTGTCCTATTCGCATATTAAAATCACGACGTTCTAAACCTCTGTATTGCAATTCATTATCTGATACGTCGCCACCTAGTAGCCCTTGCATTTGAGTAATTGTGGTTGCTCCTTGTATAGAAGCTTGAGTTGCCGCTGAAAAATAAGCCACTTGCGGTGCATACGTTTTAATAGCCGAAATTATTTGTGCTGTGTTTGGTGTGTTAGTAATATTACCATAAAGTGAATTGATATTTAAACCATTATTCAAAGCGCGTTGCTCAATGGCGTTGAATGCGTTAAAAAGAGTTCCATCAAAATCGTTAGCACGACGCGTAATGTCTCTCATTTGAAGGCTTACTGTAGCGTTTAAGAAACTTTTTGCTTTTCCAAGTCCGATTCCATAGTTCAAATCCAATTGCACATTGTTTCCATCATTGCCACCACGGTGATCGTTGGCTCCTTTAGAATAATTACTTCCTCCGAAGAGTGCAATATCTAATTTTTTTGTATCTTTTTTTACTTTTATGTTGATTACACCTGCAATGGCATCTGAACCATATTGTGCAGATGCGCCATCTCGCAACACTTCAATTTTTTCTACTGCAAAAGTTGGAAAAGCATTTAGATCTGTTCCAACAGAGCCTCGACCTGGAGTTCCATTAATATTTACTAAAGCTGATGTATGACGTCGTTTACCGTTTACTAAAACCAACACTTGATCGGGACCTAAACCTCGCAACTGAGCTGGATCTAAGTGATCGGTGCCATCAGCAACCGTTTGTGTGTTAGACGTAAACGAAGGAGCAACCATATTTAAAATTTGGTTCAAATTGGTTTGTGGCCCTTGTGACGAAATGGTTTTTAAGTCAATAACATCTACTGGCACTGCCGATTCGGTTACAACTCGTTTTGGGTTGCGTGAACCGATTAATACAACTTCTTGCAAAGTTGTGTCGCCATCTTGCATTATTACGGCAATTGAAGATCTACCGTTTACATCAATTTCTTTTGTTTCAAAGCCAATAAAGCTTAAAACTAACGTTGATTTGGCTGATGCATCAATTGAAAAGTTTCCGTCAAAACCTGTCTGTGTACTTTTTGATGTTCCTTTAATAGTTACATTAACACCCGGCAAAGCTGAGCCGTCTTTTCCTTTTACACTTCCAGTTACTTTGGTTTGTGCAAACGAAGTAAAAAATCCGAACAATAGCAACGCCACTGTTGAAAAAATAATTTTTTGTTTCATGTTGGTTGGTTTTAAAAATTTGAACAAAAATACTAAAATTATTATAAAATTAACAGTTAAAATATAAGAATTATTTTACTAGATTTTAAAATTTAACGTTTGAGATAAATAAACTGTTTACTACAATTAATGAATAAAATTTATTTTTATAGATAAAAAAAAACTAATAGTATAATTTCGGTTGCATTATAGTGTATAAATGATATAAAAATCTAATTTTTAAATTTTACATAATCTTGTAAAAAAGTAGCGTACTGTTTGTAAAATATTTTTATAAAAATTTTAGTAAATCATATTTGTGAATCACTTTCAGTACCTAGTTTTAAATCGTTTTCTGAGTCATTTCAAACTATTTTTTTACAGCTATTTTTAGCAAAAAGTACTATTTTATCTGGAATGCATTTGTGACTTTTTTAAATATAATTACCTTAATAAAAAATGCAATTTATAGTTTACCGCTTAATTTTAACTTATATTTGCATATTAATTATATACTTTAAAATGACAACTTTTGACCAATTCCGACTTCCTAAATCACTACAGAAAGCACTAGATTTGATGGGAATTATAAATCCCACTCCAATTCAAGAAAAATCATTTTCTTCCATTATGTCAGGTCGCGATGTTATGGGAATTGCACAAACGGGAACGGGCAAAACATTAGCGTATTTGTTGCCATTACTTAAACAATGGAAATTTATTGCAACCGATACGCCTAGAATTGTAATTTTAGTGCCAACGCGAGAATTAGTGGTGCAAATTGTAGATGTAATTGCAAGTCTTACACAATTCATGTCCGTACGTACACTTGGAGTTTATGGCGGAGTGAACATCAATACTCAAAAAAAATCGGTCTATTCAGGTATCGATATTTTGGTAGGAACGCCAGGTAGAACTATGGACTTGGCTTTAGATAATGTTATTAGATTTGATAGTTTACAAAAATTAGTGATTGACGAGTTTGACGAAATTTTAAATTTGGGATTCCGATTTCAAGTAACTTCATTGCTGTCGATGATGAAAAATAAACATCAAAATATTCTTTTTTCGGCAACAATGACCGATGATGTAGACGAGATGCTTGAAGATTATTTTGAAAATCCTGAAGAAATTACTTTATCTCCGTCGGGAACACCGCTCGAAAAAATTAAACAATTGGCGTACAATGTACCTAATTTTTTGACCAAAATTAATTTGTTAAGTCATATTTTACAATCTGATTCGACAACAAGTAGAGTATTGATATTTGCAAATAATAAAAAAACGGTCGATTTAATTGCAGTCAGTATCGAGCAGGAATATCCAGAACAATTTGGCGTTATACATTCTAATAAATCACAGAATTATCGTTTAAATACAATGGCTTCTTTTCAGTCGGGTACGTTACGCGGAATTGTTACGACTGACGTTATGGCACGAGGACTAGATATTTCGGATGTTACCCACGTTATTAATTTTGAGTTTACCGAAATTCCTGAACAGTACATTCATAGAATTGGTAGAACGGGTCGTGCTGATAAATTTGGAACTGCGTTGAGCTTTATAAGTCCGAGCGAAGCCGATATTCAAGTTCAAGCCGAACTTTTGATGAATACCGAAATAGAATTTTTATCATTACCCTCCGCAGTTGAAGTTTCTGTTCGCTTACTAGAATTTGAAAAAGATGTCAAGAAAGTAAAAATGTTAATGAAACGCGTTAAAAAAGAAGGCGGAGAAGCATTTCATGAAAAATCGACTAAAAACAAAAAAGTAAATTTAGGTGGTCCTGCCAAAACAAAACCGCGAAAAACAGCATCACGAAATAGGGGTGTTGAGCGAACTCGTGATGCTAAGAAAAAGAAAAAATAGGTTTTTTAAAGTACAAGACTTTTACATATTTGGGTTGCGAACACTACGCATAATTACATCAAAAAAATTTAATTTATTGCACTCAATTAGTTTTAAATGTTCAATTTTAATGGCATAATCAATAAAATGACTTGGATATTCTGATAACTTAAAAAAAAAATATTATTTTTGACAAATCATTTTTAATAAATGCACTTTAAAAATCCAGAAATTCTCTATTTTTTATTTTTATTGGTAATACCGATATTAATTCACCTTTTTCAACTCCGAAAATTTAAAATTGAGTACTTCACCAATGTTCGATTTCTGAAAGAATTAAGTATTCAAACACGAAAAAGTTCCAAACTTAAAAAATATTTGCTTTTAGCAACACGCTTATTATTACTTACTTTTTTAATTCTCGGATTTGCACAACCATTTTTTAAATCTAATGAAAGTAAAAATACATCAAACGAACTTTATATCGTGCTCGATAACTCTTTTAGCATGCAAGCCAAAGGCAGTAACGGTGAACTATTAAAACGAGCGGTTGAAGATTTGTTGGAAAAAACCCCAGAAAACTTCAAATTTTCTTTACTAACGTGTTCGGATAATTACTGGAATACAGATATTAAATCGATTCAAAAAGAACTTCAAAATTTAAAATACAGTGCAAACGAATTTAAAATTGACGATATTTTAAATAATATTAAAGCATATAAAACTGCTTTTCAGAAAGAAATTATAGTGATAACTGATGCAGTTGGTTTAAAATCAAATCAATTAAAAAATTATATAAAGTACCAGAATTTAACTTTCGTAATTCCTAAAGCAGAAAAAGTAGACAATATTGCGATTGACAGTGTTTACATCAATCAAAATACAACTAATTTTTATGAAGTAACCGCCAAATGTACTGCGTTTGGCGATGATTTTAAAAACATCCCTGTTGCGCTTTATAACCATGATAAATTAGTTGCTAAAACTGTCGTAAGTTTTGATAACAAAATCAAAACAGTAACTTTTACAATTCCTAAAACTGATTTTCAAGGTCATTTTTCAATAGAGGATAGCAGTTTAGAATACGATAATACGTATTATTTTAGTATTTCTAAACCCAAAAAATATAATATTATCAGTATTGGAGATCCTGTAAAAAGTAATTTTTTATCGCGAATTTATGTGTCTGACGAATTTAATTATTTTAATTATTCATTACCAACTTTAGATTATAATTTAATAGATAAGCAAGATGCTATTGTACTTAACGAGCTAATTGATATTCCAATTGCACTGCAAACTACTTTAAAATCGTATTTTCAAAATGGTGGTACAGTAATTTTTATTCCAAATCAAGAGGCAAATATTATTAATCTGAATGAATTTTTAGTTAATTTTAGTTCAACTAAAATAAAATCAAAAGTAAATGCAGAAAAATTAGTGACTACGATTAATTTTGATCACCCGTTATTTAAAAATGTATTTGAAAAACGAGTAGCTAATTTTCAATACCCTAAAGTAGCAACTTTTTTTGAATTTTCAACTTCGGCATCACAAATTTTAAGTTATAGTGATCAAACTCCCTTTCTAATAGATATACATAATGATTTTGCATCATTGTATGTTTTTTCGTCAGCTATAAATAAAGAAAATAGTAATTTTCAAAATGCACCTTTGATCGTACCCGTTTTTTATAATATGGTGCTACACAATCAAAATACTGCAGTAAATGCAATCAATATTGGAAGTAATAATCCAATATTGATTGAAACAATTTTGGAAAAAGATGCTATTTTAAGAGTTCAAAATGACACTGAAAGTTTTATTCCGCTGCAACAAACAAGCAAGGGTAAAGTTAAAATGACCTGTACCGAATACCCCTTATTTGCAGGAAATTTTGAGGTTTTTAATGGAAACAAATCCATAAATAATTTAAGTTTTAACTATAACAGAATCGAAAGTGATCTTGGCGCTATTAGTAATGCCACTAGTGATTTTAAAACAGAAGCATCTATAGAAATCCTTTTTGAAAAATTGCTATCCAACCGGACTGATAGCCTCGTTTGGAAGTGGTTGCTAGTTTTGACATTCTTATTTTTAGTTTTAGAAATTCTTATTCAAAAAATTGTAAAATGAATATACTTATAAAAAAAGTCAAAATAATTGATCCGAAAAGTGAATTTCATAATCAAATAGTTGACGTGCAGCTTACCAACGGAATAATCGAAAATATAGCAACGCAATGTACACATTTATCTAATTATCAAGTTGTTGAAATTAAAAATTTACACCTTTCGCAAGGTTGGTTTGATAGTAGTGTTAGTTTTGGAGAACCTGGTTTTGAAGAACGTGAAACTATCGAAAATGGATTACGTGTTGCCGCAAAGTCAGGCTTTACCGCAATTGCGTTGCAGCCCAATTCGTATCCAATAATCGATAATCAATCGCAGATTCAATTTGTAAAACAAAAAGCATTAGCATCTTCGGTACAACTTTTTCCTATCGGGGCACTTACCAAAAACAGCGATGGTATTGATTTGGCTGAACTATTTGATATGAAAAATGCGGGAGCTATCGCATTTGGCGATTATAATAAAGCTATTGCAAACCCCAATTTAATGAAAATTGCTTTGCAATATGTTCAAGATTTTGATGGTTTACTAATTGCATTTTCTGAAGACGAAAAATTAAAAAGTAACGGTGTTGCAAATGAAGGCGTTGTTGCCACACAATTAGGATTAAAAGGAATTCCAAATTTAGCTGAAGAAATTCAAATAGCACGCAATTTATCGTTATTAGAATATACGGGCGGTAAACTGCACATTCCAACCATTTCTACTGCAAAATCAGTCCGATTAATAAAAGAAGCTAAAGATAAAGGACTGAACGTTACGTGCAGTGTTGCCGTTCACAATTTAGTTTTATCTGACGAAAAACTTCGTAATTTCGATACTCGATTTAAAGTTTGCCCTCCGTTACGAAACGAATTTGACATTAAAGCACTGATTAATGGCGTACTTGACAACACTATAGATTGCATTACCTCAGACCACAATCCGATTGATATTGAACACAAAAAAATGGAATTTGATTTAGCTAAAAACGGAACAATAGGCTTAGAATCTGCCTTTGGGGCGTTACTAACGGTACTTCCACTGGAAATTGTAATAGAAAAATTAACTTTCGGACGTACTATTTTTAAACTAAGTCCAACTGAAATTAAAATTGGAAATAAAGCCAATTTAACTTTATTTACAACCGATAAAGCTTGGGTTTTTAATAAACAGCACATCATTTCTAAATCTAAAAATTCTGCTTTTTTAAATTGTAAAATGAAAGGAGATGTTATAGGAATATACAATCAATCAAAATTAATTTTATCAAAAATATAGATATGAACGCAAATAAAGACATCGCAGTAATAAGTTATTTAACCATTTTTGGAACTATTTATGCCTATTATAAAAATCAAGATAGCGATAAAACAGAGTTTAATTCCTTTCACATACGACAAACATTCGGAATTTTTCTTTCTTTTTTTTTACTAGGTTATTTTGTTGGAAATTTTAATAGTTGGTTGGTATCTTCAGGATTTTACCTATTTTATTTTATCCTTTGGATTTATGGTTTTTTGGGTGCTTTGCAAAATCAAAAGCGCGAAATTCCATTGTTAGGAAAATTTTTTCAGAACACTTTTAAAAATTTATAATGCAATTATCTTTACACTACTTAATTCGTGAGCCCAAAATAAAATTAGATAAAAACCCGCTTCTATTGCTGCTTCACGGTTATGGTAGTAATGAGCAAGATTTGTTTTCGTTTGAATCAGAATTGCCTGATGATTGCTATGTTGTAGCGGCTCGAGGGCCGTTTGACCTTCAGTACGGCAGCTATGCTTGGTACGCTATAAATTTTGATGCCGACGAAAACAAATTTTCTAACATTGAGCAAGCGCAAAAGTCAAGAGATTCAATCGTAAATTTTATCGACGAATTGTCAGCAAAATATGCAATTAACAAGCATAATGTAACGTTGGTTGGTTTTAGCCAAGGTTGTATTTTAAGTTATGCAATTGGAGTTTCATATCCCGAAAAAATAAGTAAAATTGTAGCTTTGAGTGGCTATTTTAACGATAAAATTGCAGTGCCAAATTTTGGAAAAAATAATTTCGAATCACTACAAATATTTGCTTCGCATGGCAATGTAGATCAAGTAGTACCGGTAACGTGGGCACGAAAAGCAGCTCCAATATTATCTAATTTAGGAATTGAAATCGAATATCATGAATATCCGGCGGGACATACTATTTCGCAACAAAATTTTTATGACATGTTAAAGTGGTTACAAAAAGTTTAATCCTCAGGCACATCGCTTCCAGTAATTTTACTTCCTGCCTCACCATCGCCCGAGTAAATTACTGCTCCCGATTTTTCAAGAACATAACCGTTTTTAGCAATCAATTTATAATTATTAAAAATCCATGGATTTGGTTTTGTTTCGCGCGATAAAATCATAGAATTTTCTTCGCCTGGTAAAAAAACCTCGGCTAAATTACCATCTTCACTAAAAAAAACATAAGTATAAAAAATAGCATCGCTGTTTTTTGATTTTTCAGTAGGGGCTAGGCCAATACCCGAAAAAATCTGAATACACTCTTTATTTACTTTGCTCCAAGTATATCCCGCAGATCCTAAACAGCCATTTTCGTCCTTATCAGCACCAACAATCGTTGAATCTAGTATAATTTGTGCTTTAGAATTTACTTCTTGTAATACCTCTTTTGGATCTGGTTTACACGCAATAAATGTTAAAAATGCACTCAGCATTATCAATTTTAAGCTCATTTTCATCAGTTTATAAGTTAATTTGTTTCTTTCGGAAATAACTGTGTTTCGATAATTTCATACGAAATACTGTCATCAGCATTCAAAAAGTATTTTACCAGCACCTCGCCCCAAAGTTGTCCGTCACTATAATCAGCAATTATCCAGCGGTGGTTTAAAATTTTTATTTTATTTATAATGAATTTTTGACTTCCCATAGTTACTTGACCAGTAAATTTATTTCCATTCGGGTCATCGTTAAACGCTAATAATCCGTTTGTTACATTTTTAGTAATTATAGAAACATCTTTACCATCAAAATAATTTTGAGCATTATCGTTATTTTCAATTGCGAAATGGTTCGCATCAACTAATAAATTAACTAACGAATCATTTTTACTAGTCATTTTTAAATTCAGTTTTTCATACCTTTTTTCTAAAAATGCAAACCCTTTTGAGTAATACATATAAGTAAAACAATTTACCATCAATGCTAAAATAAACAAATATAAAAACAATTGTTTTTTCATAATCTAATTTTTTTTTGAAGCACAACTTCAGAGTTCATTACTGCAATTGGTCCCGCCATCCTTCCAAAAATTATTTCGTAAAAAAAACGAAATAATGTTTTTCCTTCCTGTCGGGGCTATTTATAAAAGTCTTTTTTATTAATCTACAATTTCAATATTTAGATTATCGTGTGCTAAAAATACATTTTTTGGCAAACATTTTTCAACTTCATCATGAAAACCCAACAAGTGACTTATATGAGTTAAATACGCCTTTTCAGGTTGCAACAAATTTACAAATTCTAATGCTTCTTGCAAATTAAAATGAGCATGATGTTCGGTAATTCTTAATGCATTTATAACCAATACTTTCACGCCCATAAGTTGATCTAAAGCTTCTTTTTCAATCGATTTTACATCGGTTAAATAAACAAAATCTTTAATACGGAATCCTAAAATTGGTAAAGTTCCATGCCAAGCATTTATCGGAATTACTTTAGTTGTACCAACATAAAAAGGAATATTATTTTCTATTTCAGTAACAATTACCGATGGCGCGCCAGGGTACTTGTTTTCAGTTTCAAATATATAATCAAATCGCTTTTTTAAATTTAGGTGCACTCTTTTGGAACAAAATAGTTGCGTCGGACCAAATTTTAACGAAAACGGACGTATATCATCCAGGCCAGCGGTATGATCTGAATGTTCGTGAGTAAATAAAATAGCATCTAAAGTAGTGCATTGCGACGATAACATTTGTTGCCTAAAATCGGGTCCGCAATCAATAACAATTGATTCGTGTTCCGTTTTAATCCAAAGCGAAACCCGTAATCGTTTATCTCTTACGTTGGTACTCAAACATACTGGATGTTCACTTCCAATAACCGGAATTCCTTGTGATGTTCCTGTTCCTAAAAAATATACGTTCATTGAGTATGGTTTATAACAGCAGTAAAGGTATAAAAGTATTGGTAAAAAAATAGAATACAATTTGTAAAAATTAAATTAGCTCAATGTACCTTTTTTACTAACTTTACACCCAATATTTAATAGTATTATGGCATCAGGTTTAAACATAAAATTAAAAGGCGATAAAATTATCGAGCAAATACCGTCAATTAAAGATAAGGCGCTTCGAATCAATTTAAACGATAATATTTACGGTACTTTTGCAGAAATTGGTGCTGGTCAAGAAACCGTTCGACATTTTTTTCGTTCGGGTGGTTCATCTGGTACAATTGCAAAGGCAATGTCGGCTTATGATAAAGATTTTTCTGATGCAATATATGGCTGCGAAACCGATGGACGTTACGTAACCGAGGAGCGTTTAAAAAAAATGCTGACCTATGAAGTGGAGCTTATCGAAAAACGTTTGGATAGAAATAAACATCCCAATAAAATGTTTTTTAGTTACGCAAATACCGTCGCAACTATCGATTTTGCTAAAAAATTTAAGGGTCACGGCTGGGTTGGGATTAAATATCAAATTGAACCTGACGAGGATTATAACGAAATAATTATTCATATTCGCTTTAAAGAAACCGATGCGCGCTTGCAGCAAGAAACATTGGGTATATTAGGCGTAAACCTTATTTACGGTGCTTATTATAAGTACAACGATCCTAAAAAATTGCTAAAGTATTTATACGACCATTTAGATAAAGACCAGCTTGAAATTGATACTATTAATTTTTCAGGACCTCGATTTGCCAATGTTGATAATCGATTAATGAGTTTACAATTAGTTAAAAATGGTATGACCGATGCTGTAATGTTTAGCGCCGAAGGAAAAAATATTTTGCCAGCTGCTGTTTTGTATAAAAAAAATATTTTGGCTTTGCGAGGAAGTTTTCGCCCTGTAACAAAGGTAAATATTGATATGTATGAAAAATCGTTAGAAATGTTTTTGAAAGAAAATAGGGTAGAAGAAAAAAATACATTTGTTATTTTTGAAATTACTTTATCTAATTTGCGTTCAGAGGGTGAAATTGATGAGCGCGATTTTATGGATCGAGCCGAATTGTTGTGTTCTTTGGGTTATACAGTTATGATATCTAATTTTCAGGAATATTATAAAGTCGTTGAATATTTTTCGAGCTACACTAAAGCACGAATGGGATTGGCTATGGGTGTAAATAATTTAGTTGATATTTTTGACGAAAAGTATTACCGGCACATGAGTGGTGGAATTTTGGAAGCTTTCGGAAAGTTATTTTATCGCGATTTAAAAGTGTACTTGTATCCGATGATTGATGAAAATGGTGAAACGATTGATTCGCAAAATCTAAAAGTGCACCCGCGAATGAAAGAATTATATAAATTTTTTGCTTATAATGGAAAAGTGGTTGACATTGTTGATTTTGACAAAAACCACTTAAAAATATTTTCTCGTGAGTTATTAAAAATGATTGCACAAGGAATACCAGGTTGGGAAACAATGCTACCCGACGGAACTGCGGATTTAATAAAAGAACACCAGCTTTTTGGGTATGATTCAAATAAGGTTTTGATTGGAAATTAAATTTAAATTATTCTAATGAAAAAGCCGTTTAAAAACGACTTTTTCATTAGAATAATTTAAAAAATAAATTTTTCTAAGACTACAAATTCTAATTTTTGATTGGGAACTCCCGATGCGTGATCGGTTGGAAAAGGTTTGACGATGTTGGTTACGATATAATTATTGCGAAGGTACCAGTCAATTAATTCTTTTCGAACTGAAATTACGGTCATATAAATACGATTGCAATTATTGGCTTTTGCATGTTGCTCGGCTTCAATTAGCAATTGTTTTCCAATTCCTTTGGCTTGTAAATTAGGTGCAACCGCTAGCATGCCCAAATATAAATCGGTTTGCTGTACTTGCAGGTTAACGCAGCCAATTACATTTTCACTTTTGTTTATGTATTTTAAAAATACACTATCATTTGTGGTTATTAAAAGTGCAACTTCGTGGTTACTAGTTCGCACTTTGCCACTAATTAAATCAGCTTCTGAGGTCCAACCTTGCTTGGAGTTTTCTCCACGATAGGCTTCGTTTAAAAGGTTTTTAATGGTAGTAACATCATTTATGTTTGCAATTTGAATGTTCATTTTAAAAATAAATTTGCTTTTTTATTTATTGTCCAAGTATTTGCGTTGCGTGTACTTTTGTTTTTACGTCGGATATTACGTTTTCAATAAGTCCATTTTCATTAATTACAAATGTGGTGCGATGGATGCCGTCGTATTGTTTTCCCATAAATTTTTTGGGACCCCAAACACCAAATGCTTGGATAACGCTTTTGTCTGTGTCGGCTAAAAGTGGGTATTGGAAATCGAATTTTGTTTTGAATTTTGATTGTGCATTTTGGTTATCGGCGCTAACTCCTAAAACGGCATAATTTTGATTTTGAAATTGCTCATAATTATCGCGGATGTCACAGGCTTCGGCTGTGCAGCCTGGCGTATTTGCTTTTGGATAAAAGAATAATACTAATTTTTTTCCGGCATAATCGGCTAGTGTGTGTATGTTTCCGTCTTGGTCTGCTGCAGAAAAATTTGGTGCGGGGTCGCCTTTTTGTAGTGTAGTCATTGTTGCTAATTTGATTTGTTTGGAAATATTAAAGGTCAAATATAATAAAAATTTGATGGTTTATTGGTTGTATTGCTCCTGATTGCAGCGAAAAGCCCGGAATTTTTTTGGCTAATTTTTGTTGCCGCGACGCAGCGACCAACGGAAGCTCGCGTTCGGGGCTTACAAAAATAGTCAAAAAAATGAGGACTTGCAGCGTAAAGCAGGATTAGGCACATAAAAATTAATTGTGTATTTTTACGGTATAAAATTGATTTTGATGACTAAAAAAGAGAGTGTTGCTTTTGTGATTGCTAAATTGCAAGAATTATATCCTAGTATTCCGATTCCGTTGGATCACAAAGATGCTTATACGTTGTTAATTGCGGTGCTTTTGTCGGCGCAGTGCACTGATGTTAGGGTTAATTTGATTACTCCGATTTTATTTGCTCGGGCCGATAATCCGTATGATATGGTGAAGTTGAGTGTTGATGAGATTAAGGCAATTATTCGTCCGTGTGGCTTAAGTCCGATGAAATCGAAAGGGATTTTTGGTTTGTCTCAAATTTTGATTGACAAGTACGATGGTGCTGTGCCACAGAGTTTTGCTGCTTTAGAGGAGTTGCCTGCGGTGGGGCATAAAACGGCGAGTGTGGTAATGAGTCAGGCGTTTGGAGTGCCTGCTTTTCCGGTAGATACGCACATTCATAGGTTATTATATCGTTGGAATTTGACGAACGGGAAAAATGTTTCGGTTACAGAAAAAGATGCTAAACGCCTGTTCCCGATGGACGTTTGGAACGATTTACATTTACAGATTATTTGGTATGGACGCGAATATTCGCCTGCACGGGGATGGAATTTAGATAATGATGTAATTACAAAAACAATTGGTAGAAAGAAGGTATTGAAAGAATATTATAAAAAAAATCCACTTAAAGTCATGATTTAAGCAGATTTGAATTGTTATTCTTTTTGATTTCGGTATTGTTGTAATAACTTTTTGCTGAACTGTGTTTCGACTTTTTTTAGTTTTAAAATTTTTGTTGCTGGTATAACTATTTTTAGACTTATAATAAATTTTTTTCGTAATTGATACAGTTCTTCTTCGGTGTTTTCAAGTTGATTTAATAAATTTTGGGCTTCTTTGTCGCTGAGGTTGTTTAAGGATTCGTTGTCAAGTCGAGCCACATAATTTTTTAGTTTTTGTTGCCTTATTTCTTGCTGTCGGTCTTCGAAGGCGTTAAATAGAGGCCAAAATTTTGTTGCTTCATCGGCTGTTAATTCTAGTTCATTGGTTACGTAACCTATTTTTAGTGCTTTTATTTGCTCTTTTTTCTTTTTAAAAAACTCGCCTTGTGCTAGTACACTATTACAAAAAAGTAGGGCTATAAATACTATTTTTATATTGTTCATTATTTATTAGGTATTAATTGGCGATTATTTCTTCTAGGTCGCCGTTATCAATTAGTTGATTTTCGATGGTTTCGTTATTTAATGTTGATTCTATTTTTAGTGCTGTTATTTCTTCTGTATTTAATAAATTTACAATATCGTCGTCTGAATAATTGGGATGGTCTGTGAGGTAGTTTTCTAGTTCGGCGGTATATTTTTGATTTTTTTGTGACTGAAAATTTAAATATAAAAGCACTGAAAAACTAACAAGTAAAATTGCTGCCACACTTGTAAGCCAGTTTTTATTTTGTTTAATATGATTGGAAAGAGACAGTAGAGGAACAGATTTTGTATATAATTTGGGCAGTAACCGGTCGGACAATGTTTCAAAGTAGTTATCAGGAACAATAAATCCGGATGCTTCTTTATGTGCGGTATTTAGTTTAAAATGATTCATATAGTTATGACTTAAATTTTTGCAAAAGGTTTAATTTGTTTTCATGTACTCTTCAATTTTTTTTACGGCATGGTGATAGGATGCTTTTAAAGCACCAACTGATGTGTTTAAAATTTCTGATATATTGTCGTATTTCAAGTTGTCGTAATATTTCATTTTGAATACTAATTGTTGCTTTTGAGGCAATAAATGAACTGCGTTTTGTAGTTTTAATTGAATTTCGTTGCCATCAAAATACACATCGGCTTGTAGGTTTTCAATTGCTTTTTGCTGGTATTCGTGGTTTGTAATGCCACCTCGTTTTGCTTTATTGTTTATAAAAGTAATCGCTTCATTAGTTGCGATGCGATACATCCACGAAAAAAGTTTACTTTCGCCTTTAAAATTTTTAAGATTTTGAACTATTTTTATATAGGTGTTTTGCAGCACATCGTCGGTATCGTCGTGGTTCAAAACAATAGTGCGAATGTGGTTATATAATGGTCTTTGCGAATCGTTCAAGAGTTTTTGAAACGCTACATTTTGCGTTTTCGGATTTAATAATAGCTTAATAAAATCGGTTTCGTTGTACAAAAATTTTTTGATTTATGACTGTTGGACTATAAAAACAAAAAAAGGTTTAAAGTAAAGTTAATTTATTTTTGGTGTAGCTTCGTTCGTTGGAATTGGATTGGTTTCGGTTGAATTTAAATCAGTAGATTGCTGTGTATCAAGGTCATAGCGACGTTTTATACCGCTGTATTTTGGTTTTGGTATTTCGAGTGGAATTATAATTTCGGTTATCCAACTGGCTTGGCTTGGGGTTTGTGTTTTGTTAGTTTTATAAATTTCAAAATAGCGCCCAATTTTGTTAGTATTTATTTGTTTGTTATTGATTTCTAACCGCAATGCTGTCCATAATTTTGTAATGTGTGTATAATTACCTTTTAACGTTCCTTTTAACCCACTGTATTTTTGTAACGAAGCAAATTTAAAAACACCGTTTGGTGCTGTAAAAACTGAATCCTTAACAGGAATACAAACTGATAATTGCACAATAGTACTTTCGGAATTGCTTTTTTGATATTCAATAAAAGGCTTTCCTGAAGGTTTTATGTTTTTTTGATTGCAGTATATTTGGAGCTGTGGCAAAACTATTTTTATATTATTTTGAACGTCTTTTTCGTAACAAGTTATGGCTCTTTTTATATAATAGGTACTGTCTTGAATTACGATTCCGTTTACTTTTATTTCAAAAGTACTCACTTCATACTGTATAGTTTTATTCAGTTTTTCTAGGCAAAGTTCTGTTTGATTTTCAATTTTTTTCGTGATTCCTCCCTGAAAAAACCAACTTATTTTCGTTTTTAAATCAACACTTCCTTCGTTTTTAATAATAACTTTGGTTCCGCCAATTGTATCTTTAAATATCCAATTAACTTTAGATTGCGCACCATTACTAGTTTTTAAAAAAGTAATTACCGCATTTTTGCTATTAAAAACATTTATGTAGTACGTTTCGCCGGTTTTTTCGGTAAAACTTATTTTTGAGCCAAGTTCCGATGTTTTTTTACTAAAGTTAGTCTTTTTAATTTTGGTAGTAGTGGTTATAAAATTTTCCCAGTTTTTAAAATCATTTACGTAATTATAAATTTCTGCTCTAGGCGTTTTGATTATTTTACTTCTGCAAACATTAAAGTGAGCCGTTTGTGTACTTACAAAAACCGACAGTCCGATAGATAATAAAATTGCAATTAAAAATAGATATTTTATAATTTTCATTTAAGTATAACATTTATTTATTTGCATTGTATTTTACTATCTTATTATTGTTTTATGGTTGTTGCTTTTATGAATACTGCAAAAAAAGCAAATTAAGTAGTACAATTTTAATGTTTAAAGATTATTTTGATGCCGAATAAGAGTGCAATAAAAATTAAAAATCCAACCAAAATCCATGAACTTCCTTTATAAAATTTTTGATGAAGCATTTTGTCTTTTCCATACGCAAAAATCATTGCTATTATGAAACCAACTAAAAATAACGCTGCAAAAATCCATTGTCCTGTACTAAACATTTATTTTTTGTACAAAATTAATACAATTTAACTAATTTTTTGCGTAATTGCATGTAAAATTTAAAACTTATATAATGCAAAAACAATTGAATGATGTGAAACAATTTCACGATGTTTTTAAAATTAGTTACAATACTGATTTGTGCAATGATTTGGGCGAAAAAAAAAATATTTTACGCTACAACTTGATGAAAGAAGAAAATGAAGAATATTTGCAAGCAGTTTATAATAAAGATATTGTAGAAATTGCGGATGCTCTAGGTGACATGCTTTATATTTTATGTGGCACAATTTTAGAACATGGTTTGCAACATAAAATAGAGGCCGTTTTTGATGAAATTCAACGCAGTAATATGAGCAAATTAGGACAAGACAATGAACCTATTTATCGAGAAGATGGCAAAGTGCTTAAAGGTCCAACCTATTTTAAACCTGATTTAGCAAAAATATTGACATAATTTATTCGCCATCAACGGTACTTTTTTGCATTGTAAAAGGATAATCACCGAACAAACTTGATATGCATTTTAGTTTGTAGGTTTTATGTGTAAATTTATTTGATAAGGCTATAATTACTGCCTTTTCTTTAATTAAGGTAATGTATGTTGATGTATTTCCGTGCCACCATCCGTTGTGATAATACATTTTTTGACCTGTTGCCCATTCGTGCATGCGAATTCCTAAACCATAATTTTTAGTTCCTTTGCTTTCGTAGCTGTATCCTTCATAAACTTCTTTTAAAAGTGATTTACTTAAAAAATTAGGTGCATTTCGTGCTAAATCAAATTTCAGTAAATCGCGTGGCGTCGAATATATATTTTTGTCACCATAAACGGCATCCAAAAAATCAAAGGCATATTTTCGATAATTACCTTTATACGATGGTGTTGCGGTTTCTTTGCCACTTTCGTCATCAAATACAAACGTGTGCGTCATTCCTAATGGTTCAAATATTATTTTTTTCATGGCTAGTTTATAGCGCATTCCTGTAATTCGTTCAATTAGCAATGCTAATAAGACATAGTTGGTATTGCAATAGCTAAAATGAGTATCGGTTTTATATTCTTTCGTGATGTTTTTTGTTTCTAAAATAGTGAGAATATCTTGATTGGTAATTGCATCAGACTTTTTCCAAATGGTTTTATCATCTATAAAATAACCATATTTTCTAATACCGCTTCTGTGATTTAATAAAGATCTGATGGTTACGTCTGCATACGGAAATTTGGGGAAATACAAAATAAAAAAATCATCTAATTTTAATTTATTAGCGTCAATTAGCTTTAATATTGCACTCGCTGTCAATACTTTACTCACAGATGCAATGTGAAGAGGTGTTTCTGGCGAATTTAATATATTGTTTTCCTTATCGGCAAATCCGTTGTATTTTTCATAAATAATCTGACCGTTTTGGGCTACTAAAAAGCTCACATTTTCAAAATCATTTCCCCAGTTTTTTATAAAAAAATGTTCAATAGCATTTTTCTTTTGGTTAATATATGCAGCTGATAATTTTGGTAAAGAATCCAATCGCGGTTGCATTGCATAAGATAATTGCGATGTTTTAAGTAATGCTAATCGCTTTTTATCTTTTGAGTTGCAACCAATCAATAAAAATAGGAGGGTAAAAAAGAGGAAAAACTTTTTAAAATACATTGTAAAGGGCTTAAAAAACAAATATATAAAACTATTCGATTTTGTTGGCAATTGATCTGTAAAAAGTGTCAAAAAATTCATAAATTTTCAAATTCATATTTTTAATTTCAAATAAGTTTTGAAATCGATGTCGTAAACTTTACTTTTGGCTGCTGCCATTATGTATTTTAAAATAAAAAGTAGTGCTATTTTGCGAAAGCCAAAAACAAGAAAGAAAATGGTTGCACGCATACCATTTAATAACAAAATAAATAGTAGCTCGTAAAATGAGTAAGTTTGTAAATTATTTGCAAGAACTAACTACAATAGCGAAATAGTATTAACCAATAAAAAAATAATAAATTATAGCATATGAAATTTGGCATTATTAAAGAACGAAAAAATCCACCTGACAGAAGGGTTGTTTTTACTCCCGAAGAATTAATTAGAGTGCAAACAGAACATCCTGAAGTTAAAATTGTAGTAGAAAAGTCTGACGTTAGAATTTTTTCAGATATGCAATACACTGATTTGGGAATTGAGGTTTCATCTGATTTATCTGATTGCGATGTACTTTTCGGTGTAAAAGAAGTTCCAATTGACGCCTTAATTGCTAACAAAAAGTATTTTTTCTTTTCGCATACAATTAAAGAACAACCTTATAATTTGAAATTGCTTCAAGCTGTGTTAGAAAAAAATATCGAATTATATGATCATGAAACCATTGTTGACGCTCAAAATCGCCGTTTAATTGGCTTTGGAAGGTATGCTGGCATTGTGGGTGCCTATAACGGAATTCGTGCTTTCGGATTAAAATTCGAATTATTTAACTTAGTTAAAGCAGCATCATTAAAAAACAAAGAAGATTTAATTGACCGTTTAAAGCGTATTGTTTTACCGAATATAAAAATCGTTCTTACGGGTCATGGAAAAGTAGGAATGGGTGCTAAAGAAATGCTTGATGGAATGAAAATGAAGCAAGTTTCGAGCGATGATTTTTTAAATAAAATTTATTCGCAACCTGTTTACACACAAATAGATGTTTTGGATTATAACAAACGCATCGATAATACAAAATTAGATAATACCGATTTTTATTTGAATCCAAAACTGTATATTTCTGATTTTGAAAAGTTTACTAAAGTTGCTGATTTATTTATTGCAGGTCATTTTTATGGAAATGGCGCCCCTTATATTTTAACACGCGAAATGCTTTTAAAGCCTGATTGCAAAATAAAGGTGGTTGCCGATGTTTCATGCGACACAAATGGACCAATTGCTTGCACCATTAGAGCAACTACAATTGCAGATCCTATTTTTGGATTTTTACCGTCAAGTAATACGGAGGTTTCCTATGCTCATCCTGGTGCAATTGTAGTTATGTCAGTCGATAATTTGCCTTGCGAATTGCCCAAAGATGCAAGTGAAGGTTTTGGCGAACAGTTTATGAAATACGTTATCCCCGCTTTTTTTAATAACGACCAACACGGCTTATTAGCGCGCGCAAAAATGACCGAAGGCGGCAATTTAACGCCGCGTTTTGCCTACCTGCAAGACTACGTTGATGGCAAATAAAAACACATAAATAGTGTCAAAGTCAAAAAATAAACTAAATTTGGTGCTATCCGATGGCATTGCTACTTTGTTCAAAACTATCATTTAATCATGTAACTCCAAAAATTAACGTATGAATTCTGAAAATGTAAAAACCAACTGGGCGCAATTTATTCCTTTAGTTATTGTGTTTTTTTTCTGGGGATTTGTGGCTGCAAGTAACGATATTTTAATTCCTGTTTTCAAAAAAACATTCGACTTAACTCAAGGTGAAAGTCAATTAGTTTCGTTAGCTTTTTATATCGCTTATACCGTCGGATCGCTAATCTATATGGGAATATCAATGATCATAAAACAAGATATTATAAATAAAATTGGATATAAAAACGGATTAGCGCTCGGACTACTAATTTCTGCTTGTGGTACTTTACTTTTTTATCCAGCAGCTAATAATAGTTCTTTTCCATTGATGCTTTCAGGTTTATTTATTGTAGCACTAGGTTTTTCTTTACAACAAACGGTTGCAAATCCTTTGGCAATTGCTTTAGGTTCTGTATCTACCGGATCACAGCGGTTAACGCTAGCAGGAGGAATCAATAATTTAGGAACCACAATAGGTCCCTTATTAGTTAGTTACGCTATTTTTGGCGCGGCTACTTCATCAGATACTGAAATGAGTATCGAAAGTGTTAAAATTCCGTATTTAATTCTAGGTTTTGCCTTTTTATTAGTAGCTATTTTATTAAAATGCTCGTCACTTCCCGATAAGCCTGCAATCGAAGTTGCTACGTTATCTGATTCCAAAAATTCAAAAAAATCAGCTTTGCAATATCCTCAGTTAGTTTTGGGTATGATTGCAATTTTTCTATATGTCGGCGTAGAGGTTGCAACGGCAAGTAATTTACCTGCATTTATGGAAACTAAATTAGGATTTTTAACTAAAGATGTGGCACCTTACATTTCACTCTATTGGGCAAGTTTAATGATCGGAAGATGGACAGGTGCCGTTGAGGCTTTCAGTCTTACTGCTTCTACAGAAAAAATAGTTAAATTTTTAGCTCCTTATCTTGCTTTTGCTGTATTCTTGCTTGTAAATGCTATAGCAAAACATGATTTGTCTAATTTTTATATATATGGTTTGATTATTTTAATTCTTATTGCTGCTGATATAATAAGTAAAGGCAATCCTGCCCGAATGCTGTTTTTGTTTTCACTACTAGGTATTGTATCGTTAATTATCGGAATTCTTAGCAATGGGATGGTGTGTGTTTATGCATTTACGGCGGTCGGATTATTTTGCAGTACCTTATGGCCTTGTATCTTTACATTAGCCATTTCTGGATTAGGAAAAAACACAAGCCAAGGCAGTAGTTTTTTGATAATGATGATTATGGGAGGAGGCATCATCAGTTGGTTGCAAGGATTTATTTCAGAAACAATTGGACTTCAATATAGTTATGGTGTTGGTGTTTTTTGTTTTTTATACCTCGCTTTTTATGCCTGGAAAGTAACCGATATTTTAAAAAATCAAGGTATATTTAGTACAATAAAAGGCAATAGTAGTCATTAATTTTTAAATTTATAGTTTCTATAGCTTTTGGCGTACCTTGTAAATGGTGAATAAAAAAAATAAACAATATTTGCACCAGTTGTTACATGCTAATGCACTTTAAACTTCATCAACAATGTTGTGAAACTTTATACATATTGTATAAAATTAGCTCAAATGCAATTCATTTCTGAAAGCTACATTTCAAATAGATAATATGTAGTAATCAGGATATTACGTTTTTTATCAAACTGATAATTTAATTTGCTTCGTCTTCTTTTTTAAGTACTTTGCGAGCAACTTCAATTTTAAACTTTCGTCCTTTCATTTTTTCATCTCGTATTAATTGAAGAAAATTTTTAACTTTATTTGTTTTTACCGCCGCGAACGAAATAAAATCTTTTACCTCAATCAAACCTAAATCACCTTTTTCGAGTTTTCCTTTTTGCGAGAAAAAACCAACAATATCAATTTTGTTTAATTTATTTTTTTTGCCTCCACTGACGTAGATAGTTTGATAATCAGGTTGTTTTGGTAACGTTTTATAATTATCAATAATTAAATTTGGTAATTTATAATCAATATAATCTAATTTTTTTTCACTTTCGTGGATAAGTAAATAAGCAGTTCCTGTTGATAGCATTCTTGCGGTGCGTCCGTTTCGGTGTGTATATTCATCTTCTTTTGACGGCAGATGATAGTGAATTACATGGTTCATTTCAGGAATATCTAAGCCACGTGCTGCTAAATCAGTCGTTATTAAATACGTAACGCTTCCATTTCTAAATTGAATTAATGCCCGTTCTCGTTCGTCTTGATCCATTCCGCCATGATAATACGTAGCAAAAATTCCTTTTTCGCACAGTGCGTCACTAATTCTTTCGGCTGCATCGCGATGGTTGCAAAAAACTATTGCCGATTCGGATTTTAACGAGCAAATAAGATGAAACAACGTATTTATTTTATCTTTATCTTTCGAAACAACCAATTTTGTTGATAAATTAGAATTTTTAATTTCAACTTCAATAAAGTCTAAAATGGTTGGATTTACAACCCGTGTATATTTTGGAATTTCAACATCTGAGGTTGCCGAAACTAAAATGCGTTTGTTAAGTTTACTTAGTTTATTAATTATAAACGACATCTGTTCATGAAAACCTAATTGCAACGATTTGTCAAATTCATCAAGTACTAACGTAATAATTTGGTCAGTTTTAAAGGTCTCTCGGTCTATATGATCTGCTATTCTTCCGGGCGTTCCTATTAAAATAGCTGGTGGATTTGATAAATTTTTAATTTCTGTTTCTATGGAATGACCTCCATAACAGACATTTATTTTGTAATCGGTTCCCATTTTTTTCCAAACTTGCTCTATTTGTAGTGCCAATTCTCGCGATGGAACTACTATTAAACATTGAACATTTTTGATTTGATCGCTTAAAAGTTGAAAAATAGGAAGCAAAAAAGCCAATGTTTTTCCAGATCCTGTTGGCGAAAGCAATAAAACGTTTGCTTCTTGTAAAATCGCTTTTTGTGCAACTTCTTGCATTTCGTTTAGGTTTTGAATGCCTAAATTTAAAAGTAAGTTTGTGGAATGTGGGTTTTTATTCATTTTGCAAAGATAGTTCTTTGAAGTACGAATTACGAATTTTTGTTTACTTTTGAATGGATTATAAAATTATAAAAATGCGTTTCCTAAAAATATCACTTTTTTTGCTATCAATTGCAACCTACTGTCAAGCTACTAGAAAATACCTAACTTTTTTTGAAAAAGGAAACGGCAATACTAGTGCTGATTATCAAGAAATAAAAAGGTTTTATAAACTATTAGATCATGATTTTGAAACGATTAAGCTAACACAAATGGGACTAACAGATGGTGGTGAGCCTTTGCAAATGGTGGTTTTTTCGTCAAATAAAATTTTTGATTTCGATAAATTAACCAAAACAAAAACAATAATTTTAATTAACAACGGCATCCATGCTGGCGAATCAGACGGAATTGATGCTTCAATGCAATTGTTTCGAGATTTAGCGTTAGGTAAAATTGTAGTGCCCAAAAATGTAGTCTTAATTGCTATTCCTGTTTATAATATTGAAGGTTGTTTAAACCGAAATTCAACGACAAGAGTCAATCAAAACGGTCCCGAAGAATACGGTTTTAGAGCTAACGGACGGAACTTCGATTTGAACCGCGATTGCATCAAAACTGATACCAAAAATAATAAGAGTTTTAGTGAAATGTATCATTTAGTACAACCTGATATTTTTATCGACAATCATGTGAGCAATGGAGCCGATTATCAATATGCATTGACGTATATAATGACAGAACCAAAAAAATTAGGAAACCCTTTAGGAGATTTTATTGCAAATGAGCTAACGCCTGCAATTGTGGCTGATTTAAAATTTAAAAATATAGTTGCATCGCCTTATGTAAATGTAGAACGAACAATGCCTGAAAAAGGTTTTGCGCAATTTTTTGACAGTCCACGATATACTACGGGTTATGCATCATTATTTAATTCTATCGGGTTTGTGGTTGAAACGCACATGTTAAAAAGTTATTCAAGCCGCGTTAAAGTAACTTACGAATTTATAAAATCTACTTTGGAATTCGCTGAAAAAAATACCTCTAAAATCAAAAAAGTACGCATTGAAAATCAAAAACAGTTTCAACCAAAACAAAAGTATGTGTTAAAATGGGCTATTGACAGCACAAAAGTAACTAAAATTCAATTTTTAGGCTATGAAGGACTTTATAAAAAAAGTGAAGTAACTACCACAGAACGTTTGTTTTACGATCGAACGAAGCCTTTTCAAAAAGAAATTGATTTTTATGGTGTTTACAAACCCATTAAGGATATTATAATTCCTGATTTTTATGTAATTCCAAAGGCTTTTTGGACAATTACTAACTTATTACAATTAAATAAAATTCAATATAAATTAGTGCAGCGCGATACGATAATTGAAGTACAAAGCTATCGAATTGTAGAGTACAATACAACCAAAAATGCGTATGAAGGACATTATTTACATAGCGCAACTAGAGTGGCATTATCGACTGTAAAAAAACAATTTTTTAAAGGCGATTTTATCGTATCTACAAAACAAATAGGAGTAAAGTATCTTTTAGAAACCCTTGAACCTGAGGCGGTAGATAGTTTTTTTAATTGGAATTTTTTTGATACTATTCTGCAACAAAAAGAAGGCTATTCCGAATATGTTTTTGAAGATTTAGCGAACGATTTTTTAAATAAAAACCCTTATTTACGGACGCTATTAGAATTAAAGATAAAACAAGATAAAAATTTTGCCAAAAATCCAGAAGCACAATTGGATTGGGTACATAAAAATTCGCCGTTTTATGAAAAAGAACACTTGCAATATCCGATATATCGTATTTTGAATTGACATGCTGCTAATTTTATGGATTATAAAATAACTCAAATCAAAAGTAATGATTACATAATTTTTTGTATCGATTTAGCCAAAAAAAGTCTGATTGCAAATCAATTTGCTTTAAAAAAAAATCGAAATAGTACTTATTTAAACTATTTTTTTATTGGTGACTTCTACTATTTATTTTATTCAAATAGTAATTTAATATTTTCGTACGAATTTTTCAACGCATCTTTAATTTGATCTTGATTAAGCCACGCTACTTTTTCGATACC
Source organism: Flavobacterium sp. (assembly GCA_043772535.1). GTDB lineage: Bacteria > Bacteroidota > Bacteroidia > Flavobacteriales > Flavobacteriaceae > Flavobacterium. The sequence goes on along the minus strand of JAYVGC010000027.1, from coordinate 10,697 downwards.
TTCTTCAAGTTGCCCAATTGGCGTTCCAGTAAAAGTAGAACTCATTTTAAACCAATGGGTTATTTTAAGTTTATAAACGCCATTTCGTTTAAAAATATGATAGGTTTTTTGTAATTTATCGTGAATCAGCAACTTATTTACGCCCGTTTCTTCGGTTACTTCGCGCATTGCGGTTAATTGTAGGTCCTCACCTTTTTCTGTTCCACCTTTGGGCAAATCCCATTTTCCGTTTCTAAATATAAATAATACCTCATTATTTTGGTTATAAACCAAGCCGCCACCAGCTTTGCAAACAGGTATTTTTTCCTTCAATTTTGTCATAATTTCCTTTTCATCAGGACAATATAAATATGCTTTTTGTATTTTATTATTGTATAATTTTATTATAAGTTGTTTAATATCAACACTTTCAAGCAAAAATAGCTGAAAATCGGTTTCTTTAACAATTTGATTTGTTAAAAAAAGTGGCTTATCGTTCACAAAAACTTTATACATTTGCAGTATGATTTTTAATAAAGCAACAGCCGAAAAAACAGCCGAATTACTATTGCAAATTAATGCAATTAAATTGAATCCGTCAAGTCCTTTTTTATGGGCGTCGGGTTGGAATTCGCCAATTTATTGTGATAACCGTTTAACACTCTCATTTCCAGCTATTCGAAATTATATTCGAGACGAATTTGTAAAACAAATTTTAGAAAAATATGGAACCCCCGATGTAATTGCAGGGGTTGCAACGGGCGCAATTGGTCTTGGAGTTTTAGTAGCAGAGGCAATGAATTTACCATTTGTATATATTAGGCCTGAGGCCAAAAAGCATGGCAGGCAAAATCAAGTGGAAGGGTTTTTACAAAATGGACAGACCGTTGTAGTGATTGAAGATTTAATAAGCACCGGAAATAGCAGTTTACAGGCTGTTGAGGCACTACGAAATGCTGGTGCTACTGTGAAAGGGATGCTAGCCATTTTTAGTTATGGCTTTGATTTGGCAACAAAAAATTTTAATAATGCCAATATAGAATTGAGCACTTTAAGCAATTATGAAAATTTAATTAGTGTAGCCTTAAATAAAAACTATATATCTGAAGTAGAAGAAATTGCTCTTAAACGATGGCGAAATAATCCGGCGGAGTGGAAAGCAGACGAATTGCTGACAACCGTAATTGGTGTAAAGAAAAGTTAGAAAAGTTTTTGTTTTATAAATAAAGGATTACCTAAGAAACTTTTATATTTGCAACAAAAAAAATAAACATATGAATTTAGAATCTCCCAAAATTACAGTTCAAAAATCGGCCGAATATATGTTTACAGCACTGTCGGATGTACGAAATTTCGAAAAATTAATGCCTGATACTATTACGAAATTTGAAGTACTAGACGAAAACGCTTTTATTTTTGGCTTGAAAGGAATGCCTGAGATTAAACTAAAAATGAAAGAAAAAATCCCGAATGTGAAAGTGATTTTGGGTGCAGCTAGCGAAAAACTACCTTTTACTTTAATTTGTAATTTAGACTCGATTTCAGATAGTGAAACAACTGTTAAATTAGATTTTGAAGGTGATTTTAATCCAATGATAGGTATGATGATTAAAGGACCTATCGGAAAATTTTTAGAATCGCTCGCAGAAAACATGAATAAGTTGTAATATTACGACTGTTTTTAATGAACGTTAATGATAAAAATTAGTATAATTGGTTCAGGAAATGTAGCACAGCATTTAGTTAAAATCATTTCTAAAACACAAAATTTAGATTTAGTTCAATTAATTGTGCGGCACTCAGATGCGGTTGTACATTTAGTTTCATCAGACAAAATTTGTATTGATTTAAGTAAAATTAAAGATGCTGATTTGTATATAATTGCCGTCTCAGATATTGCCATTGAAGAGGTTTCAGCTAAATTACCTTTTAAAAACAAATTCGTAGTTCATACTTCTGGTAGCGCAAATTTAAACCTATTAAGCGATCAAAATTATCGAGGTGTTTTTTACCCATTGCAAACTTTTTCAAAAAATAAATATGTAGATTTTAAAACTATTCCAATTTGTTTAGAAACAGAGCGCGACGCCGATTATAATGTTCTTTTGCAGATAGCCAATGCTATAACTGATATTGTATATAAAGTAGATTCTAACCAACGAAAAGCACTTCACGTTGCTGCCGTATTTGCATGTAATTTTGTCAACCATTTGTATAAAATAGCAAACGACATTTGTACTGAAAATCAAATTCCTTTTCAAATTTTATATTCATTAATTAAAGAAACTGCGAATAAAATTGAAACATTATCGCCAATAGATGCCCAAACAGGACCCGCAGAACGCGCAGATCTCGCAACTATTAATGCACATATAAAATTTTTATCGAATGAAAATCAACAAGATATTTACAAAATTTTAACCAAATCAATCATCGATAATGGCAAAAAGTTATAAAGAAATAATGAACCAAATTGACACCTTTATCTTTGACGTTGACGGTGTGCTAACAGATAGTTCTGTGCATGTTTCTGAAACCGGAGAAATGCTACGAATTATGAACATTAGAGATGGTTTTGCCATGAAAGCCGCTTTAGAAAGTGGCTATAAAGTAAGTATTATATCGGGCGGAAACAATGCGGGTGTTCGAATTCGATTACAAAATTTGGGAGTAGACGACATTTATTTGGCCAGTTCAAATAAGGTAAAAACATTTAATGAATTTTGTAATTTACGCGCTGTAAATCCGCAAAATGTACTTTATATGGGCGATGATATACCTGATTATCACGTAATGCAATTAGTAGGATTAGCTGCCTGTCCGCAAGATGCAGTTCCAGAAATAAAAGCTATTTCAAACTATATTTCGCACGTAAATGGAGGACGCGGTGCTGCGCGCGACGTTATTGAGCAAGTAATGAAAGTGCAAGGAAAATGGCATTTGTACTACAATGGCAAGCACGATTAAAATCGATATAAATAGCGTAATATTTACAGATAGTATAAACGTGTTCGACTATTGCTTTTTAATTACATGTTTTGTGTGTAAAAGTTATAATCTTTCAAAACAGTACGGATAAAATCTTCGCTAGTGCCAGATTGATTTTTAATGGTTGTAACCAAAATAATTTTGTTTTCGAGTCGTGCTATCATATCAAAATCTCGTTTTGCTAATGCATTATTAAATGTTTCTTTAACAATGCGAACATCATTATCAGATAGTTTAATAACCAAAGGATAACTAGGTTGGTATGTATCTCCTATTTCTTCTAAAATAGTATTGTTTATTGAGATTTTATTTTTTAAAGTAATTACAGCAGTTCCTGCAGAAATGTCGCCTAAGCGTTGTACTTTTTTGCTGCAAATCATTGCAATTAATCCAATAAAGCCCGATAAAATTAAAGTATCAACGATACAAAATAACCATCTAATCAAATAATCGCCAAATGAAGCCTGATAACCATCTAATTTTACAACTTTTATTTGTAGAATTTTTTTTCCTAATGTCTGCCCCTCAAGAGTTGCTTCTAGAACAAAGCTATAAAAAATTACAGGTAAAAAAGTCAATATAATTAAGGACGCAATCGTATAATCATCTAATTTTGCTAATCTGTTTTTCAGCAAATAGGTAAATATAATGCCATAAAGCATCAAACAATAAGCTACTTTTAATACAATATCAATAAGGTGCGCTCCAATTCGTTCACCAATTGATGCAGCTGTAAAACTAATGGTGACATTTTGCGTCGTATTAATTGTTAATTGTGACATATTTTTTTTATTTTAGCATGCAATGAGAGAAGTTGCCTTTATTAAACAAAACAAAACTAAATGGCTTGCATTTGAACAAGCACTTTTGGGACAGTCTACTAAAAATCCAGATGAAACCGCCACTTTATATATACAGTTGGTAAACGATTTATCGTATGCGCAAACATATTATCCAAAAAGTAAAACAGTCGTTTATTTAAATCATTTAACATCGCAAATTTACCAAAAGATTTATAAAACCAAACGCGAAGATAGAAATAGATTTATAAGTTTTTTTTCGACTGAGGTTCCTTTATTATTGCACCACTACAAGCGCTATATAGCATATGCTTTTTTAGTGTTTTTTTGTTGTGTAGCTATCGGAGTTGTTTCGGCAAAATATGATCAAGATTTTGTTCGATTAATTTTGGGCGATAACTACGTAAATATGACATTAGATAACATAAAAGACGGAAATCCGTTGGCGGTTTATAAATCGGGAAGTGCTTTTGGAAGTTATGTTGTAATTACTGTAAATAATTTATTTGTGGGCGCAAAGTGTTATATTTTTGGTGTTTTTTTTGGTGTTGGAACGTTTATTGCTCTTTTTTATAATTCGATAATGTTAGGGTCATTTCAGTATTTTTTTTATCAACAAGGCGTTTTCTGGCAAAGCGTGCGAGGCATTTGGATACATGGAGCAATGGAGATTTTTGCAATGGTTATTGAAGCTGCTTGCGGCTTTATATTGGGGTCGTCAATTTTGTTTCCAAAAACTTTTTCAAGAATAAGTTCCTTTAAAATTGGTTTTAAAAATAGTTTAAAAATATTTTTAAGTACGATTCCGTTTACTATTATGGCAGGTTTTTTAGAAGGGTTTATTACACGCTATTCTATAGTTATGCCAAAGTGGTTGAGTATTTTTATTATCTTAACTACACTTTTGCTGATATCTTTTTATTTTTTAATTTTTCCATTCATTGTGTACAAAAAAATTAATTCTATTGTAAAGTGAAAAAAAAATTACCTTTTCTCATTACTTTTTCATTCTTTTTTGTGAATTTTTTTTCACAAGAGCGAGTAATCGCGAACGTTAAAAAAGAAGTTTTAATAGCTGCTACTGACACGTTAACAAAAGTTACTTATCAATACAATTTTCAAGAAAAATATAACACTCATGAGTTTAATTATGACACAAAACAACCGATTACCTCTTTTTTTCAAAGATTTTTAAATTGGTTATCTCAACGAATTGGAAATTTATTTAACATCGTAGATTCTGAACAAACCTTAAATTATGCGTCAAACTTTGTTAAATTTTTAGCCCTAGTTATTATTTTAGTTGCAGTATATTTTATCGTTAAAATTATTTTAAATAAACAAGGAAATTGGATTTTTGCAAAATCAAGTACAAATAAAATTAAATACGATGCAATTGAAGATAATTTACATATTATAGATTTTAATAAACTAATCGAAACGACAAAAAAATCGGGTAATCATCGATTAGAAATTCGCTATTATTACTTGTGGATTTTAAAAAAATTATCAGATAGCGAAACAATTATTTTGCATCACGAAAAAACAAATTCTGATTACTGCAACGAAATTATATCGGACACAACTAAAGCAAATTTTAAATATGTTTCTTATTTGTATAGCTATATTTGGTATGGCGAATTTGATTTGACTGATGAGACCTATGAAAGTTCAAAAGAATCGTTTGTAAAAATGTTACAATCCTTATAAATGAATAGTAAAATAAAAATTATTATTGCCGTTTTAATACTCTTATTGGGAGCTGTTATTTATGTGGATTATACAAAACCTGCACCTATTAATTGGAATGAAACATATGACGTGCGCGACAAAAGTCCTTTTGGACTGTATGTTTTTAAACAAGAAAGCAACATATTATTACAGCGAAATAAAATTATAAAAGTCAATCAAACGCCATACGAATTTTTAGAACCGCAATACGATTATGATTCATTAGTTCAAAATTATAAATGCAAAGGAACACTTTTTTTTATTGCAGACCATTTCACAATTGATGATGAATCAACACAAGAAATGCTTTATTTTGTAAGCAAAGGTAACGTTGCCTTTATCAGTTCAAAAGACTTTAGTTCAAAATTATTAGATTCTTTACACGTATCGAGCGAACCATTATTTAAATTATCTGATAAAAACGAAGTTTGGCTGGCAAATACGGTACTTGGTAAACAAAAAACAAATCTTGATTTAGGTGTCTCTTCCACATCGTTCACGGTATTTGATACGCTAAACACTACTATTTTAGGATATCAAGGTAGTTCTGTTAAAAAAGAAATTAATTTTATTAAAGTGCCTTATCATAAGGGTTATTTTTATCTACATACACAGCCTGCCTGTTTTTCAAATTATCATTTATTAAAGAACAATAACTACATCTATTCGCAAAATTTACTTTCTTATTTGCCTAAATCTCAATTATATTGGATCATTAAATCTCAAAATAAAGCCGTAATTTCAGATGGACCTCTTCGTTTTATTTTTAGTCAACCTGCTTTAAAATGGGCTTGGTACATATTTATTTTTGGCATGTTATTGTTCATGATTTTTAATGCAAAACGAAAACAGCGTATCATTCCTATTCTTTTTCCGGTAACTAATACGTCTGTTGATTTTACAAAAACTATTGGTAATTTATATTATCAAGAAGGCAATCATCAAAATATAATTGATAAAAAAATTATTTATTTTCTTCAAAAAATACGAAGTGAATACTTGCTCGATACTACGATCTTAGATCATAAATTTGCTGTGAAATACCAATTAAAATCGGGTAAAAACCATGAAGATATCAAAAATGCGGTTCGATTAATTAACTATCAACGTAGGCAATTACACGAAAGCGTCGCAGAAGATTTAGTAGAATTGAACAAAGCAATCGAAAAAATAATTTAGATATAATTACACTCAAACAAATAGTATGGAACACATAAACAGCTCCGAATTTTTATCCGAAAATACAAATTTTCAATCACGATTAGATTTGTCTTTATTGTGCACAGCCGTTGCTGCAATTAAAGCCGAATTAGAAACGGTAATTGTCGGGCAGCATAAAATGATTGATCAACTTATAGTTGCAATTTTATCAAACGGGCATGTCATTATTGAAGGCGTTCCTGGAGTTGCAAAAACAATTACTGCAAAAATTTTAGCCAAAACAATTTCAGTAGCTTTTAGTAGAATTCAATTTACACCCGACCTAATGCCATCCGACATTTTAGGCACTTCGGTTTTTGATTTAAAAAAGACAGAATTTGAGTTTAAAAAAGGACCTATTTTTTCTAATTTGATTTTAATTGACGAAATAAATCGTGCACCTGCAAAAACCCAAGCTGCCTTATTCGAAGTAATGGAAGAGCGGCAAATTACAATTGATGGTGCAACCTATATTTTAGATGCGCCTTTTTTGGTTTTGGCGACGCAAAATCCAATTGAACAAGAGGGAACCTATCGTTTACCAGAAGCCCAACTTGATCGGTTTATGTTTAAAATCGTTCTTGATTACCCAAAATTAAACGAAGAAATTATAATTTTGCAACGCGAACATTTGTTACAAAATAAAGAAAAATTATCAGCTATTCAACCAATCATTTCGGGTGCACAAATTAAAGAATACCAAAATTTAGTAAAGCAAGTTATTGTTGAGGCAAATTTACTCGAGTATATTGCAAAATTGGTTGTTGCCACTCGCGAAAATGCTTTTTTATACTTGGGTGCTTCGCCACGTGCATCAATAGCTATTTTGAATGCCAGTAAAGGTTTTGCAGCAATTATGGGTCGTGATTTTGTAACTCCCGAAGATATCAAGCAAGCCGCCATTCCTGTTTTGCAACACCGCGTTATTGTAACACCCGAACGTGAAATGGAGGGGCTTAGTGCGATTGTAATAATTAGTCAAATTATTGATAGCATCGAAATACCTCGATAAATATCAATTCTCGATTAGTGACTATGTAAAAATTTATATAAAAAACGGTTAACATCTAAATGCTTAAAAACTTATATATCAACAATTTGTTTTTTTTCTGCCTAATCGGATTAGTCGGGTTTTTTATTATTGCTTTTATTTTTCCATTTTTATTAACTGTCATCACGTATTTGTTTTTTATTCTGGTTAGTATTTTTACTATTGATATTTTACTCGTATTCACCCCTAAAAAAAATATTTTTGGTCAGCGCACAGTACCCGACAAGTTCTCAAATGGTGATGATAATGCAATAATAATTTCAATTAAAAATTATTATACTTTTACTATTCATGTTAAAATTATTGACGAAATACCAGTACAATTTCAAATACGAAATTTCGAAATAAATCGTAAAATTTTAAAAGGTACCGCTGACGATTTTCGATATTATTTGCGACCAACCACTCGCGGGGCATATTTATTTGGAAATTTAAATCTCTACGTTTCATCACCTTTAGGTTTAATTTCTAAAAGATTTACGTTCAGTAAAAATGAAATGGTACCCACATACCCGTCATTTATGCAGCTTAGAAAGTATGATTTATTGGCGTTTTCACATACATTATTTCAATATGGAATAAAAAAAGTGCGTCGTATTGGACCTACGATGGAGTTTGAACAAATTAAAGAATATGTTGCCGGCGATGATGTAAGAACTCTAAATTGGAAAGCAACGGCAAAAAAAAACAGCCTTATGGTCAATCAATTTCAAGACGAAAAATCGCAAAATGTATACGTAGCCATAGATAAAGGGCGCACCATGAAAATGCCTTTCAATGGTATGAGTTTACTTGATTATGCAATTAATTCAACCCTAGTTTTATCTAATGTGATAGTTAAAAAGCAAGATAAAGTAGGTGTTTTTTCATTTTCAAAAAATGTCGAAAACAGAGTTGTTGCCGAAAAACGAACAGCGCAAATGCAGCTCATTTTAGAAAATTTGTACAATATTAAAACCGATTTTTTTGAAAGTGATTACTCTCGTTTATATGCTGATGTAAAAAAGAATATCAATCAAAGAAGTGTCGTGATTTTGTACACAAATTTTGAAACTCTTGAAGGTTTACATCGACAAATGCCATATTTAAAAGGAATTGCGAGAAATCATTTATTGGTAGTAGTCTTTTTTGAGAATACAGAACTATTTCAAATTACAACCAAAAAATCAGATAATATTCAAGAAATTTATGACAAAGTAATTGCCGAAAAATTTCTTTTTGAAAAAAAAATGATAGTCAATGAACTCAAAAAATTTGGTATTTATTCGATAGTAACACAGCCCCAAAATTTAACATTAGATACAATCAATAAGTATTTAGAAATAAAAGCTCGTGGATTATTGTAAAATTTTAATCAATAAAATCTAGTATATTTGCCAATAAGATATAGTCACCGTGCAATGAAACAAATTTTTTCTGTTCAAAATACACTCATCAAATCGTTACTGCAAATTCAAGATAAATCAAAAGCACGAAAAGCATCTGGCACTTTTTTGATTGAAGGTAAACGTGAAATTGAATTAGCACTAAAGGGTCATTATCAACTTGAAAAAGTACTTTTTTTGCCCGAAATAATTTCAGAATCTGAGGTTGCAACATTCATACCAAAACACACTGAATTAATTGAAATAAGTCAAGAAGTATTTGCAAAATTAGCCTACCGTGACTCAACGGAAGGAATAATTGCTGTGGCTAAAATAAAAAATTATGGTTTATCAGATTTAGTATTGCCTTTAAATCCGTTAATTTTGGTGGTGCAAGCCATTGAAAAACCAGGTAATTTAGGAGCAATGCTTCGTACTGCCGACGCAGCAAATATTGATGCAGTATTAATTGTAGATTCTAAAACAGACTTGTACAACCCAAATACCGTGAGGTCAAGTGTGGGTTGCCTATTTACAAACCAAGTTGTAAATGTATCATCACAAGACGCAATATCGTTTTTAAAAACTAATAAAATTCAAATATTTAGCGCGACTTTACAAAACGCAACGCCCTATTTTTCCCAAAATTTTAATTCGCCTACTGCACTAGTTGTAGGTTGTGAGGCACACGGATTGACCCAAATTTGGCGTGATAATGCAACACAGAATATTATAATTCCAATGGAAGGTCAGATAGACTCAATGAATGTTTCGGTTGCAGCAGCAATATTAATATTTGAAGCCAAAAGACAAAGAGTTAAGAAATAAAACGTAAAACAGTTTATCTTACGTTTTATTTATTAGTTACGAATTAATTTCTATTATATGCAGCCAAAAAAGTGACTTTTATTTAAGGTGGTTTATAAAATTTGAAATAGATTTCACACCATTTTCAGCTAAATTTTTAATAAAAGCTGAGCCTATAATTGCTCCTTTCGCAAATTTTGTAGCCTGTTCAAAAGTTGCTTTGTTGTTAATACCAAAACCTACAATTTGAGGATTATTTAAATTTAGGTCGTTAATTCTTTTGAAATAATTTTCCTGTACTGTTCCAAATCCATCCGAATTTCCGGTAACGGCAGCGGACGACACCATATAAATAAAGCCACTCGAAATACTATCAATATAACGAATGCGCTTGTCGGAAGTTTGAGGCGTGATTAAAAAAATATTTAAAATAGCATACTTTTCAAATATTTCTTTATACTCATTTGCGTATACGCTGGCTGGTAAATCAGGAATTATAAGTCCGTCAATTCCAATTTCTTGACATTTTTGAAGAAAATTTTCAACGCCATATTGAAAGATAGGATTGAAATATCCCATAATTATCAACGGAATTGAAACGCTTTTGCGGATGGTACACAGTTGTTCAAAAAGTAATTTTGTGGTCATTCCGTTTTCTAAAGCAGCTGTTGAACTTGCTTGAATTGTAGGTCCATCGGCTAACGGATCGGAGAAAGGTAAACCAATTTCGATTAAATCGACACCACTATTTTCAAGATCTTGAATAATTTTTACGGT
>JAYVGC010000026.1:0-12261 GCA_043772535.1 Flavobacterium sp. | reverse complement strand
TGTTCGTCAAATATTTTTAAATCGTCAAAAAAGTGATTTTGTAACTAATTCATTTGATGGAAGTTATTCTGTTTTTAATGTACGATATGGGAAATCAAAACCCGAAATCTCAAAAACCGTAGCGTATAATAGCGATGTTCAAATAGCAAGTAATTTTGGAAAATTAAATATAGATTTCACATACCGACGGCTATTTAACAACAACCGCCAAATAAATTTACGTTTTTATGCCAGCTTGTTTTTATATAATTCAACCAATTCAAGTTTTTTTAACAGTGCACTTGATCGCCCCACAGATTACTTGTTTGATTACAACTATTTAGGACGATCAGAAAGTAAAGGACTATTAAGTCAAGAATATGTAACTGCCGAGGGAGGATTTAAATCAAAGATAATAAATCCCTCGTCCGATAAATTTTTAACTACCGTAAATGCTAGTTTTAACATTTGGAATTGGGTCGAAATTTACGGAGATATCGGACTAATGCAAAACAAAATTGCAACCACCCGTTTTTTATATGATAGTGGAATTCGTTTAAATTTAGTTCCCGATTATTTTGAACTTTATTTTCCTATTCAATCCACGAATGGTTTCGAAATTGGGCAAAAAAATTATCAAGAAAAAATTCGATTTGTAGTGGCCTTTAACCCAAATACTTTGCTTGGATTATTTACTAGAAAATGGTTTTAACATCTAATAAATAAAAAATTAAAGTAATTGCCTTATATTCGCAAAAAATATTTTTTTGAAAAATAAAATTTTTATTGTAGTATTTGCAGTTCTCTTTGGTATAGTTTCACCGCTATTACTAACAGAATCGTTTATAGAAAATTGTAACAATTTACGGCGTAACTATATAGTAGCTGAAAAACAAAGTTCAGAAACTATTGAGATTGCTACAAAGCAATGGAATAAATTATACAACAAAAAAGAAATTTTTTATAAAAATGACTACTACGACGTAAAAAACGTAGTTCACAATAAAGGCATTACTACGGCAATACTAATAAAAGATCGTTTTGAAAAAATAGTAAAAATTTCAATAAACCAAAAAGCATCTAAAAAAGAGAAAACCAAAAAAAATAGTACTTTTTTTGCTAAGTATGAAATTTTGAAATCGACCAAAAATGCTTTATTTAAAAAACCAAAAGACTCGATTTCTAATGAAATTGTGCTATTTTGGGAAAACTCGTTTCTGTTCTTTTCACACAAACCACCCATTACATAAATATTTGTTCTCTGATGTACTTTTAAGCACTATAATACTTTAAATTTTATGGGATGTGCCGTTTGTGATAATCATTTTTTGAAATAAAAAGTATTCAAAAAATGATTAAAATAGCTCCTGCGTTTAAATTTATAAAACACCGCAGTGCGTCTAAATACAGGTATTATTTTGAAGAGAATTTAAACAATAAAATTATAATTAATTATACATAAAATTATATTTATAAAATACATTAAAAATGAAAAAATTTATTTTAGCATTTTTTGCTTTTGCGACTATGGGTTTCGGGCAAACAAAAAATCAAACTAATTCAACCACTACGCTTGATGAGGTAGAGGTTAATTTTCCGAAATTCAAAAAGAAAAAAAGTACTATTTCGCAAGAAGTAGAATCTTTAAACCACAAGCAAATTGAGTTTCAAAACAGTCAAAGTACTGCCGATTTACTTCAAAATTCAGGTAAATTATTTGTTCAAAAATCGCAACAAGGTGGTGGAAGCCCAGTTATTAGAGGTTTCGAATCTAACAGAATTTTACTACTTATAGATGGCGTTCGTCAAAATAATTTGATTTTTCGTGGCGGACATTTACAAAATGCAATCACAATTGATCAAAATATTTTAGAAAATGTAGATGTTTTTTACGGTTCAGGTTCTACTTTTTTTGGTAGTGATGCCCTTGGCGGTGCAGTAAATTTTACAACTAAAAAGGCAAAACTTTTAAGTACAAGCACAAATAAATTTAGTGGCACCATAAATACCAGATACTCAACGGTCAATAACGAAAAATATGTTGGTTTTGATTTAAATTATGCCTCTAAAAATTTTGCTTCATTAACCGCCGTTTCATTTAACGATTTTGGCGATTTGACAATGGGAAAATCTCAAAACGGTAGTAATGAATTTTTCGGCATTAGAAATTCATACATCGAAAATATAAACGGAACCGATGTACTTATTACAAATACTGACAACTATTCGCAAAACCCTTCTGGCTATAAGCAATATAGTATACTTCAGAAATTTTTATATGCATCGGCATCTAATTTTAAACACGAAATGAATTTTCAGTTTAGTAACTCAACAAATATACCACGATATGATCGCTTAACAGAAACCAATTCGGCAGGTTTGAAAGTTGCTGAGTGGTATTATGGTCCACAAAAAAGACTCTTTGCAAACTACACTTTATCAAAGGAAAATGCTTTTTTTGGAAGTGACTTTAAATTAATGACAACCTATCAAAATTTAGAGGAAAGTCGTCATAATAGAAATTTTAAAAACTATAATTTACAAAATAGAATAGAAAAAGTAAATATGTTTTCGATTGATTTTGATTTGCAAAAAAAATTCACGAAAAGCACCCTATACTATGGTATAAATACTGTTTACGATAATTTAAAGTCAACTGCTTCTTCAAATAATATAAATACTGGCATCGAAAACCCAATAATAAGCAGGTATCCTAACGGAGATAATAATACTTTAAAAGCAGAAATTTATGCATCATACAACCAAGATGTAAGCAATAATTTTTCGTGGAATGCTGGCGGTCGCTTTGGTTATGCCACATTAAAAAGTACAATTGCCGATAATAGTTTTTTAAAATTACCCTTCGATACTGTAGTCCAAAAAAACAATACGTATAGCTTTTCGACAGGAATGGTTTATAAAACATCTGACTATTTTTCGATAATAGGAAATCTAAGCACAGGTTACCGCGTGCCTAATGTAGACGATTTGTCGAAAGTTTTTGAATCGACAGGCGGACTCTTAGTAGTTCCTAATCTTGATTTAAAGCCTGAACAAACCATTACAGGAGATGCAGGATTCAAAATTGAAACGAAAGCATTTGAACTAGAAAACACATTTTTTTATACCAAATTCACAAATGCAATTGTAACCGATAAATTTTTATTTAATGGACAATCAACCATTACGTATGCTGGCGTTACGAGTCAAGTAATTGCAAATCAGAACAAAGGAAATGCTTTTATAACTGGAATTTCAACAAAAATGAGAATTAACTTTACAAATAAATTTCATTTTGATGGCACAATAAATTATGCTGTCGGACGCATTATTAATGACGATAAATCGCAAAGCCCTTTAGATCATATTTCGCCCTTATACGGTAAAATAGGAATAAGTTATACAAACAACTATTTTGGAACCGACTTGTTCATGCTTTTTAATGGTAAAAAACCAATTGACCAATTTAATGCTGGTGGCGAAGACAATCAAATTTATGCAACCAAAGACGGTTCACCAGCATGGCAGACCTACAATTTCAAAGCCTCTGTACCACTAATAAAAAAAGTAACTCTATTTACAGGAGTTGAAAATATTTTAGACACTCAATTCCGTACTTTTTCATCAGGAATTAACGCCCCAGGACGAAATTTTTATATTGCAGTAAAATATTCTTTTTAAAAAAAATACCTTAATACAAAGCCAATTATTGATAATTATATTAATAATTGGCTTTTTCGTTATATATAATTCATAAAAAAATAAAAATCAATATAGAGAATTACATATAATGAAATTTAATTTTTAGCAAGACTATAAAGTAATCTATTTTTTTATTAAATTTGTTACATAAATATAAGTCTTTATCATTATGATAGCATTTGATCGAAAAACCGAAATTACATTTAACGACTTTAAAACCGAAGTATTAAATGATTATAAAATAGCGTCAATTAGTAGAGAATGTAGTCTTTTGGGTCGAAAAGAAGTACTAACTGGTAAAGCAAAATTTGGTATTTTTGGCGACGGAAAAGAAGTACCACAATTGGCACTTGCAAAAGCATTCAAAAATGGTGATTTTCGTTCAGGATATTATCGTGATCAAACCTTTATGATGGCAATAGGAGCTTTATCAATGGAGCAGTTTTTTGCAGGGCTTTATGGTCATACCGATTTAAATTTTGATCCAATGAGTGCAGGTCGTCAAATGGGCGGTCACTTTTCAACGCAATCATTAGATGAAAACGGCAATTGGAAAAATCTAACCAATCAAAAAAACTCTAGTGCAGATATTTCACCAACTGGCGGACAGATGCCAAGATTATTGGGATTAGCACAAGCATCAAAAATGTACCGAAATTTACCCGATTTAAAAAGCAAAACTGATTTTTCAATCAACGGAAATGAGGTAGCATGGGGCACAATTGGAAACGCATCAACATCTGAAGGAATATTTTTTGAAACAATAAATGCAGCCGGAGTTTTACAAGTACCAATGGTTATGAGCGTTTGGGATGATGATTATGGAATTTCTGTACACGCAAAACATCAAACAACCAAAGAAAATATATCAGAAATTTTAAAAGGATTTCAAAGAGACGAACTTAATAATGGATATGAAATATTTGTTGTAAATGGTTGGGATTACCCCGCATTGGTCGAAACCTATGAAAAAGCGGCGGCAATTGCTAGAGTGCAACATATTCCAGTTTTGATTCATGTACAACAACTTACGCAACCACAAGGACACTCTACATCCGGAAGCCATGAGCGCTATAAAAATGAACAACGATTGGCTTGGGAAGTCGAATTTGATTGCCTAACACAAATGCGTAATTGGTTGATTTCTAATAATTTTGCTACTAATGAAGAATTACTTAAAATAGAATTAGAATCAAAAAAAGAGGTTTTAGAAGCAAAAAAAGCAGCGTGGGTTTCATTTACAAATCCGATGAAAAATGAGCGCCACGAATTAGTACACTTATTAAACGAACTAGCACAAAACGGCGAAAACAAACCTATTATTGATGAAGTAATTAGCGAATTAAATAGTTTAAAAGAGCCAATTCGTAAAGAAATTTTAAGCGCTGCGCGCATATTATTGCGTAAAATTGTGAATAACGAAAATCATCACAAATTAGGCAATTGGATTCTCCAATATACAAACCGTATTCAACCAAAATTTAGTTCAAATTTATATTCAGAAACTTTAAATAATGTATTTTCTGTAAAAGAAATGTTACCGATATACGATGATTCATCTGAAGAGGTAGATGGTCGAATAATTATTAGAGATAATTTTGATGCTATTTTTTCAAAGTATCCCGAGGTGGTTATTTTTGGCGAAGATGCCGGCAATATTGGAGATGTGAACCAAGGTTTGGAGGGAATGCAAGAAAAATATGGTGACTTGAGGGTAGCCGATGTTGGCATTCGTGAGGCATCAATAATTGGGCAAGGCATAGGAATGGCACTGCGAGGTTTACGACCTATTGCCGAAATTCAATACTTAGATTACTTATTGTACGCCATACAAATTATGAGTGATGATCTTGCAACATTGCAATACCGCACCGCAGGAATGCAAAAAGCACCCCTAATTATTCGTACTCGCGGACATCGATTGGAAGGAATTTGGCACTCAGGTTCACCAATGGGTATGATTATAAATGCAATTCGCGGCATACACGTTTTAGTGCCAAGAAATATGACAAAAGCTGCTGGTTTTTATAACACCCTTTTAGAAACAGATGAGCCAGCTTTACTTATAGAATGCTTAAATGGCTACCGATTAAAAGAAAAAAGACCAACTAATTTTGGCTCATTTAAAACTCCAATTGGTGTAGTTGAAATTTTAAAACCTGGAAAAGACATTACATTGGTTTCATATGGTTCAACCTTAAGATTAGTTGAGCAAGCTGCCATAGAACTAATGAATGTTGGTATTGACTGCGAAGTTATTGATATTCAATCGCTTTTACCATTTGACATTTATAAAGATTGTGCGAAAAGTGTGGCAAAAACAAACCGCTTGTTGATCATAGATGAAGACGTTCAAGGCGGGGCAAGTGCCTACATTTTACAACAAATTATTGAGATACAAAATGGTTACAAATATCTAGATTCGGCACCCCAAACCTTAACTGCTAAAGAACATCGCCCTGCTTATGGCACTGATGGTGATTATTTTTCAAAACCATCTGCAGAAGATATTTACGAAAAAGTGTATAGTATAATGAGTGAATCAAATCATGCAAAATTTAAAAAATTATATTAATCATAACATCAACACATAAACACATATTGCAATTTAAAATGTTTTGTTAAGGCTATGGTACAAAACCTTGTTATTTGTATGCCAATAACTTTCGGCAAAACAGCGGTTAAGAAAAATATAAATGCACATTATAAAAAATAATGTAACTTAATAGAGCCACATTACAATTTCAAAAAGCACTAGGAGACAAATTAAAATAGCATTTTTATTTCTTTAATTCCAAACAATTTAATAGCATCATTATCATCCAACACTTGCAGTTTACCCGTCTTCGTAACGCCTTGTATAATTCCCATAAATTGTTGTTTACGGGTATTTTCGAAAGCAATCGGAACATTTATTTTAAATAAGTTTTTGTGGTACAACAACCATAAATCGTACTCTTTATGGGCTACAATATTATTATAATTAAATTGTATTTCGGTTACAATTTTAGCAATAATTATATCCAAATTAACTTCATGACCCAAAATAAGTGCCATCGAGGTGGCTTTCACCAAATCGTAAAAAATAACCTGGTTCACGTTCAAACCAATACCGACAACAGATTCAATATTTTTGTCAGCTTTGATACTATTTTCAATTAAAATACCACCAATTTTTTTACTACCTGCCATTATGTCGTTAGGCCATTTTATAGCTAAATTATCTATTTTAAACTGTTCTAAAACAGCTATAATACTCAGCGCAATGGCAATATTTACAACATAAATATCAGCAATATTAGTAATTAAATTTTTAATTAAAATACTAACAGTTATGTTTTTACCTGATTCTGACTCCCACTTTGCACCCATTTGACCTTTGCCTTTGGTTTGTCTTGTAGCACAAACAACTGTAAAGTTATCAAGCATTCTGCTTCGACCCAAATCTTTTAAAAAATCATTTGTTGAATCTATGGCATCTAGTTTGATAATTGAATAAGACATAGTAGTGTTATCAGAGTTTAAATTAATATTATAAATTAGATTTTACAGCAGTTAAAGTGAAATGAACCCGTAAAATTGCTTTTGTTTCAGTAAACTATATTTAATGTTGTGTTAAGGTTCAAAAATAAGCACAAAATTTGGTACATTTGTAAATTATAAAAAATTAAATGGTAAAGAACGTAGAAAATACAGATGTTTTGTTAGCAAACATCTTAAAAGGAATAGAAGAAGTTAAAGGAAATGATATTGAAATTTTAGATTTACGCGCCATAGAAACTGCTGTATGTGACTACTTTGTTATCTGTAACGGAACTTCAAACACACAGGTAAATGCAATTGTAAACTCGATTCAAAAAGTAGTTTCGAAAGAATTAAAAGACAAACCGTGGCATGTTGAAGGAACCGATAATGCAGAATGGGTTTTAATGGACTACGTCAGTATTGTTGTGCATGTTTTTCAAAAAGAAATTCGAGAATATTACAACATTGAAGGACTTTGGGGCGATGCTAAAATAACTAAAATTGCAAATATTTAAAATTCACTAAAAAATAAAATGGCAAACGAAAAAAAACCAACTAATTCCAAATTTACTCCTTGGATTGTTTATGGAGTAGTATTTTCTATTTTTGTAGGATTAACTTATTTTAAGGGAGTTAATTTTGTTGAACCGACTAAAATTTCTTCATCAAAATTTGATAATTTATTAAATTCGGGTAAAATTGAAAATGTAAATGTATTTAATAAAACGGATGGCGAGGCCTATTTAACGGCAGCCGCATTGAAAGAAAAACAATTTACAAAAGTAGCAATTGACGCACAAGGAAAAACTAATAAAGGTCCTCATTTTGTATTTGACATTGGAAATGATGAGATTTTTCAAAACAAACTATCAAAAGCGGCCACCGAGGGCAAATTAAAAGATTACGATTTTAAACCTAAAAGCGATTGGATTCAGTACTTTTTTGACGCATTACCGTTAATCATCATCCTAGGGATATGGTTGTTTATTATGCGCAGAATGTCAGGCGGAGCTGGTGGAGCAGGTCAAATATTCAGTATTGGAAAATCGAAAGCTAAATTATTTAACGAAAAAGACGATACAAAAACCTCCTTTAAAGACGTGGCGGGATTAGAAGGAGCCAAAGAAGAAGTACAAGAGATTGTAGAATTTTTAAAAAATCCAGAAAAATACACCGTGTTAGGGGGTAAAATTCCAAAAGGTGCGTTACTTGTAGGACCTCCAGGAACGGGCAAAACGTTACTTGCCAAAGCTGTTGCTGGCGAAGCCAATGTACCCTTCTTTTCGCTATCAGGTTCAGATTTTGTTGAAATGTTTGTAGGTGTAGGAGCGTCAAGAGTACGAGATTTATTTCGTCAAGCAAAAGAAAAGTCACCAGCGATAATTTTTATTGATGAAATAGATGCCGTAGGTCGAGCACGGAGCAAAAATAGCATGTCTGGCGGAAATGATGAACGTGAAAGCACTTTAAATCAACTACTTACAGAAATGGATGGTTTTGGAACTAATACACACGTTATCGTAATCGCCGCAACAAATCGCGCCGATGTGTTAGATAAAGCATTGTTGCGAGCAGGCCGTTTTGATAGACAAATATACGTTGATTTACCAGACGTTAAAGAACGTAAAGAAATTTTTGAAGTACATTTAAAACCCTTAAAGAAAGTAGAAGGTTTAGATACCGAGTTTTTATCAAAACAAACTCCAGGATTTTCAGGGGCTGATATAGCAAATGTATGTAACGAAGCTGCTTTAATAGCTGCCCGAAATAATAAAACCGCAGTTGATAAGCAAGATTTTTTAGATGCTGTTGACCGAATAGTTGGCGGTCTGGAAAAGAAAAATAAAATAGTTACTCCTTCAGAAAAACGTGCAATTGCAGTTCATGAAGCAGGCCATGCAACGGTAAGTTGGATGCTTGAGCATGCAGCACCTCTGATAAAAGTTACAATAGTTCCAAGAGGACAAAGTTTAGGAGCTGCATGGTATTTACCAGAAGAGCGGTTAATAGTTCGACCTGATCAAATGCTTGACGAAATGTGTGCAACCATGGGAGGTCGCGCGGCAGAAAAAGTAGTTTTTGATAAAATTTCGACTGGTGCATTATCTGATTTAGAAAAAGTAACCAAACAAGCCCGAGCAATGGTAACGGTATACGGATTAAATGAAAAACTTGGAAATGTAACGTATTATGACTCATCAGGTCAAAATGAATATAATTTTAGTAAACCTTATTCAGAAGGTACTGCAATAATTATTGACAAAGAAATTTCAGATTTAATTGAAGGACAGTACCAAAGAGCGATTCAAATTTTAAAAGAAAATAAAGACAAACTTTTACTTTTAGCTGATATTTTAATTGAAAAAGAAGTTATTTTTAAAGATGATTTAGAAACTATTTTTGGAAAACGACCTTTTGAGAAAGAAGCGGAGATTGCAGCAACGGTGTAATGTTTATACATAAAATTTAAAAATTCTTAACTTAAAAAGCTGTTTTTGAGTTAAGAATTTTTATCTTTGACAGTTTTCAAAATTTAACTACTAAATTTGAACTAATAATGAGTTTTTTTAAAAAAATATTTGGTGCCGCAACTAACTCACCTGAACATGATACTGTCGGAGAGTTCAGCGATTCGCAACAACAATTGTTGCCTGTAGATGAGCTTTTTACGCATAATTTTAAAAAAAACGGTGGTAAGTTCATTTATTGTGATAATCTACTTGAAGTCAAAGAACAATTTGAAAATATTTTAGAAGAAAACGATTGGTTTGAAAGTGAAGCAAATTGTTACGAACCCAAGTTATTCTCTATTTTAATAGAAAATAAAATCAACTTTGATGCAGTCAAAAATCCACAATTTTTGTTTGCAAGTTGTGAAAGTTTAATTGCTGAAGAAGGTGGGATTCTTTTTTCGTCAAACCAAATTAAACATTATAAACCAAATGAACTTACAACGAACATAATAATACTTGCTACAACAAGCCAAATTGCACTTTCAAAAGGAGATAGTTTACAAATTATTCGAAAAAAATACACGACGAATTATCCAAGCAATATTACGGCGATAAAATATTTCGCGAAAGTAGAAGAAGAAGATTTTCTTACGTATGGTAGTAGTGCAAAAAACCTATATTTATTGCTTTTAGAGGATTTATAAGATGAACGAAACTTTAAAAAGAGCTATTTCGGGCACAGTGTATATCGTATTATTACTACTTTGTATACATTACAACGTAATTACTTATTTTGTTTTATTTGGATTTTTTTTAATTGTTGCCGTATACGAATTTAGTAGTTTACTTACTATTAATAAAATAGTACCAATAACTGTGGCAGCAGCATTATTTATGGGTTATAGCTACGCACTATTTACGAATGGAATTATATTGAGATCATACGAAATTATATTTTTAGTAATCACATTATATGTATCAGTCAGGGCGATATTATTTTTATTTAATGATTCAAAAACCGAATTAACTATTTTTAACAAAGCCGATTTTTTAATAGGATATATCATTTTTCCGTTTATAATTTTAGCAAAAATTCCGTTTGGAGAAAATAACAACTACAATCCAAAAATAATTACTGGAATCTTTATTATTATCTGGACAAATGATACCTTTGCATATATTGTAGGAAAGTCTATAGGAAAAACTAAATTGTTAGAGCGCATTTCACCTAAAAAGACGGTCGAAGGATTTATTGGGGGCTTAGTTTTTGCGATTATTGCAGGACTTCTAATTTCAAAATTTTATATCCATCCAATAGAAAGTTTTAAAAACAAATCAGCATTAATATGGATGATAACAGCACTATTAGTTGGCGTTTTCGGAACTATAGGTGATTTAATTGAATCGAAATTCAAACGAATTGCTGGCGTAAAAGACAGCGGTACAATAATGCCTGGTCATGGAGGAATCTTAGATCGGTTGGATAGTGTTATCTTTGTTGCCCCATTTATTTATTTATTTTATCAAATTTTATATTATGTTTCATAAAGAAGGTTCTAAAATTATTTTTATTTCTATTTTACTGATGATTGCCACAGTTGTGTTGGCAGATTACTTTATTCCAATTTTTTGGTTACAAAAAACTGTCCAGCTTTTAGCGTTAGCACTACTTGTAACCGTTTTACAATTTTTTAGAAACCCACAGCGCATCACGCAATTAAATGACAATCATATTATTGCACCCGTTGATGGTAAGGTTGTAGTAATTGAAGAAGTATTTGAAGCAGAATATTTTAAAGACCAACGATTGCAAGTTTCTATTTTTATGTCGCCTATAAATGTTCATGTTACAAGATATGCTATGAGTGGCAAGATTAATTTTAGTAAATACCACCCAGGAAAGTACCTAGTGGCATGGCACCCAAAAGCAAGTACCGAAAACGAGCGTACAACGATTGTGATTGAAAATGCTTCATTTGGTGCAATTTTGTACCGACAAATTGCGGGCGCGTTGGCAAGACGAATTGTAAATTATGCAGAAGTTGGCATGCATGTCGTGCAAGGGCAAGACGCTGGTTTTATAAAATTTGGTTCGCGTGTTGATTTATATTTACCATTAGGTACAAAAATAAATGTAAAATTGAATGAAGTAGCCATTGGAGGAAAAACAATTATCGCACTAAAATAAATGAACGAAGATTTAGAAAATCGATTTGAAAAAGCAGTACAAATTGCAAACACAATGACCCAAGAGTCGTTACCGCAAGATGTGCAATTGCGTTTATATGCATTTTATAAACAAGCTACTTTTGGCACAATCGATACTCGAATTTCACCAATTTATGACTTACGGAATGCTTTTAAAACTAATGCCTGGATGCAAATAAGTCATCTATCAGTAGATGAAGCCAAAGAATTGTACATCACGTCGATTCTTGAATTACATGAAAAAAATTTAAAAAATAAACAATAATGATGATTTGCAACAAAAGTTAATTATATTTTTAAAAAATTGAAATTGAGGAGTATAGATTGATTTTCATCTTGTAACAATTGGCATTAAACTGCTCCGTCAAAGTGCTTTTTGCTTCATTAAAAACCG
>JAYVGC010000025.1:0-4769 GCA_043772535.1 Flavobacterium sp. | reverse complement strand
TTTTTAAAAGATTTTTTTAAAGAAAAAATATATTCTATTGCATTTTCATCTTATGAAGGTGATTTTGGGTTGGTCGGAAATAACAAACCAACACCAATTTTAACTCCGCCAGTTAACAGTATTGAAAATAAATTATCCCATTCTAGCAAAGCTTTTTTTGAATTTGATATAACTGATGCTAATCCTTTTTATTCTTCAATTTTAGGTAATATTCCTTTTAAAAATGTGTGGCATAACAGTTTTGATGCTTTGTTATTTATTAAAAAATCCTATCCTCCAAAAATCCGAACGTACGAAAAAAGTGATTTTATAACTAATAAAATCATTAGTTATAAAATTACAGGAAAAATATCTGACTCAAAAGACAATTCTCCAATTTCGAATGCTGAAATAACTATTAAAGGTTCAGATGTAACTATTTTGGCAAACAAGAATAGTACTTTCAAATTAACTTTAGAAAAAAAACTATTAGTTAAAACAATAATCGTCTCTGCACCAAATTATATTTCGGATACCATATCTATTGGAGATTTAATTCGTTTGAATAATTTTTTTTTAAATATTAAATTAAAAAAACAAAAAAATGAAGCAATTTTATTAAGTGAAGTACGTGTTTCAAATAAATACAAATTATCAGCAAAAGATATTGTAATAAATGCAAGAAATTTTATCGAAAAAAATTATTATCAAAATGCTTTTAATCAGGACTTTTATTTTAAAACAGAATTTAATAAAAATGAAGAAAGTTCAATAAATACACAAGCAATTATTAAAACGTATCAGCCAAGTGGTATGAAAGGCTCTGAAAGTCCAGATTCAAATATATATGCTGAAATAAAACAGTTGAGAAATATTAAAAATAAAACAGGCGAATATTATTATACCGATAAATATGGTTTAGGAATTTTATTCAATAAGGATTTGATTTTAAGTAAATCAAATGTGCTGTATCGAACAAATTTGTATAATTTAAAAAATGAAGGCAAAATAAGTTATAATGACAACACCGTTTACAAAATAAGTTTCGAAAATAATTCGCCAAGATCATATTCTACCGGATTTGGATATCCTGCTCCCAAAAAGTCAGCAGGCTATTTATTAATTAATGTAGATGATTTCGCGGTGTTAAAATATGAACATTGTGTTATTAGAAATTCATCAGAAACAAAAGATAAACGAATTTTTAATGCCACACATAAAATAGTCGCAACTTATAAAAAAAATGCCAATTACTATTTTATAGATAACTTAATTGAAATCGATAAAAGTGTATTCACGCCGAATAACACAGATGATATTAATCAAAGTGTTAATAAAATATATTTAACAAGAACAATAAAATCACTTGAAACTAGTACTAATGATATTGAAGTTATTAAGCGTCCAATCTCAAAATTAGTAGATAGTAATCCTTTTACAGAAAATATTGAATTTTGGAAAAATAATCTACTAAATTTAGAAATGAGTAAAAATGAATTTAATGTTTGTGAATAAAAATATTAATAAAATTGAAGACCAAATATGGCAAAATTTTAAATATGATGATAGAATTGGTTTTTTATCAGGTTTATCGGGAATCGCTTTTTTTTATGATACTTTATTTGATATTTATAAAAAACCAGAATATGCAACAATGATAGAACGACATGAACACGAAAATAAACGAGAAATTATCTATGCTGAATATTTATTTAATTTTTCAGATCTTAAAAAAGTAAACCGTAAAAGGAGATGTATTGGCCTGAATAGCTTGCCACAAAATGTAAAGAATGAAGATAAATAATTAAGTTTTTAAGAAATGATATTAAAATGGGTTTATATTGCAAAATGTTATTTTAATCATTTAAAACATACCACTTCAATTTTATGAAAAATATTATCATAGTTTATTTCTTGTTTTCAATACAAAATTCAGTAGCGGAAGTTGCATTAAAAGATGTTGATAAACTAGTATTAACTTGCAAAGTTTGGGGCTTTTTAAAATACTATCATCCCGAGGTTGCCAGTGGTAAGTTTAATTGGGATAATGAACTAGTTAATATATTGCCTAAAATTAATGAGGCAAAAAATAAACAGGAATTTTCATTAGTGATAGAAAATTGGATAGATAAACTTGGCAAAATAAGTAGTATTTCGCCAATAAAAGATAGTGATTCAATACATTATTTTTATAAAAATTTAGACTTAAAATGGCTAACTAACTCTAATTTATTTTCTACTAATTTATCAAATAAATTAAAATATATTAGAAATAATCGCTGGCAGGGTGAACAATTTTATGTTAGTGTTCCTTTCGATAAAGGCATTGCTGGCCCAGTAATAATTCAAAATGAACTAAGGCAAAGAGATAGTAAATGGACGGATCTAAACCTTCGTTTATTGACTCTTTTTAAATATTGGAACGTAATTAATTATTTTCATCCGTACAAGTATTTAATGGATGTTAATTGGGATAAGGCATTAATAGATGCAATTCCTGAATTTATTAATGTACAATCAGAAAAAGATTTTCATAATGCGATAACAAATATAGTAGTTCGAATTAACGACGGACATGCATCCTATTTTCCAGAGTTTGAAGGTCAGCCAGAATTTGGAAGCTATTTCATACCTGCTTTATATAAATTTATTGACAACAAATTAGTAATAACAAAAATTTTAAATGACTCGCTAGCTGCCGCAGATGATATACAATTAGGAGATGCAATTGAAAGAATTGACAAAACTATTATTACCGATTTTATTAATGAAAATAAAAAATCAACTCCAAGTTCAAATTATTCGGCGTATTTAGAAGCTTTAACATACAAAATCAGCCCATTTGTAAACCAGAAAATTGAAATTGAGTTTTTACGAAACTCAACAAGAAAAATAAATACAATTTCATTGTACAGTGCACATGACTTTCATCGAGATCGCAACTTAAAGAAACAAGTTAAATTTAAAATACTTGCAAATAATATTGGTTACATTAACTTAGTACGAATTAAAAAAACTGACCTAGACAGTTTGTTTGGTTTTCTTAAAAACACAAAAGCAATAATTTTTGATATTCGTAATTATCCACTCATTTCAGAAGATGATTTGTCGCCTTATTTTCAAAGAAACATTAACACATTTGTAATGCAAACTTATGCAGACACAAAATTTCCGGGACGATTTATATATGAAAAGGCTTATGGTGGTCAACTAAATGTTGAAAGCAAGCCTAAATATTTAGGAAAGATTATAGTTTTAGTAAATGAGGTTACACATAGTCATGCAGAATGGCTCGGTATGTTTTTTAAAACGATTAAAAATGCTGCAGTAATAGGAAGTCAAACGTCGGGCGCCGATGGCGGCATATCAAGCTATGAAATCACAATTCCCTTTAAAACTACTTTTTCAGGAAAAGGAGTTTATTATCCAGATGGTACCGAGACGCAACGTATTGGTATCAAACGAGATATTAAGGTTAAAGCTACTATCGCTGGAATTCAGCAAGGTAAAGATGAAGTTTTAGAGCGAGCAATTGAATTTATTGAAACTAATAAATAATTTTTTTGACAACATTTCCTCATTACAAACAACCCGACGGCAAAGACTGCGGACCAACGTGTTTAAAAATAATTGCCAAACATTATGGTAAAATAGTAAACAACCAAACGGTACAACCAATGTGTTATACTTTCTAAATTTTAAATACAATTCAAATTACTGCTAAACTTTTTTAAAAGAATACCAAGTTTTTAACTTTATTTTTTTTCTAAAAGTTCTAACGTTTTATCATATAATTTTTTATACTCAATAACTGCATAACTTAAAAAAAATTTTATTTTTAAGTCATTTCTATCATGAATATTTTCTACAATGTCTTTCCTATCAACCAAAAAATAATAAAACCGACCTAAATCTTCTTCATTAGTCATTTTTAAATCATTTTTAATATATTCATGGTAATTCATTTTTAAATAATTCAAAATAGCCTCTTTTTTTTCAATCTCAATATTTTTTTTCATTTGTTTTGTTTTACCATTAAGGGCATTAAAAATTGGGTCAAGTTGCATCGAACCACCCAAAAGACCGAGCAATTGTATTGGTTTAAAATCTCCAGCTGTCTTAAGTCTTCTTTCATTTACTGTCAATGGCTTAATTTTTTTTTGAATGATGCCTAAAGAAACTGCATTAATTTTAGAATAATCAGCAATTACAACCTCCTCTAATTTTGTGGAATACTCTTCCATATTAATCGATAAAGTGGACTTTAATACATCATTAGTAATTATAATTCTTTTTAAATTCTTCATTCCTAAATAAGTAAAAAATAATGTGTCGCCTACTTTTGAATTCAAATAAAAAATCCCTTTACCATCAGTCACTGTATAATCATTTGTTGAAATATTTTTTACATTTACGCTTTCTAAAGGAATATCATCAAATGTCACATACCCTTTTATGAGACGGATGTCTTGGCAGTAAATGGTATTATAAATTAAAAAACTAAATAGTACAACTACGTTTTTCATATTTCAAATTGAAGATTTAGACCTATTTTTAAAATAAATATGTTTTGTAATTTTTAAATACATACCATAAATTAGTTAAGTCTTTTTTTTAAAATCCTAAAAGCCGAAATTTATTCATGTGCATAACATTTTTCAAGCATAAACTTGGTTGTTTCACGATTAGCTTTCAATTCAACTAATTTTCTTTTGCAACTTTCAACTAACCACCCGTATCGTATTTTTAACTATTTCGGCTATTCGTCGGGCTTCCGCTCGGTCTTCGTT
>JAYVGC010000024.1:0-36682 GCA_043772535.1 Flavobacterium sp. | reverse complement strand
TAAAACAGCTACAAGAAAATTAGTAGTTAGATAATACTTTCACAAAAAAATCAAAGCTCCAATTTATCGTTGGAGCTTTTTTTATTTTTGTACTTTTGCATAAAAAATATCCCATTGATTTTATCTCAAGACCTTTTTACCATTTCGTCAAAAAAACAATTTGAAAAAATTGCTTTAAAAACATTCCGATTTCAGTACGATCACAACGTGGTGTATCAAGAATTTTGCGATTTATTAAAAATAGATAAAGCAGCTGTGAAGACGTTACACCAAATTCCGTTTTTACCAATTCAATTTTTCAAAAGTCATTGTATTGTATCAAATCAAAATGTTGTGCAGCAAACATTTAGCTCGAGTGGCACTACTGGCGTCATTACCAGTCAACATTTTGTTACTGATGTTGCAAAGTATGAACAAAGCTACCGCCAAGCGTTTAATCAATTTTACGGAAACATCGAAAATTTTGTAATTTTGGCAGTACTTCCCTCTTACCTTGAACGTGAAGGGTCATCGTTAATTTATATGGTTTCTGATTTAATTAAGTTGAGCAACAACGCCGAAAGTGGCTTTTACTTAAATAATTATGACCAGCTAATAGAGAAGTTGATTTTGCTCGACAATGCAGGTAAAAACGTGCTTTTAATAGGTGTAACGTATGCATTATTAGATTTAATCGAAATACAAAAATTTCGATTAAAAAACACGATTGTTATGGAAACTGGCGGCATGAAAGGTAAACGAAAAGAATTGATTCGTGAAGAATTACATCAACTATTGTGCGCTGGTTTTGGGGTAACTAGTATTCATTCTGAGTACGGAATGACTGAATTGTTATCGCAAGCGTACTCGCTTGGTTCGGGTATTTTTGAATGCCCAAGTTGGATGCATGTACTGATTCGCGATACCGAAGATGCCTTTACTTATGTTGCCAACGATAAAACAGGTGGTATCAATGTAATTGATTTGGCAAATGTAAATTCATGTTCGTTTATTGCCACGCAAGATTTAGGTAAAAAATATGATAATGAATCGTTTGAAGTTTTGGGTAGGTTTGACAATTCTGATATTCGTGGTTGTAACTTGATGGTGCTTTAATTAAAAAAAGGTTTCTAAAAGAGTGCCAAATAAATATCCAAACTTGCTTTACTAGCCCCGATGGGACGGAAAAACAACCGCATTTTTTTTGCGGTTTTTTGGAAGGAGAGCGGGACAGATTGTGATAAAAAATCGAAACGTACTGCTTCGAATTAATACAAAGTGGGCGGTTATAAAAAAAGCGTCCAAAATAAATAATTTTGAACGCTTTTAATATTTTTACAAATAAGTATTACCAAATTTTAACACGTTTTTCGGGTGCTATATACATGCCGTCGCCTTCTTTTATGTCAAATGCTTGATAAAATGAATCAACATTTTGCAATGGCACGTAGGCGCGGTACATTCCTGGAGAGTGGGGATCGGTTTTTACTTGATTTTTTAATGCTTCGTCGCGCATTTTTGATCTCCATACGGTTGACCATGATATAAAAAAGCGTTGGTTTGGGGTATAACTATCTATTAAACCTATTCTTTTATTTTTTAAATATAATTGTAAGCCATCATAGGCTGCGTTTACGCCACCTAAGTCGCCTATGTTTTCGCCAAGTGTAAATTTACCATCTACAAAAGTACCTGGTAGGGGTTGTAAGGCGCTGTACTGGTCGGCCAAGGCAGTTCCTAAAGAGGTAAATTTGGTTAAATCGTCGGCGGTCCACCAGTCAATTAAGTTCCCATCAGCATTGTAAGAGGCTCCTTGATCATCAAATCCGTGCGAAATTTCGTGTCCGATAACAGCTCCTATGCCGCCATAATTTACTGCTTCATCTGCTTTATAATCGTAAAATGGTGGTTGCAAAATAGCTGCTGGAAACACAATTTCGTTATAAGATGGGTTATAATAGGCGTTTACAGTTTGTGGGCTCATGCCCCATTCGGTTTTATCAACTGGTTTATTTAGTTTTTCTAAATCTTTGTTCCAGCTCCATTTTCCAAGGTTTACAATGTTATCAAAATAAGTTCCACCTTCGGTCGGACTTTTTATTTCTAGTTTAGAATAGTCTTCCCATTTGTCAGGATATCCAATTTTAATGGTGATTTTATCTAGCTTTTCGTTGGCACTTTTTTTAGTTGATTCTGCCATCCAAGCTAAATTTGCAATTCGTGCCCGGTAGGCTAAAATGATATTGTCAATCATTGCCTTGGCTTTTACTTTTGCTTCGGCCGGAAATTTTTCGGCAACATATAATTTACCTAATGCTTCGCCTGCAACGCCATTTACAACTTGCAACGCTTTTTGGTCTCTGGGACGTTGTTTAATAGCGCCTGTTAATGCTTTGCCATAAAACTCCCAATTGGCTGTTTCAATATCGGTTGATAATTGTGATGACGCTCCACGAAGTAGCATCCAACGCATGTATGCTTTCCAATGGTCTATTTTATTATCGGTAAAAATGGTTTGTAATGCCTCCATATATTTTGGTTGCGTTACAACAATATTGTTTGTATTTTTTAATCCAACTCCTTTTAAATAGTTGTTCCAGTTCACGATTGGCATTTTGGCTTGTAATTCGGCAACCGTCATAGGGTTGTATTGTAATTTGCTGTCTCTTTGTTCCACACGATTTAAACGTGGTGTTGACATTGCAATTTCTAGCGCTAAAACCTTTGCTGCATTTGCTTGTGCAACCTCTGGCGAATCGCCTAAAAATTGTAGCATTTTCGCAACATGAATTTGGTATTTTGCTCTTTTTTCTTGAGAATCTTTATCGTCAGAAACATAATAATCACGATCTGGTAAACCGAGACCACCTGGTCCAACACTTACTGAATTTTTATTGCTGTCTTTTTCGTCGGCTCCAATACCAACACCAAAAAATCCGGCTCCGCCACCGTTAGCTTCAGCATTCATAAGTAACGCTTGCAGATCTTGTATGTTTTTAACGGCATCAATTTGCGCTAAGTACGGTTTTAATGGATTGATTCCTGCTTTGTTACGTGCCACGGTATCCATAACCGATTTGTATACATTTATTGCCTTGCCTTGGTCGGTTGACGACTTATATTTTCCGCTTTTTGTGGCTTTTGCTAAAATTGCTAAAGCATCTTTATCGGTTTTTTGACGCAATTCGTCAAAGCTGCCCCAACGGGTCTTATCGGCTGGAATATCGGTGTTTTTAAGCCATGTGCCGTTTACAAATTTAAAAAAATCGTCATTTGGTTTAACCGATTTATCCATTAAATCGGTATTGATGCCCGGTTGTTTTTGTTGCGCATTTACTTGCGGTGCCGCAAATAAAGTTAAACCTAACAATCCTAGTTTTACTTTGGTTTGTAAATTCATTATTTATAATTTTTCGTTAGTTAATAAATTAAATTGATACTTCTTTTGACTATTTTATTACTTAAAATAAATTATTCGGAAACAAATCTATAAATTTAAAAATATGAATCTGTTAAATTAAACTTAAAGCATTACTAAACAAATTGGTTTTTATGATTTTTAGTGTTGTATTTTGTATTTTTGTAAAAATTAATTAAATGGTTGCAACAATTAAAAAATATCGCATTTTTATCGGGTTTTTTGTCGTTTTTTCAGCAATTACACTCACTGCATTTTATTCTGTTTTAAAACCAAAAAAAACACTTCCTGTTTATAATCCTATGGATGTAAACCCCGAATTGGTTGACTCAACAATACAGCACGTGGGCTACAACCATACCATTGCCGATTTTAGTTTTACAAACCAAAACAATAAAATTGTTACCCAAAAAGATTATGAAGGTAAAATTTATGTTGCCGACTTTTTCTTTACAACGTGCCAATCTATATGTCCTAAAATGACAACAAATATGGTTTGGTTGCAAAATCAAATTAAAAATAATCCTAAGGTTATGTTGTTGTCGCACTCGGTGACGCCCGATATTGATTCGGTGTCGGTTTTAAAAGACTATGCGCTTCGTAAAGGGGTAATTGATGCCAAATGGAATTTAGTAACAGGTAATAAAAAGCAAATTTATTTTATGGCTCGTAAATCGTATTTGGCGGTAAAAACTAGCAATCAAAATGAAATGTACGATATGGTACATACAGAAAATTTTGTTTTAATTGATTCAAAAAGACGGGTTCGAGGTTTTTATGACGGTACTAATTTAGATGGTCCGACCGAAGAAGGTATTAAAAATGTAAAACAACTTTTGGAAGATATTTTGTTTTTATGTGATGAGGTAAAGTAGTGTCACTTCTGTTTTTATGTATGCAACTGTGCAAATCAAATTTATTATTATGGTCGTAAAATACCGCAAAAACAATTTTTTATTTCTAACAATTGCTTACTTTTGTATTTTAATTCAATCTAAATAAAAAATATCTAATGACGCTTGCGCAACTCAAAAAAGGCGAAATCGGAATAATATTGGATGTAAATACCGATGAAGTTCCTTTAAAATTACTCGAAATGGGCTGTTTGCCAGGTAATGTTGTTACGCTGGTGCAGGTTGCTCCCTTCGGATGTCCGCTTTATTTTACTATTAACGATTCGCATGTTGCAATTAGATTAGAAACAGCGAAAGAAATTGAAATTGAATTACATAACAAATTGCGTTAATGTTAAATAAAATTATAAAAGTTGCTTTAATCGGAAATCCTAATACTGGCAAAACATCGGTATTTAACCACCTCACAGGGTTGCGACAACAAGTAGGTAATTATCCGGGTATTACTGTTGAAAAAAAAATAGGCACTTGTAAATTATCTGACAATAGTAAGGCAATTATTCTTGATTTACCAGGAACCTATAGTTTAAATGCAAGTTCGATTGATGAGAACGTAGCGGTTGAACTACTTTTAAATAAAAAAGATATAAATTTTCCTGATGTTGCAGTTGTGGTTGCCGAAGTTGAAAATTTAAAGCGAAACTTACTGCTTTTTACTCAAATAAAAGATTTAGAAATTCCGACCATATTAGTAATAAATATGAGTGATCGAATGAAATCAAAAGGAATTGATTTTGATATTGATCATCTTGAAAGAGAATTAAAAACCAAAATTGCACTAGTAAGTTCGCGGAAAAATATAGGGATTGATTATTTAAAAACGTTAATTCTTACTTATAAAACGCTATCAATTAAACCTTGCTTAAACGCATCTAGTATTGATGAAATTTATTTTGACAAACTACGCCACGCCTTTCCAAATCAATTGCTTTATAAATTGTGGCTTGTAATTACGCAAGATGTAAATTTTTTAAATTTAGAACGCAACGAAATTAAAAATAATTTTACGAAAAGTAAAGCCGATTTAAAAAAATTACAACAAAAAGAAACTATAAAAAGGTATCAATTTATAAATGATACGCTAAAAATAGGGCAAATAATTGATGCTTCGAAAGCTACTGATTTACGCTCAAAATTAGACCGTGTTTTAACCCATAAGGTTTTTGGTTATGTCATTTTCTTTGGAATTTTGATGTTAATTTTTCAATCTATTTTTGATTGGTCTACAATTCCGATGGATTTTATTGATAGTACTTTTGCAGATTTTGCCTCTTATGCAAAAAATAATTTACCCAAAGGCGAATTAACCAATTTAATTTCCGAAGGCATCATTCCTGGCATTGGCGGCATTGTGCTCTTTGTGCCACAAATTGCTTTTTTATTTCTATTTATTTCTATTCTTGAAGAAAGCGGCTACATGAGTCGAGTTGTTTTTTTGATGGATAAAGCCATGCGTAAATATGGGCTGTCCGGAAAAAGTATTGTTCCTTTGATTTCGGGCACAGCTTGCGCAATACCAGCAATTATGGGCACTCGAAATATCGAAAATTGGAAGGAGCGCCTCATTACAATTTTAGTAACTCCTTTTACAACCTGTTCGGCACGATTACCCGTTTATGCTATTTTAATATCTTTAATTATTCCTGAAAAAAAAGCGTTAGGCATTTTTAGTTACCAAGGCATAACATTGATGGTTTTATATCTTTTGGGCTTTGGAATGGCATTATTGTCGGCATTTATTTTAAACAAAATTTTAAAGTTTAACACAAAAACGTACTTTGTGGTTGAAATGCCCAATTACAAATTACCC
Source organism: Flavobacterium sp. (assembly GCA_043772535.1). GTDB lineage: Bacteria > Bacteroidota > Bacteroidia > Flavobacteriales > Flavobacteriaceae > Flavobacterium. The sequence continues at coordinate 30,561 of JAYVGC010000024.1, read as the reverse complement.
TTATTAAAAAATATTGGTATTAATGTACTAGAAAAAACGAAATCGTTTGTGTTTGATGCCGGTAAAATTATCTTGGCAATATCTATTATTTTGTGGTTTTTAGGGTCGCATGGTCCAGGAAAAGATTTTAAAAATGCTCAAAAAATAGTTGAAAACGATATTTATTTGCAAAAACTACCACTTAATCCAGATGCCATTTCAAATAAAGTTTCGGAATATAAATTAGAACATTCTTATATTGGAATTATTGGAAAAACAATCGAGCCAGTAATAAAACCATTAGGCTATGACTGGAAAATTGGCATCGCCGTGGTGAGTTCATTTGCAGCAAGAGAAGTATTTGTAGGTACTTTAGCTACTATATATAGCGTTGGAAACAACACAAAAGAAGATACAACTATTAAAAATAAAATGAAAGAAGAGGTGCGACCCGACGGAAAAATGGTTTTTAATACTGCCACAGGTATATCTTTATTATTGTTTTACGCTTTTGCAATGCAATGTGTAAGTACGTTAGCAATTGTTAAAAAAGAAACTAACTCATGGAAGTGGCCCTTGATGCAGTTGCTAATTATGAGTGGATTTGCTTACTTAGTAGCATTTGTTGCATATCAAATTTTAAAATAAATTTTTATTTATATTTTGTCTAAATAAAAATAAGATGTAACTTTGTCGAAAATTAATTCATTTTTACAATGCGAAATACATTATTTTCACTTTTCTTAGTTGCAAGTACCTCATTTGTAGCGGCACAAGTTACAACTGTAAAAACACCTAATGATTCCATAAACAATTTAGCGCCTGTTGTCATTACCATCAAACAGCAAAGCCCCGAACGAATGCCAGAAACAAAAGAGAATGTACTTTTTTCGGGCAAAAAAAATGAAGTACTGCGTTTATCTAACATAAATGCCAATCTTACCAATAATAATGCACGCGAAGTTTTTTCGAGAATACCAGGTGTAACCGTTTGGGAAAACGAAGGGTCTGGTATTCAAATTAATGTGGGCGTTCGAGGTTTAAGTCCAAATAGAAGTTGGGAGCTTAATACACGTCAAAACGGTTACGACATTTCATCTGACGTATTTGGCTATCCCGAAGCATATTACAATCCGCCTTTAGAAGCAGTCGAAACTATTCAATTAATTCGTGGTGGCGCATCATTGCAATTTGGTCCACAATTTGGGGGTATGCTCAATTATGTATTAAAACGAGAAAGAGACAAACCTTTTACGTTTGAAACCCAAAATACAGTAGGAAGTTATAATTTAATTAGCTCTTACAATGCCGTTGGAGGTACTTTGAAAAAATTTTCGTACTACATTTACAATCATTCGCGTGCGGGCAACGGCTGGCGCGATAACAACCGTTTTTCAGTGCGCAATACACATGCTTTTTTAGAATACAAGTTTTCCCAAAAAACTAAAATTTCGGGCGAATACACCAATTCTGATTATGAAATGCAGCAACCGGGCGGTTTAACCGATGCACAATATAATGACAACGCCCAACAATCAGGTAGAGCCCGAAATTGGTTTGGTACACCATGGAACTTGTTTTCTATTAATTTTGACACAAAAATAAACTCAAATTTAGATTTTAATGCCAAATTATTTGGTGTTGTTGGTGAACGAAACAGTGTAGGTATTACCAGTACGCCAAACAATGTTGATGTTATAAACAGCTTAACCAACAATTATTTAAACAGACAAGTTGATCGTGATTATTATAAAAATTTTGGTTTAGAAACCAGAAGTATTTATAGATATAGTATTAAAAAAATAAAAAATAATTTGGCTTTTGGATTGCGTTTATATCAAGCCAAAACCAACAGATTACAACAAGCAAATGGCACCACAGGTTCTACCTTTGATTTATCAATAGAAGCAGATTATCCGCGCGATTTAAATTTTACTACTAAAAATGTGGCGTTCTTTGCCGAAAATCAGGTTAAAATCACAGATAAATTTAGTATCACACCAGGCGTGCGTTATGAGTATATTTCATCAGTTGGTAGTGGTAGATTGTCATTTTCAGGGTCTAAAGAAGTACTTTTAAACGAAAACACCATTACCAGAAGTAAACCATTATTTGGTATTGGGTTTGAATATAAATTTAGAACAACCAATTTATATGCCAATATTTCACAAGCATTTAGACCAGTATTATTTTCAGATTTAACACCGCCAGCAGTTACAGATGTGATTGATCCAAACCTTAAAGACGCATCAGGCTTTAACGCCGATTTAGGATTTAGAGGAACTCATAAAGGATACTTAAATTTTGATATTAGCTTGTTTTACTTAAGCTACAATAATAGAATTGGCGGTATTAGACAATTTTTTGATAATGACCCAACAAAAGGAACCTACTTGTACCGAACAAATTTAGGAGAAACCAGAAACAAAGGTATTGAAGGGTTTGCAGATGTAAATATTACCAAATTATTTGGCATCGAAAAAGCTTTTGGTAATTTGGATGTTTTTTCAAGTATATCTTTTATTGACTCTAAATATACCGATTTTAAAATAGTAACAGCAACAGGTACAATGCCAAAAATTGAAATTACTACAACCAATTTAGCGGGTAAGCGCATTGAAAATGCGCCACGATATATTCATAATTTCGGAATTTCATGGAGTAACCCTAATTTTTCAGCGACGGTACAACAAAAAGTTTCAGGAAAAATATTTACAGATGCTACGAACACAGAAACGGCTTCGGTAAACGGTGTAACGGGCGTGCTAGACGGCTATAAAATATTTGATTTTTCGGCAGAATATAAATTTTTAAATAAGTACAATTTTCGGTCAGGAATTAATAATTTTACAAACCAAAAATATGCAACCCGACGAAGTGGTGGCTATCCGGGCCCAGGAATTTTACCTGGCGAAGGAAGAACGTTTTACATTAGTGTTGGAGCAAAATTCTAAAAAAAGCGGCTGCATTTTATAGAGAGTTACTTTACATTTGTAATAAATAAAAAGCAAATAATTAACACAAGTATAATGAATTTAAATTATCAAGAAGTCATCGTTTACGTTGCAGTGGCACTTGCCTTATTTTTTTTATATCAAAAGTTTTTTGGTAAAAAAAAGCAGGGCAAAGGCTGTGATGGCGGTAATTGCGGCTGTCATTAATTAGTACACTATTTTTACATAATACGCTTTAGGATTAATTAATGTCCCCTGTTTTAAATTAGGGCATACACTAATTTCTTTAATTACGATTTGGTATTTATCCGAAAACCATTTTTTATTCTCTTCAAAATTTTTATTGCTTAACGTCATCACTTTCACCTCTGTTATTTTATTATTTTTGAATGCTATAATCTCAATTGAAACTTCACCAGCCCAAATACATTGGGCACTATCTGGACAACGCGAATCATCAAAAACTCGTTTTAGTTGCATTTGAAATCCGTTTTTAAAAATACATTTTGTCTGAAATATCTGAAATACCTTCTCATATATGGCTCCATTTTTTTGAGAAAAAGTGCTTGTCCAAAATAAAATAAACGAAAGTAAAATGAATGTTTTCATGTTTGCTTAGATTAAATGATTAAAATGTTTATTATTTTTGTAGACCAAATTCAATAGCGTGGGCAGTACAATTAAAAGCAAAGGCATTGCAATTACAAATCCGCCTATAACTGCAATTGCTAACGGTTGATGCAATTCTGAACCTGTGCCAACACCAATTGCTAAGGGTAAAAGCGCAATAATTGCTCCCAAAGCGGTCATTAACTTTGGACGTAATCGGGTAGAAATAGCGAAAATTAACGAATCTTGAATATTTTGTGTTAGTCTAAACGTTTCTCGAAATTGCAAAAATGTAAATATAGCGTTTTCACTTATTATTCCAACAATCATAATTATTCCCGTATAACTACCAACGTTTAAAGGAGTTTCTGTAATAAATAGTAACAAATAACATCCTGCTATACCCAAAACAGAAATTAAAAGAATGACCAGCGCAACTCTAAAATCTCTAAATAAAAACAAAATTACGCCAAATACAAGCAATGACGATGCAATCAAAATCATAAATAACTCTCTAAAAGATTGTTGCTGCTCTTTATATGCTCCTGCGTATTCAATATAATATCCGTTTGGCAAATGTATCTCTGCTTTCACTTTTTCTTGAATATTTTTCATGACCGCACCTAAATCTCTATTGTTAAGTCTTGCAGTCACAACACCCATCATTTGCAAATTTTCACGTTCAATTTCAGCATCTCCTTTTTGTGCTGTAATTTCTACTAAATTTGAAATTGGAATTGCGTTGCCATTTGGCAAAAAAACCTTTAAATTTTTTATATCATCCAAACCATTTTTTTCGGAGTTTTGATAAATTAATCGAACGGCGGTAGTACGCTCATTTTCTAATAAACTACCAACAATATTACCTTCGAGCGCAGTTTGTATTTGAAATTGTAAATCGGCTGGAGTAATGCCAAATTGTGCCAATTGCTGGTAATTTGGGCTGATATTCACCGTAGGACCCGTGCGAACTACACCATCAAAAACATCTGCAGTTCCGGCAATTTTCTCTACAATTGCATTTATATGATGCGCTATTTTTTGTAATTCCTTTTGGTTGCTTCCATATACTTTAACCTCAATCGGAGCCACAGCACTCATCAAATCACCTAACATATCGCCAATTACTTGACCAAAATCAATTCGTAAAGCTGGTTGTGAAGCTTCCACTTTTTGACGTATGTCGTCTATAACATCAATACTAGTTTTGTTCCGTTTTGTTTTTAATTGAATTAAATAATCGCCCCGGTTTTGTTCGGTTATAAAAAATCCCATTTGCGTGCCTGTACGTCTGCTGTAAGCCTGAACTTGTGGTGTTTTGATAATTATTTTTTCTACTTCTTTTAATATCCTATCGGTTTCGTCTAGCGATGTTCCAGGTGGCGATTCATAATCTAAAACGATACTCCCTTCATCCATTTCGGGTAAAAAACCAGTTTGTAAATTAGGCACAATAACACCCATTGAAAGTAGTAAAATGATACAAAAACCAAAACTTAATAGGGGTTTTGAAATAAAATAACCCACCCAATTCTGGGTTTTTATTTCATGCATCGGTATCGCATTTGTTCTTTCGAGCTTGGTATTTGTTTTTTTTGTTAGCATTAAGTACACCACCGGCAGCAATAACCATGTTACAAAAAATGAGCAAACTAACGTGATTATCATTGTATTGGTAAGCACTTTAAAATACGATCCAGCCACACCACTCATCAAGATAAAAGGAATAAATATCACAATAGTACTTATTGACGATCCTAACATTGCAGGAAATAAATACCGAATTGCTTTTTGCAACAGTGTAACTGTGGGCTCGCCCGGATTTTCTTCATGTGTACGATGAATTTGTTCTACAACTACTATGGCATCGTCAATTATTAAACCTAACGCAGCAGCAAGTGCTCCCAAAGTCATAATATTAAAGGTTTGTCCGGTAAAATATAAAAAAATCATTGTTAACGATAATGTTACTGGAATAGTTATCAAAATAGTTGCACTTGCTTTTGCTGATTTTAAAAATAAAATGGCTACTATAATTGCTAAAAATAACCCCACTAGTAAGCTATCTGTTACGCTTTTTACCGCATCATTTACAAATATAGCTTGCTCATAAAAAGGAGAAATCGCAATGCCTTTTGGGAGAATATGCTTTAATTTTATCAACTTGGCTTGCATTTCTTCAGATACCGAAATTAAATTTGCGTTTGGTTGCTTTATAACAGCAATTAAAATGCATTCACGTCCATTGGCATTAATTTTTATATATTCTTTTGCTTCCTTAATTTCAACCGTAGCAATGTCTTTTAAAACTACAATTCCCCGACCGTTGTTACTAATTACAAGATTTTCAAGATCCTCTTTTTTATCAACTTGAGCATCGGTTATGGTTAAATATAAATATCTGTAATCTGACAAATACCCATTCGATTTGATAAAATTTGTTGTACTCATTACTTGATTAATAGCAGCAGGAGTGATCCCCCGAGCCAACATTTTATCAAAATCTAAAGCCAACCAATATTCTTTTTCTTTACCGCCAATAATTCTAATTTCGCTAACTCCTTCTATTTGCGATAAGAACGGTTTAATTGTAAAAGTTGCTATTTTTTTTAATTCTATTGCCGAAATTCCATGTCCTACCAATGCATATCCAATTACAGGAAGAATTGAGGGATTCATTTTTTCGACCGTAATTTGCACATCAACAGGTAAGTCATTCTTAATTTGATTTATCTTCGATTCAATTCGCTGTTTACTTACATCAACGTCAGCATTCCAATCGATAAATGCCGAAATTTCGCAACTCCCCCTGCTTGTAGTGCTGCGCACAATTTTTAAATCTTGTACTTTTTTGATTGCATTTTCGAGCGGTTTGGTAACGGTAATCATCATTTTATTAATTGGCATTTGCCCTGCGTCAGCAATGATTTTGATTTTAGGAAATGTAATTTCAGGAAACAAACTTGTTTGCATTTTTGTAAATGCAAAAATACCTCCTAACACAATTAAAAAGATTATGGTACTTAAACCATTTTTATGTCGAACGAAAAAGTTATTCATTTTAAATTTTTTTCAAATAATATGCGCTTTATTGTGCATAACCAAATTTTTATTTACTCAAAACCAACATCGTTACAAGTAGCATCTTAACTATTATATCGTAAATCCTTTTAAACGGGTGCAACTATTTAAAAACTTTTACCTTTATTGTATCACCAACGCCATAATTACCTGTTAATAAAATGGCATCTTTTGATGTTAAAATAGGCGAAAGTATTTCAATTTTATCATCCGTTTCTACTCCTTTTTTTATGATAATCTTTATTGCAGTATCTTTGTTTATCATTTTCATTATCCAAAAAGTAGTTTCAGTTTCATCACTTAAAACTGCAGCTTTTGGTACTGTAATTGATTTTGAACTAAACGATTTTGGTATTCGAACTTTAACAACTAAATTTTCAGGAATATCATTTTTATTGCATTTTAAAACCACGTTTTGCGTTTGTGATGCACTATCTACCGATGCCATAAATTTGGTTACTGTCGCATCAATAACAGTTCCGTCGGGCAAAAAAACTTGATAGCGATGGTTTAATTGCACGTACTTTTTTAAGTTATATGGCAAACTCAACACTATTGCAAAACTCATAGCATCTGTAATGGTGGCAAGTTGGTCGCCGTCTTGCACGTAATCACCAGCTTGTGCATTTACATTTGTAATAAATCCATTGGTTTGAGATCTAACATTTATTGCTCCGCCAAAGTTTAAACTTGAATCAATTTTATTAATCGTATTTCCCAAAACTTTTGACTCCCTTGTTTTTAAGGAAAACAGCAATTTTCCGCGTAGCACGTAATCATTTGATTGCACCCTTACTGCACTAAGGTAACCCGTAGCATTGGCCTTAATAATGTTTTTTACCAAATATGTTGCCGTTCCATTCAAATCGACAAAATTTTCTAAAGCCAAAGTGTCTATCGAGGTAAGCGTTACTGGTACTCTTGTATCAATTGTAGTTTCTGTTATCAGTTCTTTTTTACATGAAAGGAAACAGGTTGCTATTGATAGTAAAAAAATAAGTTTAGTCATTTATTTAATCGTTTAATTTCCAATAATTTATCTCGTTTATGAGGTGCAATTTATTGATTTGATTTTGAGAAATAGCATTGTTAATCATAATTAAATTAGCAAGTGCTAAAACATATTCGGTAATTAATGCATCGCCGGTTACTAAAAGTTTTTTGTTAGCATCGATCAAGGCCTGAACAATAATGAGCTGCGACTGTAATTGTTTTTCGATTGCACTTGTTTGTTTTAATTTTTGAGTTAATTGCAGTAATTGTTGTTGCAATTGCTTGGTAAAATTATTTTTGTAGGCTCCGGTCGTTTCTAAAGCAACTGCAATTTTTTGATGGTTTAACAACCGCTGACCCCCGTCAAAAACAGGAATCGTTACACCAATACCGAGACTGAATCCAAAATTTTTATGCGGATTAATAGCAAAACTTGATAAATAACCAGCATCCGCAAGTAATAAAAGTTGTGGTTTATACACATTATCAATTAATTGGTTTTGGTTTTGAAACTTTAAACTATCTATTTCAAATTGTTTCAAAAAGAGGTTTTTATCTAATTGTTGAATCTGGTTTAATGTGATTTCAGGTTTTGTTAATTTCACAAACGTCGAATCAACTTCGCCAGCTAAATAATTTAATAATCCCAAATCATTTTGATATTGCTGTTCAAATTGTAAAACCGTATACTCTTGACTTTTAATGGTGGATAAAAAAATTAAATAATCTGTTTGTTTATAAACCGAACTTCGTGTTAGTTTTTTTAAAATCAACCCTTCTTCTTGCAATAGTTTTTCAATTTTTTTATTGTACGTTACTTGTTCTAATGATCCTGATGCCGCTATATATTGCGAGATTATGGCTTTATTCAAATCTTTTTTTGCAATTTTTTTATTTAAAAGTAAAGCTGTGGTAATTAATTTATACGAATTGGCTTGCGCTTTAATTACACTACCTAGCATTATATTTTTTTTTACTCCAACTATTGCTGCTAAAGTTTGTCCATTTGTAACAGCCGTATCATAACCTACACTATCGATAGTTGGTGCATAATTAGCAAATGCACTAGCAGCAATTTGTGGCTTATAACCAGCTTTTAAAAGTAGACTATCTAAAGAATTAGAACGTATTTGATTTTTTAAATCGGTTAATAACGGAGCATTTTTTTGTGCCTTTTGTAGGTAGAAGTTCAAATCTTTTTCTTGCGAAAAGGATTTGAAACAAATTAGAAATAGCACATATAACGAGGTATATCTCATACTGTAAAAATAAGAAAAAAAACACAATCATAAATTGGAATGTACCATTGTGATTTTTTTATTTTTATTTTTATTTTTTGTTATCAATTACTAAAACCACGAATGAATTGGGAATAATAGCAGGTCTTGGTTTTGGGTTGTCGGCGGTTGGTTCGGGTTTTAATCCAAATTCTGGAGTGGACAAATATATTTTTTTTGTGCTTTGATTCATTGCAATTGTTCTTGCCCCTTTTTGAGTAACTACTGTTTGAAGTACTTTAAATTTATCTGCCGACTCTTCTTTAATAATTGTCATTGTACCCTCGCCATTCGAAGTAAAAATTAAATTACTTTTAGTATCAAATACTACACCGTCGCAGCCATCGCCTATGGGTATGTTTTGAATTAATTTACCGGTTTTGGCATTTAAAACTAACATCATTTTATTGCCGCAAACTGTAAATAAACGATTCGTGTTTGTGTCAATTGCTAATCCGGTTGGTTCATCACCAGGGGCAACGCTGTATGTGGCAATTACTTCTAAAGTTTTGGTGTTAATTGTTCTAATTTCATTTTTATCTTCAATGTTTACGTACATCAAATTTTTACGATTAGTTACTGCAAATTCTGGTTTACCACCTAGCGAAATTGTTTTCAAAATTTTATTACTTTTAGCCTCAAGCACCGAAACATCGTTTGACTTGCCATTAAATATAAAGACATAGTCTGTAAATAAATCAAAAATAACAGCATCAGGCTTAAGCCCATCAATCTTTACTTTTTCGAGTAGTGCAAAAGTGGTTAAATCAACTACTGACAATGTATTGTCTTTGCCACACGTAATGAATGCTTTATTAAATTTGTTAGCTATTGCAATGCCGTGAACGCCTTTTGTATCAAGAATTGTCGCAATAATTTTATCGGTCTTTAAATCAACAACATTCACAACATCTCCGTGCGATACAAATAAATGTTGGTTTACATCATCAACCGAAAGATAATCCCAGCCACCATCGCCAAGAATATTGATTTTTTTTGAAATCTTAAAATCTTGCCCGTAAGAAATTCCTAAACAGATCATGGCAACTATTGTAAATACTTTTTTCATTTTTTTTGAATAATAGACCCAGAAGTTTAGTTCCAGGTCTCGTTTATATTTAATCCTTTATTGTTTTTATAAAATTTCCTGCACTATCAAAAATTAAGTCAAAATCTTGTAATTCAGATTCGTACGTAACAACGCCTACTGCGTTTGTGATTTTTGCAGCACCTTTAATTTTTTGATTTGGGTAATTTTTTAAAATATAATCGATAATCGGTTTTGATAATGACCTTACTGAAATTTCATTTTCAGTTTCGATTATGTTACCCTTTGCGTTCATTAAAACAGAATAATTAATTTTATTTTGTTTGAATCCTGCTTCAAAATTGCCCATTTCGCTCTCCCATTTCACCATTTTTATGTTGGGATATTGTTTGGTAAAAGCTAGTTGAACTTTATTTGGTGGCTGTTTTTGCGCAAAAGTTATTGCCGAAAGTAAGTGCACTATTACTGTAATTACTACATTTTTCATTGGATAAATTTTAAATTTTTATAAATTATGTATCCATTTAATTTAGTAGAATAAATTTTAGTTGTTACAAAAGGTAAACAAGGCATTATTACAGTTGTACGCACTTGCACGCAGTATTAAAGAGCACGATTGTTTTGGATTTTTTTCTATTATAAAAAGTAAATCCCAAACATCGTTCTTTATTAATATAATGACCCTCAAGCGGTACATTACTGTATTATTTAAAAATGACCTACTACATTAAATGGATTTTAAGGACTGAGATCTTAAAAAAATAGGTGGTCTAAATAATGATTTGTAATAATCGGATGTATACCGATTATTGGTATAAGAGGATATTTCAAGCTTAAAAAAATCAATGTAAAGGTTGGCTATTTTGAAGGGTTCGATGCTTTCAAAAAAGCAAGTAGCACTAGTTAGATGGTGGTGCTGTTTTGGAGCATGTGGTTTTTGTTTGTCACCTTTTAAATGGTTATCAAAAAAACTGTCGATGTTAATTAAATGATCGGTTATAAAATCTATAAAAGTCATGTCGCGATCCTCATTTGCCTTGCAACTGCGGTACATTTCGGGCAATTTAGCCAAAACTGAAAAATTGCTTTGCGGTAAACAAACTGTTCCGAAAGTGTATAAAAAGATAAATGATATGATGAATTTTCGTTTCAAATGCAGTTTAAATTTGTTAAAAGTAGCTATTTGCCTTTGATAAAAACACGGTTTTAGTTTAAATTTAAGATATTAATTTTTTACAATAAGTAATGGTATTGTTATTTTATGCCTCAATTTATTAACGGTCGTGCCAAACAAAATGTCTTTTATACCTTGATGACCATGAGTTCCCATTACCAAAACGTCAAAAATTTCTTGATTAACTATTTCTGCTATGGTTTTATTAGGTTGACCAAATCCTAATTTAGTTTCAATTTTAAATCCTTTGTTAGTTAATAGTTCGTGATATTCTTGTAAGAGTTTTTTGTCAATACTCGTTTCGTGATCTTTAATGTTTTCACCATACAATATTGCCCCAACAGTTTCTACAATATGAATTAAGGTGTAGGTTGCATTAATTCCTCCAAGCTCAAAAGCGGCGTTCAAAGCTACTTCGTCGGCCTTTGAAAAGTCAACCGCAATAGCAATATTTTTTTTTGATGATGCAGTAGATTGTAAAAAATTCAATTGCAAATTATGTGGCGAGTGGTTTGTAATGGTAGTTTTTGTTTTTAAAATAAAGGGCATAAATACAATATAAAGTAGTAAAATTAAAAAGCCAATTGCCAATGGAACCACAGTAAACCATAGCAGGGCTGGGTTTTCAGAATTTTGTAACCAGCTTACAATTTCATTATAAACTAATTTTATATTTAATGATACTATGATCGTTGCTACAATCCAGGAAGCAATTTGCGTACTTTTAGAAATTTGAAAACCTTTCATTTTTTGTGTATCACTTACAAAATGAATAAGCGGAATAATTGCAAAACCCAACTGTAAACTCAAAATCACTTGACTAAACAAGAGCATTTTACCCGTAACTCCTTCACCAAAAATTGAAATTACAATTACTGCAGGAACAATTGCAAGTAAACGCGTTATTATTCGTCGTACCCAAGGTTGAATTCGTAAATTCAAATAACCCTCCATAATAATTTGTCCAGCTAATGTTCCGGTAATTGTAGAACTTTGCCCTGCAGCTATCAAGGCTATTGCAAACAGTATTGGTGCCCATTTACTACCCAACATTGGAGATAATAATTGGTATGCGTCTTGAATTTCGGCAACCTGATACAATCCTGCTTTGTAAAAAGTGGCAGCAGCCAAAATTAATATAGCTGCATTTACAAAAAAAGCAAGATTTAACGCAATTGTCGAGTCGATAAAGTTGTATTTTAAGGCTTGCTTTATGCCTTCATCCGAACGATCAAATTTACGGGTTTGTACTAAGGATGAATGTAAATATAAATTGTGGGGCATTACCGTTGCTCCAATAATACCGATGGCTATATAAAGCGCTGTTTCATTTGGTAAACTTGGAATCAATCCTTTCAAGATACTGCCAACTTCGGGTTGGGCAAAAATCATTTCAAAAAAAAAGGATATTCCTATAATTGCAACCAGTGCAATAATAAATGCCTCCATTTTGCGCATGCCTTTATTTATTAAAAAAAGTAATAAAAAAGTGTCTAAAACTGTAATCAAAACCCCTTCAATTAATGGCAACCCAAATAATAAATTAATACCAATTGCCATTCCTAAAACTTCTGCTAAATCGCACGCTGCTATGGCTATTTCGGCCAAAATATAAAGAATATAATTGATAAATTTAGAATATGTTTCACGCGATGCTTGAGCCAAATCGCGTTGCGTAACAATTCCTAAGCGAGCACTCAAACTTTGCAACAGTAATGCCATCAAATTACTCATTAGCAACACCCATAGCAATGAATAGCCAAATTGGCTACCTCCTGCCAAATCAGTTGCCCAATTTCCTGGATCCATGTAGCCAACACTAATTAAGTATGCAGGACCAAAAAAAGCTAAAATTTTTTTAAGTGCAGTAGTTTTTCCTTGTGTTTGAATCGATTCGTTTACTTCTTCAAGTGATTTACTCATTTTATACTTTTTTAATAAAAATATTACATGCTATTTTATTAGATATTAAGACTTTGGTTTTTTTTATTTCTATTGTCATCGAATTGTCAAAAGGTTCTTTTTCGAGTATTATAATTTTAGAGCCCAAGGCAATTTTTTGCTTATCTAGATATTGTAAGAAATTTGTTGATGAATCTTTTACACCAACGCAAATACATTTTTTATTTACCTCTACATCTGATAATAATTGTTTTTCGATTTTGAGAATTTTTCCGTTTTTGTCTGGAATTGGATCACCGTGCGGATCTTCAGATGGATAGTCTAAAAATTCATCTAATTTGTCAATTAATTCATCTGATTTTATATGCTCTAATTCTTCTGCAATTTCATGTACTTCATCCCAAGTAAAATTAAGTTTATCTACTAAAAAAACTTCCCATAAGCGGTGTTTTCGCACAATCATTTTTGCAGTTAACAATCCTGTTTCTGTTAACGATACTCCTTGGTATTTTTGATAAGAAACCAATTTTTTTTCAGCCAATTTTTTGAGCATATCAGTCACCGATGATGCTTTGGTTTCCATTTTTTCTGCAATGGAATTAGTTGCAATTTCTGTTTTAGAAACTAACGATAAATGATAAATTATTTTAAGATAATTTTCTTCTGATTGGGTCATTTTTCAAAATTTAACACCCAAATATACTATTTTTTTAGTTTAGTCTAAAAATATTTTGAATTAAATGCAATTCGGACACAAACCAGCTACTGTAAAATTGACATCTTTGATTTGATAATTATCTGGTAAAGTAAACTTTGGCACCACCGTGAGTAAACAAGTTACTAAATTGCATTTTTGACAACTAAAATGAACATGGTTATGTGAATGGTTTTCAACTATAGAATTACAATGTGCATATCTAACAATTCCTTCTAAGTTAACCGTTTTGTGAATCAAATCATCGTTAATTAATCTTTCTAAAACGCGGTATATGGTAACCCTGTCGCAAATACCATTGGTACGCAATTGAATTTCAGCATGAGATAAAGCCGAATCGGACTGTAATAATACATCTACAATTACAGATTTTGCATTTGTATTGCGGGAAGTTTTCATTTTTAAAATAAATAATAACGCAACAACGTTGCGTTAAATTAAATTTGTTTATATTTGCAACGTAATTGCATTAAACAAAGATAGTTGAAATGAAGACTACAACAGTACCATTATACGATATTTTAGGGATTTCAAGTGCAACTGTCTGTTTGGTACACTGTATTGTAATGCCTGTGCTAAGTATCGTTCCTTTTGGATTTTTGCAAAATGCATTTATTGATTTTATTTTTGCAACAATAGGTATTTATGTTGTTTCAAAAGTGCTGATGAGCAGCGCCACCAAAAAAATAAAATATATTTTAGGTTTTTCAAGTGCACTTATTATTATAAATGTACTCGCAGAACTGCTGTTTAATTGCCATTTACATGTTATTTTAATAGGTGGACTTGGTATGATTGTTGGACATTATTTAAATTATAAATCGCATAGATAAAACTAAAAATGGGCTGTCACGCTGTTATTTAATATTCTTGAAATAAGCTAATTCAGTTACCTATATTAATTATTGTTGGGAAGAATTAAAATAACAAAAATATGTTTAATGTGCACGTTGGCTTACCTATAAGTGAAAACGAGATTACCGTAAATAATTTATGGTTTATTCGCTATTTCTAAAACCTGCGGTTTTGGTTAATTTCAGGTAAGATGACCCGTTGTAATGACGGGTTATTTTTTTAGCACAAAAAAAACATTTAGTTAAGGCTAAAATAATTTTCATTTAATTTAGCTTTGTATTGTAAAATAATTTAGCTTTGTCTAAAATTTATTTATTCTCATGAAAATAGTATGTTTACTAAGCACTTTGTTTTTTTCAATAATTGGCATCGCACAACAAAAACAAACACTATCCGGAGTAATTACAGCCAATAATAAACCAGTTTCGTTTATAACTGTAACACTACAAGCCACAAAATTTAATACACAAACCGATAGTATAGGACGTTATAAATTTATAAATATACCACCCGGAAACTATACCATACGGATTACTGAAATGGAGTTTCAACCTGCGTCAAAAAGGGCAGTGGTGCGGTATTTTGAAAATGTAATTGTAAATTTTGAATTACAAATAGCCGAAAATTCAATAAACGAAGTAGTAGTTTCAGGAACTTTAAAACCAGTTCGTAGACTAGAAAGTCCGGTGCCGGTAGAGGTGTATTCGCCTACTTTTTTTAAAAAAAATCCGTCACCAAGTATTTATGAAGCATTACAAAACATAAATGGTGTACGCCCACAATTAAATTGTGGTGTTTGTAACACGGGTGATATTCACATCAATGGTTTAGAAGGTCCGTATACACTCGTTTTAATTGACGGAATGCCTATTGTTAGCAGTTTATCGACCGTTTATGGATTATCCGGAATTCCGAATTCATTAGTGGAGCGAATTGAAATTGTAAAAGGACCAGCGTCGTCGTTATATGGCAGCGAAGCCGTGGGCGGTTTAATAAATATCATTACCAAAAATACCAAATCTGCAGCTCAATTTTCGGCAGATGTTTTTACTACCTCGTGGCTTGAAACGAATGTTGATTTGGGGTTTAAATTTAATCTTAACAAAAAAATAACTGCACTTTTTGGATTAAATTATTTTAAATACAATCAAAAAATCGATAACGACAACGATGGTTTTACCGATGTAACACTTTCAGATCGTATTTCAGTTTTTCAAAAATGGAATTTTAATCGAAAAAACAACCTTGTTTTTACGCTTGCCAGCCGAAGTGTATACGAAGATCGATACGGAGGTGATATACGATGGGAAAAAAAATACCGGGGCGGAAACGAAATTTATGGCGAAAGCATTTATACCAAAAGAGGCGAACTACTTGCGAATTATCAATTGCCCACTACTGAAAAAATACTACTTGCTTTTTCGGGAAATATACATTATCAAGACAGTCGTTACGGAACAATGTCTTACATTGCCAATCAAAAAATTGCATTTACTCAACTAACATGGGATAAAAAAATAGCAAAGCACGATTTGTTAACCGGTTTTGCCCTTAGGTATAATTATTATGACGATAATACAGCTGCAACCCAAAAAGAGGGGGTTAATAATCCAGAAAAAACATGGCTTCCCGGTATATTTGTTCAAGATGAAATAGCATTTAACGACAGCCATAAGTTGTTATTGGGATTACGGTATGATTATAATTCGTTTCATGGTACCATTTTTACGCCCCGATTAGCCTATAAACTAAAACTAAACGAAAACAACATCATAAGGTTAAATGCAGGAACAGGGTTTAGAGTAGTAAATTTATTTACCGAAGATCATGCCGCTTTAACTGGCGCTCGTGAAGTGGTTATAAATAATGATTTAAAACCAGAGCAATCAGTAAATGTAAATTTTAATTATATTAAAAAATTTAATTTTGAAAGTGGCACTTTTATAGCTGTTGAAACGTCTGTTTTTTATACTCGTTTTAGTAATAAAATTGTAAATGATTACGTATCTGACCCCAATAAAATAATTTATGATAATATAAACGGATACGCCATAAGCAAGGGAATAAGTACAAATATTGATATTAATTTTGCTAACGGATTAAAAATAATTACGGGTGTATCTTTTTTAGATAATAAAAATATCAGTAATGGTGTAAGTGAAACACCTGTTTTAACAGAGCCTTTTACCGGCACTTGGTCAGTATCGTACAAAATACAACATATCAATTTAAACATAGATTACACTGGCAATATTTATGGATCCATGCGTTTACCATTAGTAAGTAATTTAGACCCAAGAGCACCCAAATCACCAATATATAGCATTCAAAATGTGCAATTTACGTTTTTAGGCATCAAAGAATTCGAAATCTATGCAGGTATAAAAAATTTATTAAATTTTTTACCTAAAAAAAATAACCCATTTTTAATAGCCAATGCAAATGATCCTTTTGATAACAATGTGCAATATAATGCTAACGGTCAAGTTGTAGCAACCGCACAAAACCCGTATGGATTAACATTTGACACCACATATATATATGCGCAAAATCAAGGTATTAGAAGTTTTTTTGGGTTGCGATACACCTTTAAATAAAAACAGGTTTTTTTATGAAAAAAATGATACTGATATTTTTTGTTTTTGCAATTTTTTGTACATTCGAGTCCGTTTTTTGCCAATTAAAAACTTATAATTTTGAACAAATTGATAGTTTACAACAAGTGCAAAAACGAAATATTATTGTTTTTACCTATACCGATTGGTGCAAATTTTGTCATGCCATGAAAGCCCAAACATTAAGCAATACAAAAGTAATACAACAATTAAACGAAAATTTTTATTTTATTTATCTAAATGCGGATGAAAAAAGAACCATAGTTTTTAATAAATCAAACTACCATTTTAAATCGTCAGGAAATAATTATGGAGTTCATGAACTGGCAATTGCATTAGCTACAAATAACAATCAAATTAATTATCCGACCCTAGTTATTTTAAATTATAAAAACGAAATACTATTTCAATACAGTGGTTTTTTAAACGCAAACAATTTATTAATGTTGCTTAAGTAATTACAAAACAGTTATCTATAAAATAATTACTGCCACGATACTATAACCTAGTAATTACTTACAACAGTAGTAGCACTTGGATTTGGTATTGATATATACAAAGTAAATCAAGTCAAACAATTTACTACTTTTACACTATGAAAAATATAAAAATTCTTCACCTAGATTCAAACCATCCAAAAATGATGGAACAATTACAACTTTTGGGTTTTGCAAACGATATAGATTATACGTCATCAAAAGAAGAAATTGAGCAAAAAATTCAAAATTATCAAGGTATTATTATAAGAAGTAGGTTTAAAATTGATAAAAAATTTATCGACAAAGCAACTAATTTACAATTTATTGCTAGAGTTGGCGCTGGTTTAGAAAGTATAGATTGCGACTATGCAAAATCAAAAAACATTCATTTAATTGCAGCTCCCGAAGGCAATAGTAATGCAGTTGGCGAACATACATTGGGGTTGCTACTTTCATTATTAAATAAATTAAATCGTGCGAACAATTTAGTTAAAAAGGGGCAATGGATTCGTGAAGGAAACAGGGGTTTTGAATTGGATGGAAAAACAGTTGGCATTATTGGCTATGGTAATATGGGAAAAGCATTTGCCAAAAAATTGAGGGGTTTTGATGTAAACATACTATTTTATGATATCAAAGAAAACATAGGGGACTCGAATGCCAAACAAGTTTCACTTTCTGAATTACAACAAAAATCTGATGTAGTAAGTTTGCATATTCCCTGGACGCCCAAAACAAATAAAATGATAAATACTACGTTTATAAATCAGTTTGAAAAATCATTTTGGCTTATTAATACCTCAAGGGGAAATAATTTGGTTACTGCCGATTTGATGACAGGGTTGCAATCAGGCAAAATTTTAGGAGCCGGATTAGATGTTTTAGAATATGAAAAATCGTCTTTTGAAAATTTGTTTGAAAGCGACATTAAACCTATCGCTTTAGATTATTTACTTACTGCCGAAAATGTATTATTGACCCCGCACATCGCTGGATGGACCTATGAAAGCCACGAAAAACTAGCACAAACTATTGTAAATAAAATTAAAGATGTGTACCAACTTACAAACGAAAAAAAATTCAAAAAGCATCTGTAACCGGTTTCGGTGGATTTATGTTTGCATCCAAAAACCCAACCGAATTGCGCAATTGGTATTCAAAACATTTAGGCTTACAAACCTCCGATTATGGAGCTACTTTTTGGTGGAGTGACGCAAAACATCAAAAATGTTCTACAACATGGTCGCCAATTGATGAAAAAACAACGTGCTTTGAACCAAGTACAAAACCATTTATGATTAATTTTAGAGTTCATAATTTGGTTACGCTGATAGAGCAACTTGAACGTGAAAAAGTGCCGATTATAGGGCAAATTCAAGAGTTTAACTATGGTAAGTTTGCATGAATATTAGATGGAGAAGGAAATAAAGTAGAACTTTGGGAACCTATTGACAGCGTTTTTGAATAATTGTAGTATTTTAGAATTTTCGTGATACATTACTGTATGAAAACAACTACAACAAATATCGAAAACTGGAACCGACCTGACAACATTCCTGAATTTAAAGTAGACCCAATTTTAGTATTGATACTGAGTTTTTTAACCTACGGATTATACCTTATTTATTGTAATATAAAGGCAGCTGAAGTGATTAATGCTATTTGCGAAAAAGAATTAATATCAACTCCGTTAGCAGTGTTTTGTGGCTGTTGCTTTCCACTTCACGTTTATTTTTATTATTTAATTGGTAAAAAAGGCTTGCCTAAAATTCATTTTTTAACAGGCAACCGCCAGGAAAATAAATCAACTTTGCTCATTGTATTGAAATTCTTTTTTCCATTTGCTTGCGCAATGATTATTCGAGGTAACTTAAATAAACTATACGATAACTAAAAGTACTACATATAAAATTTACGGTATCATTGGCGCTTTTTTTGCGCTAATGATACCTTTTTTATTGAAATTAGGTAATCAAGATTTTCGTTTAGATGCTGCACAATCCATTTGCCCTTTAAAAATGCTTACTGGTTTTCCATGTCCGTCATGCGGAATTACTAAATCGATGGTTTATTTTTATAGCGGTTACCTTTCAAAAAGTTTGCAGTTTCATATATTAGGTCCTGCAACCGTTATATTTTGCATATTTATAATTATTTTACTAACCGTTGAAGTTATTACCAAAAAAAATTATTTTCGAAATTATTTTTACAATAAAAAAATTGCCTACACGGTGGCGGTTTTTGTGGTAGTGTACCACACATATCGATTGGTACTTTTTATTCAAAATTATTCTTGGGATCAAATTTTAAAACAATCTATTTGGCAATAAGTGTATCTATCTGTATTTTCTTACGGCAAAAAATTTGTTTTTCTGTGCTAAATATTTTTATAAATATAACTTTTTGCTTTTAAATATAACTTCGTTTTAACAACATTTTACCCATTACAATACATTTATCTCAAAGGTTTTATTTGCGTTTACTTCTTTTTATACCTTCTATTTCTCAGCAAGTTTTTGTTCTAATTCTTTTTGAAATTCTTCCATAACAGGCTTCATTGTGCTGTCCGGAATATCCGAAATTCTGATGTACATTAAACCATCAATTGCATTGTTAAACAAAGGGTCGACATTAAATGCCACCAAACGAGCATTCTGCTTTATATATTTTTTTATTAAAACAGGCAATCTTAAACTTCCGGGTTCTAATTCGTCAATTATTTTGTCCAATTTGGTTAAATCGGCTTCGGCTTCGTCAAAAATAAAATCTTTATCAGCATCTTTTAGCTTTACTTTAAACTCTTTTTTAGCATGCACATACTGTGCAATATATGGGTCGTAATAATGCGACTTCATAAATTCGATCATCAATGATTTACTAAAATTAGAAAACTGATTGCTAATACTTACACCACCAAGCAAAAATTTATGCTCTGGATAACGCAACGTCGTGTGAATAATTCCTTTCCAGAGTAAAAATAAAGGCATTGGTTTTTGTTGGTACTCTTTAATTATAAACGCACGCCCCATTTCGATTGATTTACCCATCATATCATGCAACTCAGGTTCAAAACGAAACAAATCATGTAAATAAAAACCGTCTATTCCGTATTTAGGAAAAATTTCGGCACCCAACCCCATTCGATAAGCACCTGCAATTCTTTTCGCATCCTCGTCCCACAAAAACATGTGATGGTAATATTGATCGTACTGATCTAAATCGATTGACTTATTTGTTCCTTCACCAATTTCACGAAAAGTAATTTCGCGCAACCTACCTATTTCGTTTAATATATTTGGTATTTTTTGAGCTCTTATTAAATATACTTCGTAATTCTTACTTTGCAATAACCTATAATTTCCTTCTCTCACAAAAGCCATGTCTTCTAAAATCTTTTCTTGATTGGTAGGTTTCACAATTGCTTTTGGTTCTTTAGGCGTTTTCAAATCCTGAAGTGTAGGTACTTTAATTAACTTTTTAGCATCAAACGAATTGGCAAGTAAATAGGTCTTTTTTCGTAAAAACTCGGCGTAATCTTCAAATTTTGTGTATTCATTTTGTTCTTTCACCGAAATAGGTTTGCCTATTCTAACTTTAATAACCCGATCTTTATGGGTAAATAATTCCGATGGCAATTTAGCCGTTCGTAATGCAGGACTTATTTTTGATAAAAAGTAAAATAAGCGACTGTTTTTGGCATGAAAATATATGGGCACAACAGGAACTTGCGCTTTTCTAATTACTTTTATAGCGCCTTCTTCCCACGGTTTATCAACCATTAATTTACCGTCTTTATAGGCCGAAACTTCACCAGCCGGAAACATTCCCAAAGGCTTTCCATCGCTCAAATGACGAAATGTTTCTTTAATTCCAATAACACTAGACTTCGCATCCTTATGAGTTTCAAAGGGATTTACAGGCATAATGTAAGGCTGTAAAGGTACTGCGCGGTGCAATAAAAAATTTGCAATTATTTTAAAATTAGGCTCCCGTTCTAACATCAATTTTAACAACAAAATGCCGTCAACACCACCCAACGGATGATTAGAGATCGTTATATAAGCACCCTCTTTCGGTAAGCGCTTAAAATCCTCTTCCGGAATTTCAAATTTAATATGTAAATCATCCAACAATCCGTTCAAAAAAGACACATCACTCATGTGCTTATTATTATCGTACAATTTATTTAAGGCGGCTATTTTGAGTACTTTCATCAAAACCCAACCCGTAAAAGTACCAAAAACACCGTATTTATCAATGTTGATAACCTTTGCGACTTCTTTAGCAGTAACTAATCCCATCTAATTTTTTTGCAAATTGAATTAATCACAAATGTAGTAAATCTAATTAATACATTTTTTAAAACTAAAAATTAAATTAAATTTAGGTTAAACAAATCCAAATTAAAGCCATTTTTTGCTATTTTTGATATTCTTAAAATAAAAAATAGTAATGAAAATAGTATCTTATAATGTAAACGGAATTCGTGCCGCTATTTCTAAAGGGTTTCTCGACTGGATACAACAAGCCAATCCAGACGTTATTTGCTTACAAGAAATAAAAGCCAACGAAGACCAAATTCCGACCCAAGACATAACCAACGCAGGCTATCCGTATCAATATTATTTTTCGGCTCAAAAAAAAGGATATAGTGGTGTAGCAATATTAAGCAAAATCAAACCCAATAATATAGCCTTTGGTAACGGAATAGACCACATGGATTTTGAAGGACGCACCCTAAGAGCCGATTTTGACACTGTTTCAATAATGAGCTTGTACCTACCATCGGGCACCAATAGCGACCGCTTGGACCACAAATTCAAATTTATGGACGATTTTTATACCTATATTCAAAATCTAAAAATCACATTTCCAAACCTAATTATTGGCGGCGATTACAATATTTGCCATCAACCAATCGACATTCATGACCCTATTCGAAACAAAAATACATCAGGTTTTTTACCTCATGAACGCAGCTGGTTAGACGGTTTTATGAAATCGGGTTTTATTGACAGTTTTCGCCATTTTAACGACCAACCCCACCAATACACCTGGTGGAGCTATCGAGCCGGAGCCCGAAACAACAACAAAGGCTGGCGCATCGATTATCTGTTAGCAACACAATCAGTACAACATAGGTTAAAAAGAGCCGTAATTTTACCCGAAGCAAAACATTCCGACCACTGCCCTATTCTGTTAGAAATTGAGTAGTTTTTTTAGAAGCCAATCGCGCTGTACGTTGCAATTGTTTTTCTAAAAATTGTTTTTTTGTAAGCCCAAAAATGTGCTTCTAAGGTCGCAATTTTTAAGCAACAAAAAATACAACTTTTAAAAAAAACAATTTCCACTACCATCACGGCTAGCACATCCTATTTCACAAAATAAATCTTTTAAAACAATACATAACCTTTTTTAAAACATAAAAACAAATGTTCAAAAAAACACTTATCGCCATTACAATTCTAGTAGTAACCACGTCATGCGTTTCAAAAAAAATATTTACAGATTTAGAAACCAAATTCGCCGATCTTAAAAAAGAAAATCGAGCCTTAGAAGACCGTAACGACAGTTTAAATACAGCCAAAAACGAATTAATTACAGATAAAAACAATCTTACGACCGAACTAGACAAAACCAGAGCCGAACGCAACAAACTACAAGCAGACTTTACCGCCGCCGACAAAAATTTAAAAACACTACAAGCATCATACACCGCATTAGAAAAAAACAGCAGCGAATCGCTACAAGCAAATCTCGAAAAAAATCGTAATTTATTGGCACAACTCGAAGCCAAAGAAAAAACAATAGCCAACGAACAAGAACGATTAAACAAACTAAAAACCGATCTTGAAGCCAGCTCAAAACGTTTAAATGAACTCGAAAATTTAATAGCTGCCAAAGAAGCAGGCTTAAAAAAGCTTAAAGAAACCCTCTCAAAATCGTTAAAAGCCTTTGAAGGCAAAGGACTAACCGTACAGCAAAAAGACGGAAAAGTATATGTTTCAATGGAAAACAAATTACTTTTTCAAACCGGTAGTTGGGCCGTAGGCGACGAAGGCAAAAAAGCAATTGTACTAGTAGCCAATGTACTAGCTCAAAATTCTGATATTGCCGTTCTAATTGAAGGCCACACCGATACCGATAAATTTGCAGGAGCAATGGGCCAGATCGAAAACAACTGGGACCTATCAACCAAACGCGCCACAGCAATTGTAAACATTTTATCAGAAAATAAAGGTGTGAACAAGCAAAATTTAACCGCCGCAGGTCGAGGTGAATATGCACCTATCAGTACCAACGACACACCCGAGGGCAAATCTAAAAACCGCCGCATCGAAATTATTTTAACTCCAAAATTAGATGAAATTTCAAAAATGCTTAATGAATTGTAAAAGAAAATTGCAGATGTTGACCAAAGTAGGAAGTCAAAGTGAACGAAATAAAACAGTTTATATGTAAATCAATTTCCAACATTACCCACAAGGCCGTAAAAACCTATAATTGGTGGTTCAATAGCGCTCCGTTGCGGTTTCAGACCCCAATGCAGTGGTTCTGAACCATAAATTGAATAAAAAAGTGATACCAAACGCCATGAAACTATAAAATGATAAGGTTTTATATTGAATTGGCAATACTTTGGTAATTTAAAGTTAAAGTTGTGTATTATTTAGAACCGACCTTAAAAAAGTCTTTTTTTATAATTTAATACATTTGCGAATATATTCTAAGTAATATTGACGTTACAGCGAGTTTTTACAATTAAAAATGTTTTGTTAAAAATGAAAAAATATATTTTCCTGTTATTGATTATTACTTGTAAACTATTTGGACAAAATAGTACTAAAACTATACCAACAAAAAAACCATCGGCGCACGAAATTTATAAAAAAGAATGTATTCTTATTGACGAAGAAAAACAAAAATTTAAAAAATTTAAAAAACAATTAAAGTTTATTATAACCGATGATTACTTAGAAAAAATTAGAGCCTACTCAAAAGATTCTTTAAAAACTTTAGCAATAAAACTTCTTAGTATAAAAGAATTAAATGAAAAAAAATTACTTCAAAAAGATATTTCGCTCAATTCAGGATATTATATTCGTTTACTTGAAGAGTTGAAATCAAGTGAAATAAATAACCTAGAATATTTTTTTCTAGAAAGAGAATTGAATAGTTATTATTTGATTACTTTAAAGAAGGAACAAACCGTAAGCATAAGTGTAAATATCATCTTTGGATTAATAATATTGGTTCTTAGCTACATTATTTACAAAATTAAATCGCAGAAAACAATAACCATTATTGAAGAACTTAGTAATCAAGAAATAAAGGTGAAAAAACACATAATAGATGGTAAAAGTAATAAAGAAATTGCAGAAGAATTATTTATTAGTTTAAACACTGTTAAAACACATATCACAAATATTTATAATAAATTAAATGTTTCTAATAGGAAGGAGTTAATTAATAAATTTCAAAAATAGTACCAGTACTAGTACTTAAATCATACTAAAAAAAACACTTTCACAGGTGCTTTTTTTTTTCTTTGCAGAAGTATTAATTAATAATTCTATCGAAATAAAATGCTTAAAAAATATTATACA
Source organism: Flavobacterium sp. (assembly GCA_043772535.1). Lineage (GTDB taxonomy): Bacteria > Bacteroidota > Bacteroidia > Flavobacteriales > Flavobacteriaceae > Flavobacterium. Next base: position 5,273 of record JAYVGC010000024.1, on the reverse strand, counting down.
TTCGCATTATTCTTTTTTTATCTAATTGGATTTTCACAAAATAATTTTATTTTAAAAATAGAAATTATAGGTTCAAAAAATGAAATCGTAAAAGAAGGCAATGCCTATTTATTTGATTCAAAAACAAATCAAATTATAAAAACAGAATTTATTGAAGCTGGTCAATTCCTGTTTAATTCTTTGCCAGAAGGCAATTATAATCTTCAAATTAAATGCGAAAATTTTGAAGATGTAAATCGACAAATTATTTTGAATCAAAACATAAACATAAAAATAGTTTTATCAAAAAACAGTTCAACGCAATTAAACGAAATTGTAATAAAAGGGATTATAAAGACTTTCACAAGTTCGAACGGAAATATAAAAGTTGATGTTGCTCATTCTATCTTTAAAGCCATTCCAAATCCTTTAGATTTGCTGTCAAAACTGCCAGGCATACAAGTAAATGCTGATAAAGAAAGCATATCTGTTGTGGGAAAAGGAGATCCCTTAATTTATATTGACAATCAAAAAATTGGAATTAACGACCTTAATGCTTTATCGGTTGGTGATATTAAAACTATAGAAATCATAAAAACCCCTTCGTCAAAATACGAAGCTGAAGGAAGAGCAGTAATTTTGATTACAAGAAAACTAAGCAAAAAAGATGGTTTTGAAACCACAATATCCGAAGTTGCTTCTTCAAAAAAAAGATTTAATAATTATTTGGGGATAAATTCAAGTTTTAAAAAGAATAAAACTGAAATAAAAACTAATTTTAGTTACAATCAACTACGCCCTTGGGAAAGTATTGGGAATAATTTTGAAATTCCAAATAATAATATATCCTCAAATTTTATAGCTGAATCGTATACCAAAAGAGCTCAATTCATACTTGGAGGTCGAATTTATCATCAAATTAATGAAGATGATTATTTATCATTTACTGTGAGTGGAAAAATTCAAAAAGACAATGACAAAAACACAACCAATTCTTTCATTAATCAGAACAATGTTCAAAATAATATTGAAACATTAAATAGTAATGATGAACACAGAAATTTTTTCAATTCATTTGTTAACTACGACAAAAAAATAAAGAGTTTAAATGCAAAGTTATTTACTGGATTTCAATTCTCTAATTTTTATCAAAAATCAAATAGCGTAATCCAAAACAATTATGATACTACTCAATTTCACTTAATACAAAACAGAAATCAAAAGTTTACAGTAGATGTATTTGCAGAAAAAACAGATTTGGAAAAATCATTTAAAAATGAAATGAAATTAGAAATAGGCGCATTGTACTTATCTGCAGTTGCAAACACAGACTTTGAAATTTTAGATTTTGTTTCAAATAAAAATGAAAATTCAAATTACAATTTTAAAGAGAAAAATATTGCAGCTTATACACAATTGTCTGGGAAAATTAAAAAGATAAATTATTCTTTAGGTTTACGAGTAGAAAACACAAGGATTAATGGTAAATATAAAACTGATGCCTTTTTGTTAATAGATAAAAAATATACTAATTTTTTTCCTAAAATTCAGCTCGATATTCCAATAGACAGTACAAAATCGATAAGTCTTAATTACGCAAAAAGCATTTCAAGACCCAATTATTCGTCAACCAGCCAAATATCGATTTACACAAATCCTTTTTTGGTTTTTTCTAGGAATATCAATTTAAATCCGACAATTAGAGATGAAATTTCAGGAACTTTTCAGTATAAAGATAAATCCGTAAAAGTAAATTTCTATAAAAGTAAAGACCCTGTAAATTTTGCGTTTTCGTATAATTCTTCTATAAGCTTGATTACATTTAACTCAATTAATTATGACAAAGAATCTGGTGTGAATTTAGAATTTACACTTCCGTTTCAGCATAAATTTTGGAGTTCTACAAACAGTTTTAATATTATTTTAAATAAAATTGAAGATAAATCTGCTGTTTTTAATACAGCAAAACCCTATTTATACTATTATACAAATCATATTTTTGAATTATCAAAAGAATTTAGTTTTTCCATTACAGGTTGGGGTTTTACAGAAAGAAAAGAAGGGGTGTTTGAAAGAAATTCATTGTTTATAATGGATTTAGCATTGTCCAAAACATTTTTTAAAAATTTAGCTTGCACATTAAGTTTTAATGATGTTTTTAGAAATATGAATTTTAATGAAAATTTTATCATAAATGGTATAACCTCTAAAGGAATGTATTATACTGATACAAGAGAAATATCACTTGCGATAAGTTATAAATTTGGCAAGATTAAAAATTCGAATTATCAAGAAAGAACTATTGACGAAAATTACAATAGAATCAAATAAAACGATCTGCTAACAACTGGGGCTTCGTTGCGGTCGAAAGCCGTTCCATGAAACCATCAAAGAACGAAAATATAATTGGATTTTATAAATTTACTTTTATAATTTGGGTCATGTTTTATAACTGAAAATTAATATTACAAATGCTCGTTTTGTATTTTTAAGTATTGTCTTAAAGATGTATTCGACCTATCAAGTCCACAACCGACTCCAAGCCACGGAACGTTAATAAAAATCCGCTAATAAAACCGAAAAAAAACTTATATTTTCTATGAAAGTGACCAAAATTTGGTAACTTTACAAAAAATTAAAAATTATGGGACGAAATACATCAGTATCTATAGGTAATTATTTTGGGTAATGTACTGAAAAATAGTTGGTGGTTTTTTAAAAAATAAGTTGTATTATTCGCTTGTTAATCAGAAGAGGAAATATGCTCTGGTGGAGACCAACATACTAGCAATATGATTAATGCAATAAGGTAAGGTAGGCAGTTCAATTTGGACTGCCTATTTCATTTTACTTGTTTGCCTTATGGCTAAAAAAAACTCACTTCTGATTGGTTAAATAGATGTACCACTTGATGAAATTTATTCTGTTTTTAGTTGTCAATCCACGATGGATATCAAGATGATTTTTCAGATGACTAAAGTACCCTTCAATACCATTTGTAGTTCTGGGAATGTTTTCGTTTTTTAGATAATGGAACATATTAGGCAAAGCACTTTTTATTGTTGAATAAGAGCGTCGAAGAAGCTTATGCGTATACCAATATCTATCTGTTTGTTCATTAATTGTTTTTTCATTGATATAGGATTTATGGTTCTCATACCAATTGCTAAACTCTTGAATCCAAAATATTTTATCGTTTTGAGTTTGAATTTTTAAAAGTTTTAAAACGATACTTCTGAGTTCTTGACCAGCGATTTGTTTTGGATACCGAGTCAACCACAACAAGCACATTCTTTGAATATGAACCAAACATCGTTGCATCTTCGCCTCTGGAATTGCGTTTTTTATTGCTTTTAAAATACTTTTATGACCATCAGTTGTGATGCTTTCAATTTGAATACCCAACTTAATGAGGTTTTCTAAATCTTCTTTCATTTCTTGGTAATCTTCACTATCGGTAAATCGAATAAGTTGCGTATAACCATCTAAATTATCTTGATAACATATCAAACAAAATTTTTCAAAATAAGTAGCATCCATCCTTAAATTGACATTACTCCGTTTTACGATTTTTACTTTGGGAGCTTGTTCTAAAATGGTATAAAAAGTACGCTGCAAAGTGTCTTTTGAATAGCCACTATCTCGAATAAGAGTTTTATAAGTTTGGCGTTCAATAACCCATTTTTTAAACCAAATAAATCGATTTTTTAACCGTTGTTCGGGTCTGCTATCTGTGAATAACAATCCGCAATTTTTACATTTAAATCGTTGTTTGTTGCTTTGTTTTCCCCAGCGAATAACATCGAAGCTTTTACAACCCCAACATCGCTTTTTTTTAATGATTTTTCCATATTAAAAAAGTTTGATGAAACGAATTTCATCAAACTTTCTCTAACATCAATGATAATAATGCGGGACAGACTTTTTACCAACTATTTTTCAGTATTACGCCTTATTTTGAGAGTTTTGTTGACAACAGAGTTTCAGAAGGTAGGTTCAAAAACGCGAGTGAAGTAATTCGTGCAGGTTTAAGATTATTAGAAAGTGAAGAAAATAAAGTAATTGTTCTAAAAAACGCAATTAGAGAAGGAATCGAAAGTGGAATCGCAGAAAACTTTAATCCAAAAAAACATCTTGAATAATTAAAAGCGGAAAAAAGGAATGTATAACTATTTTTTATCCAATAAAGCCGTCGATGATTTATCGAAAATTTGGGATTATACTTATGAAGTTTGGTCTGAAAATCAAGCTGACAAATATTATTATCATTTACTTGAAGATTGCCAAGAATTATCCGAAAATCAGAATTTAGGAAGAAGTTATATAGAAATCAATTTGGAAATTTACGGTTATAAATCAGGACAACACATAATATTTTACAGAACACTGAACGAAACCGAAATTGAAATCGTTCGTTTTTACATTCGAGAATGGATTTGAAAAATAGAATTGAAGAATACAACTACCGCTAACAGCTAGGGTTTCGTTGCGGCTGTAAGCCGAGCAATGAAACCCGCGTTGAACGGAACCGATTACACTTCGGGCAACATTTATGGAGTTTTCGTAAAGAGGAAAGAGAGAATAGCACGAGAATTTAGAGTCCTCTTTTTTTGAAGTAGTTTCAGTTTGGTTTTTGGAGTGTTTTCCTTCACATTAGGGCGTAAATAACCTTACCATAATTTAATTTTTACAGGAACTTAAATTTTGGCTACCACCAAAATACCAAGATGCTGAACCACGCTGGTCAAAAACTGCTATTCGGTGCAAATTGCCTGTTTTCCAACACAAACATTTTGCCGAAAAAAGTTTTTTTGTGTTTTTTCTAAAATTTTTACCTTTAGTTTTTCTTGCAAAAGCTTGAGCTTGTTTCGTTTTTTAAGTGCTGCTCAAAAAACCATAATGCCTTATTTTTACAAAACTCTTGGGCAAAATATGCTGTTCAAACCGCCTGATAAACTCCTGATGGGTCAAGCCGATGTGAAAAAATTATTTGAAATAAGCAAAAATATGAAACACAATGCAATGCTCAAACTGCGTTATGGCATGGGATTACGGGTGTCAGAAATTGTGAATATCAAAATAAAAGATGTTGGGATACGCAGTTTGCGGCACAGTTTTGCCACACATCTATTAAAAAACGGCACTGATATACGGTTTATACAAGACCTTTTGGGGCACAATGATATACGAACAACGCTTATTTATACCAATGTTACTGATTTGAGTTTAAAGAAAATAAAAAGTCCGTTGGATGATATAAATTAAAAGATTATTTGTTTAATAAAAAATAATGA
>JAYVGC010000023.1:0-12355 GCA_043772535.1 Flavobacterium sp. | reverse complement strand
ATCATTCTCAAAAGGAAAGTATTTGGCTTGTAACCTATAAAAAACAAGTTCAAAATAAATACGTTTCTATTCAAGAAGTCTTAGACGAACTACTTTGTTTTGGGTGGATTGATGGTATTCGTCGAAAAGTAGACGATGAGCGCACCATGCAACTTATAGCTCCTAGAAAAGGAGAACATTGGTCGCAAACCTATAAAGTTAGATTTGCCAAATTGGAAGAAGCGGGCTTAGTTCACCAATCAGGTCTTAATTCTGTTATGGCTTCAAAAAAAGCCGGATTATGGCATTTTATGGACGACGTAGATAATTTAGTTATTCCAGACGATTTAAACCTTGCATTAATTGAACATCATTTTGCAATGGACTATTTTCAAAATTTTTCACCTTCAAATAAACGGTTCATTTTACGCTATATTAAATTATCCAAAACAGAGGCAACACGAATGAAAAGGATTTTACAAGTGGCAACTTTAGCAGCTCAAAATAAAAAAATTCCCGGATTATAAATCAATATGTTTAGGTAAAAGACAACGTTATAGAAAGCAGTTTAAAAATAACATTTACAAATAAAAACAGGTAAACCATTGATGATTATTTTATTAATACTGTTTTAATATCATAAGTATGTTAATCAAAATCCAGTTGCTTTTGTATCAATTCCTCAAAATAGTACTTTTCCATTTTTTTAAAGTAAGTATTTTTTTTATCATCGCAACAGTCAATCAATTATTAATGGAGAGATGGATGCGGCAACAGTCAACTACTGTTAATCTAAAATAACCTTATTTATGTAACCAAAAAAATAAATGCTGTTTATAATGAAACATTTATTAAATTTGTAATACATATATTAAAAATTTGAGGATAGCAAGCAAATGTCGAAAATAAAATACTATTACGATTCAGAAAGATTAGCCTACCGAAAAATTAAACCTAAGATTGGGCAAAAATTTGCTGTAATTGCTTTGTTTCTTTTGGCTTCTGCTTTATTTGGTTTTCTTTGCCTAGTTTTATTAATAAATACCCCATTTTTTAGCACACCAAAAGATAAAATTCAGGCACGTGAAATTGACAATATGAAGTTACGATACGCCATTTTGAATAAAAAAGTAGCAACTATTGAAGAAGCACTTACTGATGTAGAAGACAGAGACAATAATATTTATCGCGTATACTTTAATACTGCTTCAATTGATGATGAGGTACGAAAAGCAGGATTTAAAGACCAAAATAGGTACAAAGAATTAGAAGGATATAATAATTCTGACCTAGTAATAAACAGTTCTAAAAAAGTTGATGTTTTAAGTAAGCAGCTTGCAATACAATCAAAATCATTAGACGAAATTTTGAAATTAGCCAGAGCCAAAGATAAATTTTTAATATCAATTCCTGCTATTCAGCCTATTAAAAACGAACAGTTACGGCACATGGCATCTGGTTTTGGTTATCGTAGTGACCCATTTACTAAAGCAAGAAAGTTTCATGCAGGAATGGATTTTAGTGCCACAACTGGAACGCCAATTTTTGCCACTGCAGATGGTGTAATTAGCCGTGCCGATGCTGGTGCAAGTGGTTACGGAAATCACATCGTTATTCAACATGGTTACGGCTACGAAACGCTGTACGGTCATTTAAGTCGTTATAACTGCCGTCCCGGTACAAAAATAAAAAGAGGCGCTATTATTGGATACGTTGGAAGTACAGGACGCAGCCAATCACCTCATTTACATTACGAAGTGCATAAAAATGGTGAAGTAGTAAACCCATTAAATTTTTATTACGGCAACATATCAGCTGCCGAATATACCGCTATCACAAAAGTCGCTAATCAAGAAAATCAATCGCTTGATTAATAGTACTGCCATAATTTTAAAATAATGTAATTACACACAAAAAAATAGTTACGCAGGTACCCTATATAAATGATTGAAAATAAAGCAAAAAAAATGCACGTAGAATTATCATCCGAAAAAATATATTTTAGTATTGGCGAATTGGCAAAGGCTTTTGATTTAAATGCCTCGATGATAAGGTTTTGGGATAAAGAATTTGATATTTTGAAACCAAAAAAAAATGCCAAAGGCAACCGTCAATTTTCGCAAGATGATGTAAAAAATTTAAAACTAATATATCATTTATTAAAAGAAAGGGGCTTTACATTAGAAGGTGCTAAAACCCATTTAAAAGAAGGTCAGAAAAAAACTTTAGATAAATTTGAAATTATTTCAAAGTTAGAATCAGTTAAGGCACAACTTTTGAGTATTAAAAATGGAATTTGATTTTTAAAAAATAAATACGTACTTAAAAACTTAAATTTACAAAAATAAAACATAACCTAAAATTAATTAAAAATGAAAAGATTTTTGCCTTGGATTATCGGAGCAGTTGTATTGTTAGGAGTGTACAGCTATGTAAAAGGAATTAATAATACCGCCGTGGTGCTTGATCAAGACGTTCAAGAGTCATGGGGAAACGTTAATACCGCCTACCAACGAAGAAATGATTTAATTGGGAACTTAGTTAAAACCGTGCAAGGAGCAGCCGAGTACGAAAAAGGAACACTAACAGCCGTTATTGAAGCGCGTGCAAAAGCAACTTCAGTTACCATTGACCCATCAAATATTACGCCCGAGCAATTGGCACAATACAACCAAGCGCAAGGCGGTGTAAGCTCTTCATTATCAAGATTATTGGTTACCGTAGAACAATATCCTAGCCTGAAAGCCAATGAAAACTTTTTAAAATTGCAAGATGAGCTTGTAAGTACCGAAAATCAAATTTTAACAGCACGAACTCGTTTTAACGAAGCAGTTAAACCATACAATTCGCACATAAAAACGTTTCCTAATAACCTATTTGCAGGTATTTTTGGGTTTAAAGAAAAAACCTATTTCACAGCAGTTGCCGGAGCAGAAAAAGCACCTGATGTTGAATTTAATTTCGATAAAAAAGAAACTAAATAATAAGTAAAATGTCAAAAGTAGAAGATTTTTTAACCAAAATAGAAGAGCAAGAAATTGTAGAAGCCATACAATTGGCCGAAAAAAATACTTCTGGCGAAATACGAATTCATTTAGAAAAAACTACATCTATTGCCCATTATAATAGGGCAGTAGAAGTTTTTAATTCCCTTGAAATGAATAAAACTAATAATCGAAATGGCGTATTGATTTATGTTGCCGTAAGCGATAAACAATTTGTAATTTGTGGCGACGTCGGAATTAACCAAAAAGTACATCATGATTTTTGGGATGCTACTAAAATCATTATTCAAAATCATTTTAAAAACGGAAAATTTAAACAAGGTTTGGTAGATGGAATTCACAACGCCGGACAGCAACTTAAACAGCATTTTCCTTATCAAGGCAACGATACTAACGAATTATCTGATACTATTTCAATAGGATGAAAAAAAATAAAATAATTCAACTGCTATTTTTCGGTTTCATTTTACTTTTAAATGCGGTTTCTCAAAAAGGTTATTCACAATTTAAAATTCCTGAAAAACCAACTTTTCAAACGTCTGTTTATGATTACGCCAACCTGCTTCAAGCAAACCAAAAAGCACAATTAGAAGAAAAATTAATCAAATATTCTGATTCAACCTCCACGCAAATTGTTATCATAACCGTTGATAAAATTGATGGCGAAGACATTGGTATTTTAACGCCGCGTTGGGCTCAGGAATGGGGCATTGGCGATAAGAAATTAGATAACGGAATTTTAATTTTAATTGCCAAAACAGAACGTAAAATTTGGATTGCACCCGGTTATGGCGTCGAAGATCGCTTGGTTGCGGGTATTAATGGCGAAATTATAAGAAATAGCATTCGTCCTGAATTTAAAAATGGTAAGTACTATGAAGGTTTAAATAAAGGTGCCGACGCTATTTTTGAAGTGTTAAAAGGAAAGTATAAAGCGACACGCAAAACCGATTCTAAAACTACTTTGCCTATTGTGCCAATTATTATTATTGTACTAATATTGTTATTTATTTATTTTAAAAATAAAAATAATGGAGGTCATTCCGGCAATGGTTCGGGCGGAATTAATTTAATGGATATTATTTTACTAAGTAGTTTGGGTCGAAACAGCGGCGGTAGTAGTTTTGGTGGATCATCTTCGTCTGGCGGTGGCGGCTTTGGCGGTGGTTTTGGAGGTGGCGGCTTTTCGGGTGGCGGTGCTGGCGGGGATTGGTAAAGTAATTTTTTTTTGTACAAAAAATACGCTTGAACAACAATCAATAAAAATATTAGCGCACTTTTGAGCCAAGCACAAATTTATGAAGCAATTTCGGAAAAAGCCGCTTTAAATAAACACCCAAAACTTCTTTTCCACCGATATAAACTTCAAATTTATCGTTTTCGATTGCCTTAATCATTTTTTGTACAAAGATAGAAACAGGCATCCCGTTTTTTGTGGCATCATCATCGCTGTTTTGAGGGCTTCCATTAGCAGTTAATGCGTTTTTTGCTACATTGGTTTGAATAAATCCAGGGCATATTAGCGTTACTCGTATAGCATCTTTTTGATGCTCCATTCGAAGCACATCAAAAAAACCATGCAATGCGTGCTTTGCCCCGCAATATCCCGATCGGTACGGACTGCCAAATTTGCCCATTAAACTTGTTACCGTTACAAAATGCCCCAATTGTTGTGAAATAAAATGTGGTAATAGCGCTTTGGATAACGCTACCGTTCCTAAATAATCTACTTCAATCAATTTTTTGTCAACTTCAAAATCAGTGTTTATGAGTAACGAGCGTTGACTTACGCCACCATTATTAATCAAAACATCAATTTTTCCAAAAAATAAAATTGCCTTTTCAACATGCTGTTTTGCATTATCAAAATCTATTAAATCAAAATCAAGAATTTCTACAGTAGTTGATTTACAATTTAATTGTACTTTTTTGAGTGCTGTTTTATTACGTGCGGATAAAATTAAATTACAGTTTTTTGCAGCCAAATTATAAGCTAAGGCTTCACCAATACCGCTTGATGCGCCTGTAATCCATATTGTTTTATTGTTAATTTTCATTTTTTGGTACTTTATTTTTCAAATATAGAAAATTTTAAACATAAAAAAATCCGAAAAGAACTTTTCGGATTTTAATGTTTATTTCTCTCTAATGTAAATATCAATAGGTACACCAGAAAAATCCCAATGTTCTCGAATTTTATTTTCTAAAAATCGTTTGTAAGGCTCCTTTACATATTGCGGCATATTGGCAAAAAATACAAATTGAGGCGTTGGTGTGGGCAACTGCATGCAATATTTTATTTTTACAAATTTACCTTTAAGCGCTGGCGGCGGCATGCTTTCGATTAACTTTAACATGTAATCGTTAAATTTTGATGTAGCTATGCGTTGGCTTCTGTTTTCAAAAACTTTTACAGTGGCTTCTAATGCTTTTAACAATCGTTGTTTTGTTAATGCCGACACAAATAAAATGGGCACATCGGTAAATGGTTGCAACTGCTCGCGAATTTTAGCCTCATAATCTCGGGTCGACATGGTTTCTTTTTCAACCAAATCCCATTTATTTACCAAAATAACAACACCTTTACGGTTTTTTTCTGCTAACCAAAAAATACTTTGGTCTTGCCCTTCAAACCCTCGTGTAGCATCAATAATTAAAATACAAACATCTGCATGCTCAATAGCGCGTACAGATCGCATAACCGAATAAAACTCTAAATCTTCTTTTACTTTTGCTTTTCTACGAATTCCGGCTGTATCTACTAAGTTAAATTCAAATCCAAAACGGTCAAATTTAGTATCTATTGAGTCGCGGGTTGTTCCGGCAATATCAGTTACAATATAGCGGTCTTTGCCAATAAGTGCATTTATAAAGCTCGATTTTCCAGCATTTGGTCTTCCAACAACTGCAAAGCGAGGCAACACTACTTCTTCTTGCGTAGGTTCGGGTTTTATAGGAAATGCATCAATCAACGCATCTAATAAATCTCCAGTACCACTGCCCGAAATACTGGCAAAGCTGTAGTATTCGCCCAATCCTAAATTATAAAATTCCAGTGCGTCTTTTTCGCGCATGGCATTATCAACTTTATTAACAGCTAGCAAAACAGGTTTGGTAACTTTTCGTAACAATTTTGCAACTGCATCATCCATAGGGGTTATGCCTTCTTCTACATCTACTACAAAAATAATTACGTCGGCTTCGTCAATGGCTAACTCTACTTGCTTTCTAATTTCGGCTTCAAATATATCGTCCGATCCACGAATGTAGCCACCTGTGTCAATTACCGAAAATTCTTTTCCGTTCCATTCGCTTTTACCATAATTTCTGTCGCGAGTTACGCCCGAAACTGAGTCAACAATGGCTTCACGTCGTTGAATTAATCTATTAAAAAGGGTTGATTTTCCAACATTTGGACGTCCGACAATAGCTACAATATTATTCATTTTTTTAATTTAGGTTTTAGGATGTTTACTTTAGGATTTTTTATGAAACTCGTAAATTTCGTCCTAAAACAGATCCGATATGGCATTATAAATGCGCTTAATTTTTTGCAAAGGTACAACTTTTTTTTAGAAGCTATTTCCAGCTATTCGCTCCAATCTTTTTGTTTTTTTTAAAGAAAAAAAACAAAAAGGATTTCTGCTACTATCTTGGCTAGGGCACACTTTTTAATAACAAATTTTGTCTTTTAAAATCATAATTTTCTATCTAACAAACGGGTTGCGTGAAGGATAGAAACGGTATCCTTTTTTTATTTATATGGTTTTTTTTTAACCATATAAATAAAAAAAGATAAAGTGAATAGCCTGACCCACCATTGCGAGGAACGAAGCAAAAGGTCACGCCCAAAAAAAATTATTGATTGTATCCAAAACGCTTTAGCATATTGGTGTTGCTGCGCCAGTTTTTATTGACTTTTACATACATTTCGATATGAATTTGTTTGCCAAAAAATTTTTCTAAATCAATGCGACTTTCTACACCAACTCGTTTTAAGGCTTCGCCTTTGTGGCCAATAATAATTCCTTTTTGAGTTTCGCGTTCCACCATTATTAGGGCTCTAATTCTGATAATTTTTTCGTCTTCAATAAATTCTTCGGTTTCGATTTCTACCGAATACGGAATTTCTTTGCTATAATGCATCAATATTTTTTCGCGAATGGTTTCGTTTACAAAAAAGCGTTCGGGTTTATCGGTAAGTTGATCTTTTGGGTAAAAGGCTGGCGAAACAGGTAAAAGTTCAATAATTCGTGCAAAAACTTCGGGAACATTAAAGTTTTTTAATGCCGAAATAGGAAAAATTTCGGCATTAGGTACTTTATTGGTCCAAAAAGCTACTTGCTCTTCGAGCTGCACTTGGTTTGAATTGTCTATTTTGTTTAGTAATAGCAAAACCGGAATCGTAGCGTGAATAATTTTATTAAAAAACGATTCATCTTTTAAATCTTGTTCGCCAATTTCGACCATATAAATTAAAATATCGGCATCTTCAAAGGCTGATTTTACAAAATTCATCATTGATGTTTGCATTTCATACGCCGGTTTTATAATTCCAGGCGTATCAGACAGAATTACTTGAAAATCGTCGCCATTTACAATACCCAAAATGCGGTGCCTTGTGGTTTGTGCTTTTGAAGTAATAATTGATAGTCGTTCGCCCACAAAAGCGTTCATCAAAGTTGATTTTCCAACATTTGGATTTCCGATTATGTTTACAAATCCCGATTTATGTTCCATTATAGGTGTATTTATTTTTTGCAAAGGTAATCATATCAAGTGAATAGTAAAAAAATATTTTTTTTTACTATTTTTGTTGCACATGTAGATATATGTTGTATATTTGCAGTCAATAAAATAAGCACGATTATTTTACTGCAATTTTTAAAATGTAGTTTAAACATATATCGCGGGATAGAGCAGTAGGCAGCTCGTCGGGCTCATAACCCGAAGGTCACAGGTTCGAGTCCTGTTCCCGCTACTAGAAAACCTTCTCAGACAAGAGAAGGTTTTTTTATTCAAAATAAATTTTAAACTAATAACAATACGTCGAATTTTAATACTCTCTTTTTACTTTGTAAATCGACTTACTTGCTATACTAAGCGCAATTATTTTTTACTATTTTTATTTAAAAGAAGGTACAAATAACCTGGCTTTATTGTTTTTGAGTTCTGCATAATAAAGTATGCAAAACGTTGTTTTGCTATCTAAAAATTATTTTATTAACAATTGTAAACGCACTGTAGTCAGCTTTTTACTTTTAAATATAATAGTTTAGTAATGAATTGGAGTGTTTAATATTTCAAAAAATCAGGTTGGGTTGCAAACATTTTCTTGGTAATGTTAGGTTTCTTTTGCTTTGGATTTGTTTTATTTTATTGTTTTATTTTCGACACACAACACTACCACTAATCTAGATTAACAAACGCGTTGTAATTAATTTTAAATAATTGTAATACTAATTTATCCACGAACAGATTAATAAAAAAGCAAGTCTTATCATAGTAGTTATTAAATTGTTTGTTTTTGGATCAATTAAATACTAAAACACTTTGTTTTTTCACAATATTTTTATAGTTTCGCCCTACATACTTATAAATTTTGATAAATAATAAAAAAGAATCCGTTTTTCAATTTTCTGAATTCAATGATTTCATTACCGGCAGACTTCTATTTGTAGTTGGGCTTCGTATGCTAACTACCTTAATTGGTTGGTGGTTATATGAAATTACCGACAGCATTTTTTTCATAGGTCTTATTGGTTTAGCCGAGGTGCTGCCTTCGATAGGGTTGTCATTGCATGCTGGATATGTGATAGACATTATTGAAAAAAGAAAGTTATTGCTTTGGTGTATCGTTTCATTTGCAATTTGCGTTACTATCTTACTAGGGTTATCCATAGTTTTATTACAACATCCTGAATTAAAAACTACAATATTAATCTGTATTTATACCTTGATTTTTATATTAGGTTGCATAAGAGCTTTTTTAGCTCCCGTTTTTAACTCTATTATGCCAAGTACTATTAGCAAACAATTTTTGCCTCGTGCCACTACATGGAGCTCAACAACATGGCTTTTTGGGAGTATATTTGGTCACACCGTAGCTGGATTTACAATAGCATATTTGGGACTTACGGCGTCGTTTGTAATTATTGTTGCCTTACTTATGGGGTCTTTGTGTATTTTATATCTTTTGTTACCCAAACCTGCCTTGATCACTAAATTAAGTACTACCAATAAAAGTTGGGATAACATAAAGCAAGGTATTGCATTTGTAGTTGGTAATAAAATAATGCTTGGCGCTTTATCTTTAGATTTATTTGCAGTATTTTTTGGTGGTATTGTTGCGATAATTCCAGCAATAGCTAAAGATATTTTAAAGGTTGGTCCAATCGGTTTTGCATGGCTGAACATGTCATCTGATTTGGGTGCAGCATTAATGCTTGTTTTATTAATGATCTTTCCAATTAGCAAAAAACAAGGTCTAAAATTATTTATGGCAGTAGCATTATTTGGTTGTAGCATTGTTATTTTTTCCTACTCGCAATCACTAGTCCTGTCATGCATTGCCTTGTTTGTAAGCGGTTTAGCTGATACCGTAAATTCCATTATCCGAGGTACAATTATGCAAATAAAAACACCCGACAAAATGCGTGGCAGGATAATGGGCATCAATGCACTATTCACAAATTCGTCAAACGAATTAGGCAAACTTGAAAGCGGTATTGCAGCACATTTTTTAGGCGTAATGCCATCAGTTTTATTTGGTGGTGTAATGACACTACTAATTGTTGGCATATCATTTATTAAATCGCCGTCGCTACGAAAGTTAGAATATTGAAGTAATTAAAAAATTAATGACAAAAATTATTAATAAACTAAAGTGTAACCGTAAACGGTAAATGGTTGGATGACATCCAGAAGGTACTGCCAAGAAAAAAATAGAGCCGATTAGTAATGAAAAAAAACAGGCAGTTCATGTCAATTTTTGTGCTATTATTTGTAGCACGTCACATTTAATACAAGTACATAAAAATTGATTGATACTGATAAAGAAAATAAAAATTATAACGAATTAGTTCAAAACATACATGACATCAATAGATAACTACATTCATTTTTTTTCTACTAATAACAAAATTCGCTTTACAAACAGCGCTAACGACTTTACTATAATAACAGAAAATAACGAGTTAATTGCCTATTTTAGCGACGATGCGGTAATTATAAAATTATACGACAGCACACACTTTTATGCACTAAAATGTTTTAGCAATAATACATCGCAAGAACAGCATATTATTTATGACAAAAATAGTATTACTGACACAACAGAGGAACTACCTGCGGTACTAGAACAAGCACTTAATATCATTGATAATGAAGGCTCAGAATATAATGTAAAACCACTTCTAACAGAATGGATAGACGATTCGTTGTTTTTAAACTGTACCAATCGCTTTATAAAAAAATTACATCATAATGAAAGTAATATTGCATATAAAAAAGTACGGAAAAAAATTAAAGCAGCGGTTGTAGTTTCACTAAGCACTGTGCTCGCTATTATTACCGGAGTAAAAATAGTGAGTCCGAACGCTATACTTGTAAACCCCATAGATTACAGACAACTAATTGTTGACGACAGTATCAGAACAGTTAGCATTGCACTGAATAATAACAAAATTCCTGCAGCACCAAGTGAAATAAAAATCATCACCAAACCAATAGAAATACAAACTATAACAGATCTTCTAAAAGTTGATAATACATTTGTAAAAAAAGTACCTGCATCAAAAATAATAAGCGAGAAAAATAAAATAAAAAATAAAAAAAATAAATCAGTAGCATCGTTATCTGATTCAAAAAAAGCTAAAAACCGTAACAAAAAAGCAGAATTAAACGCTGTTAAAGTTATCAACACAAAAGGCACAGTAACCTTTAGATCAACAGATTTTTAACCAAAACTATAAAATTATGAAAATTATGAACAAATTCTTAATCCTATTTTGCTCAGCTGTACTTACTACGAGTTGCGTAAGCAATCGGAAAATAGCAGCTATGAAGGAAAAAATTAATGCTAAAAAGGAACTAGAAACAAAACTAGAAACAAAAATTACTGCTTTAGATGCATTTAGAATAAACAAAAGTGCTGTCGGTGAGTTGGATGATAACTCAAATAAATCAATTCAAACTATCTTAGAAAAAGAAAAGCAAAATACGGTGCAACGAACTGATTCTTTGAACAAAATGAATAATTTATTATCCGCTAAAAAAAGAATTAGTGTAAAAGATTTTAAAAATATGGTTTCTGTTTTAAATATTGCGAATAATGCTACATCACAAAAATCAGAATCGATTGATTTTGTAGACCAATTACTGAAGCAACAAACATTTATAAAGTTCAATACCGCAGCATTTTTTCAAGCAGGAGGATTTGAAATTCCAGAAGACAAAATGTCTGAGGCCAAAATTGTATTCTCACCAATTGTTGACAGTCTACTTGTATTCGTAAAAAAGTTTCCGAAATACAAATTAAATTCTTCAATTATAGCAAGTGGTTTTGCCGACGGACAAGGATTTGGACCAGGCGAACTTGTGGATAAATTAACTACAAACATAGGAAAATCATTAGCTACAAAAGAAGAATTAAACTCAGAACTATCGCGATTAAGAGCAGAAGAGGTTGCATCAATTCTTTTAGAAATTTACAACGAACGAATTAATGGTTTGGCAGAACGCAGCCAATTTAATACACAGTTTTTTAAAATTGGAAAAGGCGAAGAGTATCCCAATAAAAAAATAGAAAACTATCAAACAGATGACGAACGCAGAAGAATAGTAGTTATATATTGGAATGCGCTGCCCGAATAAATAGGCTTATAAAAAAAATCTCAACTAATTAGTTGAGATTTTTTTATATCAAGTACAATCAAATATTTATAAATAGTAGTCCTGCACTTTTTTTACATGTAACCTTTCCGAATCATGTTTCTTAGATAATATATCTAATTTTGGCTATTAAGGTAATTATTAGTATCATTTGTAATTATGTTTAAAATTATCATATTAAACTTAGAGGCCTAATGATACTAATCCTTTATGCCAACCAAAAAAAAGTAGCATGACAAAAAAATAAAAAAAGCGAAACAAAATAAATTGTTTCGCTTTTTACTTAGACTTGTAAATTTAAAAATAATGGCTTTGGTCTAATCAATATATTTACTATCTCTGTTTTATGAAAGACAGCATTTTATCACAGATATCGGAACTAAATCAGGAGGATAAATCCAGATTATACAAAGTTATTGAAGGCTTTTTATTTGATAATGAAGTTGATATAACAAAAGAACAAAATAAAGAGAAAGTTG
>JAYVGC010000022.1:0-4801 GCA_043772535.1 Flavobacterium sp. | reverse complement strand
AAGTGCAAAATCAGAACTAAACTTCAATAGTAACGGCTTTACTGTGACAGGTAATAACGATATGAATAATAATCAGTCTAATTTAATTTCAAACGGTAGTCCAGCACAAAACCTTATTATAAACCATGATTACGAACTTAATAAATTAAATTTTGGTCTAGTTTTAGGAACAACGTATAATTTAAAAAATGGTATTTTCTTGCAAGCACGTTACAATTTGGGTCTAACCAATTTTACAAAAAACGCAAATGTGTTAGCTGGTAAAGAAATTGTTAGCGGTGGTTCAGGCGACGACAGATACAAAGGCGCAAACTTAAAAAATGCTGCTTTTCAATTAACAGTAGGATACAAATTTAAGTAATACCTTTTTGATATTAACAAGTTAAAACCGCCCATAAATAGACTATACATAAAAGTTTAGGCAAATTTATGACTACATTTTATACTAATGAGTTCGATATTTTATCGGGCTCATTTTGTTTAATCTTGATTCAATTTGATCGTTACTGTACTAGTCTATGTACTCTTTAATATGTTTTTTCAATTATAAATTGAATCGTATTTTTTTATCTTGTCAACAACTGTACTAAATCAAAAAGTATAGTATAATCGCTATATTTTACGCTAGTATTTTACAATATTGCTTAATAAAAAAAATCTAATACTTCGACTGCACACAGGCTTGCAAACTTACTTACATACAGCAACAATACAAATACTAAGCATATCAATACAAAGACAAAATTAAGTTTAAAATTTACTATCGAAAATTATTTCAATGTTTTTAAACCAATCTAAAAACCAAATATCTATATTTGTAGCTATTGATACCTAAAAATAATGGAACTTAAACTTACACGCCCAATTTGTTTCTTTGATCTCGAAACTACCGGTATTGATATCGGAAAAGACCGCATTGTCGAAATTGCAATTTATAAAGTATTTCCAAACGGAAATAAAGAAAGTAAAACTTGGCTCGTTAACCCAACCATTCCAATACCTTATGCAACCACTTTGGTACACGGTATTGATGATGCTAAAGTTGCTAACGAACCTACATTTAGTGAGTTGTCAAGCACCATCCATGCAATGATAAAAGATTCTGATTTAGCTGGTTTTAATTCAGACCGATTTGATATTCCGCTATTAGCAGAGGAATTTTTGCGCGCCGGTGTTGATTTTGATATGAAAAATAGAGTTTCAGTTGACGTGCAAACTGTTTTTCATAAAAAAGAAGAACGTACATTAAGTGCCGCCTACAAATTTTATTGTGGCGAAAATCTTGAAAATGCACACTCTGCAAATGCAGACACCATGGCTACCTACGAAGTTTTAAAAGCGCAGCTTGACCGCTATGATGACCTTGAAAACAACATAAAATGGTTATCGGAATTTACAACCAGAAAAAAAATAGCCGACTTTGCTGGAATGATTGCTTTTGACAAAGACGACGAAGAAATTTTTACATTTGGCAAACACAAAGGAGTAAAAGTAAATAAAATTTTAGAAACTGAACCTGGTTATTTCAGTTGGATACAAAATGCTGATTTTCCGCTGTATACAAAAAAAGTATTGACGGCTATAAAATTGCGTAAATTTAATACAAAGTAAATTGATGAATTTGTACCAACAGTTAACAACTAAAAACCAACACGCTGCACTATGAAAATAATCTGTATCGGACGCAATTATGCCGCACATATAGAAGAATTAGCTAACGAACGTCCATCGGAACCCATACTTTTTTTAAAACCAGATACGGCAGTATTACTAAAAAAATTTCCATTTGTAATTCCTGAATTCACCAACGATGTGCACTACGAAGTAGAAATTTTGGTCAAAATAAACAAGGTTGGAAAATATATTGAAACAAAATTTGCACACAAATATTATGACGATATTGGTTTAGGAATTGATTTTACAGCACGCGATTTACAAGATCAATTAAAAGCAAAAGGACTGCCCTGGGAAAAAGCGAAAGGTTTTGATGGTGCAGCAGTTATTGGTGAATTTGTACCAAAAGAAACATTTTCATCCATGGAAAATATAAATTTCAGTTTAACCAAAAATGGACAAACTGTGCAAAAATCCAATTCTGGCTTTATGTTATTTAAGATAGACGAATTAATTGCAGAAGTATCAAAATACTTTACATTAAAAAAAGGGGATATTATTTTTACAGGAACACCTGAGGGAGTTGGTGCCGTTGCTCCAAATGATGTTTTGGAAGGGTTTTTAAATGATAAATCAATGTTCAAAATAAACGTGAAATAATGGCAATACATTACAATTTAGCGAAAGTTTTTCAACATACTAACAGTGACGATTTTTTAGTAAAAAAAGAAATTCAAACCTTTATTTTTGAAATTCCAGTAGCAATAAAAAATTTGATTTTACAAATAAGAAATAAACAATATCAAACTGCTTTACATTTAGCACAAAAAATCAAACCTGCTTTAGAATTAATGGGCATGACCATAGCTTATGACGAAATACTTCAAGTAGAGCATTGGGCTATTAAGCAAGGCAAAAGGCGCGAAATTGAAGCAACAATCGTAAGTGTAAAAATTCATATCGAAAAAGCAATAAAAGAAATGAATAAAGAATATAAGCTTGCAGACTGTTAAAAAATCAAAACTCCATCTGGTACAAATTTACTTTATTAAATCAAATAAAATTTTATAATGACAGCTGCAATCATAACCATTGGCGATGAAATACTAATCGGTCAAATTACGGATACCAATTCAGGCTACATTGCTAAAGCATTAGACAAAATAGGTATACAAACCCATGAAATGCTTTCAATTTCAGACGACAAACAGCATATTTTAGATACTTTTCAATTATTGCAAAACAAAGTTGATCTTGTAGTAATTACGGGAGGTTTAGGACCTACAAAAGACGATATAACCAAAAAAACTTTTTGCGAATATTTCGATGATATTTTAGTAGTAAATCAAAAAGTTTTGACACATGTTACCGAAATAATAGAAGGTTTTTTTAAACGAAAAATAACGCAACTCAATATTGATCAGGCACTTGTACCCTCAAAATGTACCGTACTGTTTAACAAGGTAGGAACCGCACCAGGAATGTGGATCAAAAAACAAGAAACCTTATTTATTTCGCTACCAGGCGTACCTTTTGAAGTAAAATATTTGGTTGAAAATGAAGTAATTCCCAAATTGATTACTACTTATGAACGACCCTTTATAGTTCATAAAACTATTGTAACCTACGGCATGGGCGAGAGTATGGTTGCTGAACGAATAGAACTATGGGAAAATAGCCTTCCGCCGTTCATCAAATTAGCCTATTTGCCTAATCCGGGTCGCGTGCGTTTGCGACTGACTGCACGAGGCTCAAATAAAGAAATTCTTGAAAATGCAATTGAGCAAAACGTAGCGTCACTACAACAACTTATTGGCGATATTATTGTTGGTTACGACGAAGGTGAAATAATAGAGGTAGTTATTAGTAAATTACTCTCAAGTGGTACTAAAACTATATCAATTGCCGAAAGTTGTACAATTGGTAAAATTGCTCTCGGTTTGGCGTCTATTACTGGTGCATCAAACTATTTTAAAGGTAGTCTAATTACTTATGCAACAAGTAGTAAAGTTTCAATTTTAGGAGTAGCCCAACAAACAATTGATACACATTCAGTAGTGAGTCAGCAAGTTGCATCAGAAATGGCACTTGGGGTTCAAAAAATATTTAAAACCGACTATGCCATTGCAACAACAGGAATAGCTGGTCCAAAGCAAGGTGAATCGGCGGCAAAACTTGGAACAGTTTTTATAGCCATTGCAACACCAAAAAACGTTTTTGTAGAAGAATTTAACTTTGGGCAACCCCGCGAAAAAGTGATTGACAGAGCTACAAACAAAGCCTTCGAAATGCTACTAAAAGAAATATCAAAAAAGATGTAAAATAATTTTGGAACAACCATTTATTTTTCGTTTATTTGCAAACCGAAATTGAATAACAATAAAAGATAAGAATAATGTCAAGAGTTTGTGACCTTACTGGTAAAAGAGCGATGGTAGGAAATAATGTTTCTCACGCTATGAACAAAACTAAGAGAAAATTTTCTGTTAACTTAGTTAAAAAACGTTTCTATCTTCCAGAAGAAGACAGATGGATTACTCTTAGAGTAGCTGCATCTACAATAAAAACGATTAATAAAAATGGAATTGCTGCTGTATTAAAAACAGCTAAAGCAAACGGATTTATTAAATAATCCTTATCCAATAAAAATAAAGCACAATGGCAAAGAAAGGTAATAGAATTCAAGTAATTTTAGAGTGTACCGAGCATAAAGGAACTGGACTTCCAGGAACTTCTCGTTATATTACAAATAAAAATAAAAAAAATACTCCAGACAGATTAGAGATTAAGAAATTTAATCCAATCTTAAAGAGAATGACTGTTCATAAAGAAATTAAATAACAAAAGTTTAATACTTAGGTAGCAAACTTCAAATACCCATTTAAATCATGGCAAAGAAAACCGTAGCATCGTTGCAGACTGCATCAAAAAGATTATCAAAAGCTATCAAAATGGTTAAATCTCCAAAAACAGGAGCATACACTTTTGTTGAAAGTATAATGACGCCAGAAGAGGTGGATGGTTTCTTAGCAAAGAAATAATCCTCAATTTTACATATATCTAAACCACTTTCTTTCGATTGTGGTTTTTTTATTTTTATATTTGTAGGGAATTTAAGAATTTAAAGAAAATAAGTTACTATTGTACTGTAATAAAAAAAATGCTGTAGTCGACTTATAATTATTGT
>JAYVGC010000021.1:0-4846 GCA_043772535.1 Flavobacterium sp. | reverse complement strand
CTACCAAAATTTGCAGTAAAATTGAATAAATTCATCGCTCTTTTTTTATCAAAGATAGACATTTTTATTTAATTATGGGCAATTGCGGACAATCAAATATAAATTAAACATATATAAAATATAGCGTTTCGCTTAAAATTTCCTGCTGTAGAAATCTCGCAATTTTTTCAAAAGCACAAGGAAGTAAAGAGTGGAAACGTCTGCGTTATACGTGGGCGTTCCTTTTTGCTTTGTGCTTTGGTTTTGCGAGAACCTCTACAAGGAGCTTTGGGAATTAGCCCACGTTGTATTTTGTAGTAATACAAAATATGAAACTCTACACACTCCTCGAAACGATTTTAAAATCGGAATCCCACACAAAGCAACTTCAATTATTAGACAATCAAGGCGATTTGATGCTCAATAAAATTCATGATTTAGTAGATAAAACCGATGAAAATTTAATTGGTTTATTACTCGAAAATCAAGAATTGCGAGAAAAGTTCTTTAGCTCCCTAACCCCCAAAGGGGGAAAAACTATTTTTGTTTTTAAAACCAATGATTTTAAGTTTTTTTTGGATGAAAATAAAATTGATAATTCGTACACTCAATACGAAAACCGAATAGGACTAACTGCTGGCGGAAAATTCCTACAAGACAGTTCAGATGTTGTACTTGATTTTCCTTATAAAGATTGTATTCTAGAAGGCGGACAAAGCACCGAAGAAGGTACAGATACTTATTTTGAATATGACGCAAATGATAATCATTATCAAGAAAAACAAGCCAAACGAAAAGAAATATTTTTCAATACTATTCTCGCAAAAGACGAAATTGACCGATTGCTAGAACCTAAAGCTTTTGCTAACATAAAAAGATATACTACAAACGGAGAAGAAACTATTACTTCTTTTAATAGAGATGAAAACGGCATCATAAAAGACAATCTTATCATAAAAGGAAACAACCTTTTAGCTTTGAATTCTTTAAAAAGTGAGTTTGCTGGCAAAGTGAAACTCATTTATATTGATCCGCCGTATAATACTGGAAATGATAGTTTTGCCTATAATGATAATTTCAATCATTCTACTTGGTTGACTTTTATGCGAAATCGATTGATGATTGCTAAAGAGTTGTTGAGGGAAGATGGAGCTATTTTTATCCAATGTGATGATAATGAACAAGCTTATTTAAAAGTATTATGTGATGGTATTTTCAAAAGAGAGAATTTTGTAAAGACTATTCACGTACAAATGAGCATAGTTCAAGGTGAAAAAGTAAAAGCGGCAAAAGAAGGAAGAATTGTTAAAAATGGAGAATACATTCATATTTATTGCAATAATGGTTCTAATAAAATCGGCATTGAACCATTGTATGAGCTAAGTTCTTATGACACTCATTATTCTATTTATATTGACGACGATAATATCGAAAGTAGTTTGACTGAATTTTGTTTGAAAAATGAAAGCATAAAGAATTTGCTAATGCTTTCGAATATTATAATAGATAAAGGAACCAAAACATCAATTTCGATAAAAGATATAGCTAGAGCATATGAAGAGTTGGCTAAGTTTAGAGATTTCATTCATTCAATATCGAGCAATATTGTTCGTACGCACACAATGATTGAAATAGAAAATATAGATATTGACAGTCTAAAAGCTGGAAAAATATACGAATACAATCATAAAAATGGAAGAAAATATTTCTATGGTTTAGATGGGAATAATAAAATAGTTCAAAAACTTTTATTATATGATAAATTAAAACAATGTGATGATTATTACGGAACTATAGGATTATCAACATTAAGAGGTGATTGGTGGAGCGGTTTTCATATTGATTTGGGAAATATTAATAAAGAGAGTAATGTGCATTTGGATAATGGACAAAAACCAGAGCGATTACTTGAAAATATCATAAAATTAACAACTAAAAAAAGCGATTTAGTAATGGATTTTCATCTTGGTTCTGGAACTACAGCAGCAGTCGCACACAAAATGAATAGACAGTACGTTGTTTTGGAACAAATTGACAATCAAATTGATTTATCAATTAAGAGATTACAAAATGTAATTCAAGGAGATAATAATAATATCTCGAAAAAACATAACTGGCAAGGCGGTGGTTCATTCGTCTATTTAGAATTAGCCAAAAACAACCAAAATGCAATAGAATACATTCAATCTTGTGAAAGTTATGAGGCTTTAGTTGCTTTTTTTGATGAAATGTGCAGTAAGTATTTCTTACATTATAACGTAAAAGTAAAAGAGTTTAAAGAAATAATTTGTAAAGAAGAAAACTTTAAAAAACTAACATTAAACCAACAAAAAATAATGTTTGCCAAAATGCTCGATATGAATCAATTGTATGTTAATGTATCTGATATGAAAGATAGCCGATTTGGTTTAAGTGAGAATGATATAGCAATAACAAAAGATTTTTATCAACTTTAAATTCAAACAAACAATGAGTTTATTCCCAGAAAAATATCTTTTTGAAGAATTGAAATCCAAAGCTTATGAATTGGATATTAGAAAACCACATATTCCAGAATACATTATCAATAATTTAAAGTTTGATTTGTTTCAATGGCAAAAAGATGCCTTACTTAATTTTTTACTTTATCAAGAAATAAAAATCGCCGAGGAAGATAAAAACCCAACGCATTTGCTTTTTAATATGGCAACTGGAACTGGAAAAACCTTGTTGATGGCTGCCGTGATTTTGTATTATTACAAACAAAGAAAAAATAAATTTATCTTTTTTGTAAATCAGAACAATATAGTTGGAAAAACAGAAGACAACTTAACCAATTCGTTGCATAACAAATATTTATTTCAGCCCAATATTGTTATAGATGATGCGATTGTAAATATCAAAAAAGTAGAAACGTTTTCTAATTATGATAATGATATTCAAATTGTTTTTACAACAATTCACGCACTTCATAATTCAGTTTATAAGGTAAAAGAAGATTCTTTGTTTTTGGAACAATTGCAAAAAGACGACATCATTATGCTTGGAGATGAAGCACATCATTTGAATGCTGCAACAAAAAAGAAAAAAGGACAATTAGAAACGGATTTAATTTTGGAATTATCCGAAAAAGCAAGTCAAGAACAAGTAGAGAAAAGCTGGGAGCATACAGTAATTCAGTTAATTTTAAATAAAGGCAAAAAATCACAAAACATTTATAATCAGAATGCACTTATCGAACTTACAGCAACTGTTCCGGATAATATTGAAGTAAAAGAAAAATATGTTCCAAAAACAATTGCAAAATTCGATTTAAAAGATTTTCTAAAAGCAGGTTATACCAAAGAAATTAATTTGGTTTCGAGTTCTTTTAGCAAACGAAAACGAGTTTTGCAGGCTTTGTTGTTCAATTGGTACAGAAATGAAATTGCGTTGAAATATAATATTCCAAATTTCAAACCTGTTGTACTTTTTAGAAGTAAATATATCGACAAAGAACAAGAAAATAATTCGCAAGAAGATTTTGAATTTTTCATTAATTTAATCAAGGATTTAACAACTAATGATTTTGATTTTCTGAATGAATTTGACGAATCCGCCCTTTTTAATATTACCGAATTGTACAAAAAAGGGCAAAGCCGAATTATTGATATTAAACGGTATATGCTTGAAAATAAATTGACAGCAAATCATATTATCAAATATTTACAAGGTGCATTTGTAGAACGAAATTGTATTATTACCAATTCAAAAAAAGGCACAAAAACAATAGAAAAAACCGAAGCCGAAACCGAAAGGTTATTAAATAGTCTGGAAGATAAAAACAATCATATTCGAGCCATTTTCACAGTTCAAAGACTTACCGAAGGTTGGGATGTTTTGAATTTGTATGATATTGTGCGAATGTATGATGGTCAAAATACTGGCGGAAATAACAAAGGAAAATCAGGAAGTGCCACAACTTCCGAAGTGCAATTAATTGGTCGTGGCATTCGTTATTATCCGTTTGAATTTGAAGAAAAAGAAAAGAACAAACGCAAATTCGATAATTTATTAAACCACGATTTAAGAGTTTTAGAAGAATTCTTTTTTCATAGCGATAACAATGAAAAGTATTTAAGTGATTTAAAAAACGAATTAAAACGCCAAGAATTACTCCCAAATCAAGATAAAATTCTAAAAAAGTATGAACTAAAACCATCTTTTGTTGCTGACAATAAAGAATTTTATACTAAAATGAAACTTTACTATAACAATCAATTAGTAAATCCAAATAAGCGAAAATCTACGTTAGATGAAATTAAATCTACATTTGATTTTGAACATAAATTAGATGATTTTAGAATTAATGAAGCGACTGTAAATCTTGAAGAAAAAGACGATACAATTCGCTATAAGCAAGGCACATCGGATAGTAAAACATTGTCATTAAAATTGAATGACTTTGAAAAACATATTATTTGGAAAGCCATAAATAGTATTGCAAAAAAAAGTAATTCTATTCTGCGATTCAATAAACTTCGTGAAGAATTAAATATTAATTCTATCACAGAAATTTTAGAAGATACACTTTTAGGACAATTTTCAATACGATTAATTGTTCCCAAAACAGTAAATCATTTAAGTGACATTTCTAATTTGGAACAATTGAATGCCTTAATTCGATTTTTTGAAAAAGTAGCTTTTGAAATTCAAACCATTTCAAATCCTTATATTGGTTCAGAGTTTGAACTAAAACCTTTTGCAGAAATGGATGTTTGGTACAAAGAAAAATCAATTGTTGCAGAACCAGAAAATATTGATTTAGAAAATGAGTTAAAAGATAAGGATTGGTATATTTATAATGGTTTTAGTGGAACTAGTGAAGAGCGAAATCTGATTTCATTTT
>JAYVGC010000020.1:0-37657 GCA_043772535.1 Flavobacterium sp. | reverse complement strand
CTGATACAGAAAAACTAAAAGCACTTGCCGATGAAAAAGCTGCCGCTGCCGCAGAAAAAGCAACTGCTGATAAAGAAGCGAAAGCAATAGCAGACGCCACAAAACTCAAAGCAATTGCCGATGCAAAAGCAGCCGCTGATGCAAAATTAAAAGTAGAAGCAGATAAAATACTAGCCAACAGAGAAGCC
The DNA here is from genome assembly GCA_043772535.1 of Flavobacterium sp. Classification (GTDB taxonomy): domain Bacteria; phylum Bacteroidota; class Bacteroidia; order Flavobacteriales; family Flavobacteriaceae; genus Flavobacterium. The sequence goes on along the minus strand of JAYVGC010000020.1, from coordinate 37,469 downwards.
AAACTCGCAATAGAAGCAGCAAAATTAAAAACACTAACCGATGCAAAAGCAACTGCAGATGCCAAATTAAAAACGGAAGCAGATAAAATACTAGCAGATAAAGAAGCCAAACTCGCTGCAGAAACGGCACGACTACAAGCGATTGCAGATGCGAAAGCAATTGCAAATGCGAAATTATTATCGGAACAACAAGAAAAAAACAAAACAGCAGCAGACGCTAAAGCAAAACTAGATAAAATAGAAAGTATAAAGTCTGGAGATGTGGTAGGCAAAGAACTAGATAAATTTAAAACAGAAATAGACTTTAAAAGCAATGAATCAAATAAATTATTAAATAAATTTGATTCGTTAGTAAAAATAAGGAATTCTGATTTACAAGATTTTAAAAACGAAAGTCTTTTAAATGCTGATGGCACAAAAAAGGTTCAAAAGAAATTTGTTAGCGCTACAGAATCTAATAAAATAGTTGAAAAATTAAAAAATGACATTCAACAAAACAAAGTAGTTTTTGACAATTTAATAAATGAATATGAAAATAAAAATAACGATAGAATAAAAAGTTTAAAAACCAAAGGGATTTCAGATGCAGACTCAAAAACTTTAAACGATAGTTACCTGGCATCTTTAAATTCTTTAAAAACAAAACGCGAAGGCTTTAATGAAAAAGAGCGGCAATTAAGTGCAGAAATCGAATCAATAAAAGTGGCTAAGGATTTAGAAATTAGAAATCGTATTAAACGAGCTCAATTTGATAACGAGAACGAACAAATCAAAAAAAATCAAGCTGCAATTGATTTATTAAATAAAAATACTGTCAAAGATGTGACTACAAGTACACAAGCAGTTTCAACATCAAGCCAACCCGATGCAGCAAATAGCGAATTAACAATTATAAGAAATATTTCAGGGATCAATAGTGGCTTTTATTTAGTGTTAGACACTTTTAGCACCACGACTGCACGAGATAGTTTTGTTTCTAATGCCATTAGTGCAGGGGCTAAAAATGTACGTTCGTTCTTTAATTTTAGTAATAATTTACATTACGTTTATATTGACGATTTCAAAGATATTGAAAGCGCATTAGCAGCTCAAAAAGCTAGAGGTACAAGATCGTACAATACTAAAATGTTCACTGTAAAAGTGGTTAATTAAAAAACCAAATAAATTTAGCAAGAATAAATTTGCAAAAATAAATTTTCAAAAAATAAATAATTTAAATCAGTCGAAAAACCTGAGATATACGAGCATTTGACTTAAACGGAATTTTTGAATAGTTAATAATTAAGTTTTTTTAAATTTATTTACTAACTTCACATTTTATATTTTATATATAACACAAAATCATATCTTTATGAAAAAAAGTACCCTTTTAACAGCAATTTTTTTTATACTATTCCCTCTTTTTGTTACTGGGCAATATTCGCTAACGCATTACATACCAGCATCACCATGGCAATACTATAATGATGCCAACGAATTAATAGTAACCACTACCAGTGCAACCCCTGTTATTATAACCATCCAAAAAAGTGATGGCACGTTAATTACCAATACGGTAACATCCGTAGTAAATGTACCTTTGCGCTATCGATTTGCGTCAGTCGGTGTAAGAGCAAATGCTACTAATAAAATTTATACGAACCAAGGTTTAATTGTGTCGTCTACCGTACCAATAGGTGTTCAAGTTAGAAATGTTATATCCGATGATAACACTGTTGGCTGTGCCGGTGGAACTACTGACCCTACTTGTATTGGAGGAAGTCAAGATTGCAGTCAAAAAGGAAATACTACTTTTACTTCTATGGGTGACCAAGCCTTTGGAACTTCTTTTACTTTGGGTTATTATAGAAATACTGCATTAACTGGTTTAGGATATTGTACAATTGCAGGCGAACCCAACTTTCCGATTGTTTATGTTGTACACGCCAAAAATGCAAATACAGTTGTGACTTATAATATATCAAGTACAGTAACGCTCAACGCAGGTGAATCATTTCTATTTTTAGCTACTTTTGGAAGTAAAATTACTGCCACAAAAGATGTTTGTGTATTGTCCTCAAAACGAGTAGACAATACTTTTGGTTGTGGCGATGGCGTGATCAATCCAGTACTTCCAGACATCCTTTTGGGCGATAAATACATTGTTTATCGAAGTAATGGCGACTCTAATTATGAGAAAAGTAGTATTATAGCATCTGCCGCAGGCACGACCGTTACCGTGCAGACTTACGACGGTGCAGGTGTTTTAACTACAACCACTAATTACACTTTGACCAATGCAGGTGATTCGGTACTGATTAATAACGGAATTGATGCCGGCAACAGTACAAATGTTGGTACTGTAAGTTACATAACTTCTACCAAACCCGTCATTGTTTTTTCAGGTACTGCCGCTAAAAATGGTAGTTTTGGTGGTTGCGAAATTGATATGATTACCCAAGCGCCCTTAAGTGGATGCGCAGGTTCATTTGACGTTCAAACCAAGAGCTTTACAAGAAGAGATAATTCAGTTTTACCATATTTTGGATATGTTATTATTCAAAGTGGTAGCGCATTGATTACGCTTAACGGCGCAAATCTCGAAACTATTCCCGGAGTTGGAGCACGTCGTCAAATAGGAACCACAGGTTTTTATTTAATTGATTTTACAAATGTTAATTTATCAAATCCTACTAATTTACGTTTTTCGGCTACATCACGCATCGGAGTTGCAATGGTGCAAAGTGGTGGCGGTTACTCAATGGCTAGTTTTATTACAGGTTTTACAAATGCTTATCCACCAGTCATAATATCAACTATTGCATGCCCAAGTGGCACTACTTTAACTGCCGACAATACCTTAGGAGCAACATTTTTTCAATGGTATTTAAACGGAAGCCCTATTGCTGGCGCAACAACTAGTACGTATGTGACCAACGTTGGTGGTAATTATACTGTGGCTGGAAATTTTCCTACTTGCGGTTATTCCGCAGTATCAACCGCGGTTAACGTTCTACCGCAACCGTGTATTGAGATTTGTAATAATGGTATCGATGATGATCTTGATGGTACAATTGATAATGCAGATGTTGACTGTGGTGGAAGCCCTACTTGTACTGGCAGTTCAACACCTATTTTTACAGAAAATTTTGGCAACGGCACCGCTGTTTTTACTGCAGCTGCCTATCCAAATTCACCAGGATATACACAACTTTTTGCCACATCAAACAATACAACTTTTGATCCGGCTGCTAATTTTTATGCGCTATCAAATGTAATGAACCCAAATGGCTACGGCAATCCAGGTTTTTCTGGCTTACCCGCAGGAAAAACGAGGTGGCATACGGGCGCAGATCATACCGGAGCTGCTAACGGTTACGCATTTGTAGTTAACGCATCAACAAATGCTGGTGAGTTTTTTAGAAAAAGTATTATCAATTTATGCCCTGGCACTAGATATTCTTTCTCAATTTGGGCCTCTAATTTACTTACACCCGCAGCCGAAATAGCCTTAGGTGGTAGTGCAGGAAGCTCTGTTAATCCTGATATTTCAGTATTAATTCAAAACACGACCAATGCGACTATTGCAGGTATTCAAACAGGCCCAATTGTTATTTCAAGTTCATTACTTTGGCGTAATTACACATTTACTTTTACGCTGCCTGCTGGTGTAACAGCCGTTAATTTAGTATTAAAAAACAATGCCTTGCTGGGTGGTATTGGAAATGATTTGGCCATTGACGATATTAGTTATGCCATTTGTTCACCAACTGCGACTGTGAGTTCAAACGCGCCAAGCCCGTTATGTATCGGAAGTGCAGTAACATTTTCAAGTACAGTTGCATCGGGATATACAACACCTGTGTACCAATGGCAAAAATCTACAAACGGTGGAACTACATGGAGTGCTATCACTGGCGCTACATCAGCCACTTATGTTTTATCTCCAGTAGCATTAACCGATACTGCTTTATACCGATTAACCGTAGCCGAAAGTGGCAACATCTCAAATTCGAATTGTGTTTCAACGAGCAGTCCAATTACACTTACTGTTACCAATTGCGGCGGTACAAATCGAAATGAAATTTTATGTGGAGCCTCTTTAATAATTACAGGCCCGTCAGGCTATGGCAATTACCAATGGTACCAAGGAACGCCTGGCAGTGGTACTGCTATTGCAGGAGCTAACACACGAAATGTGACCGTAACTAGTACCGGACCATACTATGTTATAGCCACCATAGCTTCACCAAGTACTACTTATACTGAAGTTGTAAACGTTGTTTTATTTTCTGGTGCGGCAACCACCAATCCGGTTATTCCAGTAGCCGATCAAATCGGAAATTGTTTAATAAACAACTTACCAATGCCTAAAATATTTTTATGTGGAGGCAACGATACCCAATTAATTCAAACCGGAATTTCAAATGCAACAAGTATTATATGGGAACAATTAAATGAGGTAAGTTGTGTTGCAACAACTGACGAGAACTGCCCAAATTTAAATATTGCATGTACATGGAATCAGGTTGGAACTGGGCAAAATTATACTGTAACGGCAGGAGGAAAATACAGAATACGAATTATTTACAGCAATGGTTGCTTTGTAAATTATTACTTTATCGTGTTCCAAAATTTATTAACGCCAACTGAAACACATCGTGACATTATTTGCGGCACAAACGGAACAATTACTGTTAATGGCGTTCCAAATTCTGGTTATGAATTTAGTATAACCTCAGCTTCAACGGGTTATCAAACGAGTAATATTTTTACAATTCCAACCTCGGGAACTTATACTGTATACATTAGACAAATCCCTTTTGGCGTTGGACAATGTGTATTTACGATTCCGAATATTCCGATTGTAGTACGTAATTTTTCGGTATCCTTAATCGGAATTCAACCAAAATGTTATAACGACCAAGGTAGTATCAGAGCCATTGTAAGCGGAGTACTGCCACAATACACGTATACTTTAACACAGGGAGGAACACCAGTAAACAATTTTGGACCATCTAATTTAAACGATTATACTTTTCCAAATTTAAATTCAGGCATTTACACCTTAACTGTTACTACACCAGACGGATGTACCTTTACGGGTCAAGTAACTTTACTAAATCCACCGCTATTAACTACATCAGTCACTTTAACAAAACCACTAACGTGCGACCCTGGAGTTATAACCATTAATCCGCAAGGAGGCACAATACCGTACACCTATACAATTAGCGGTTTTGCAGGAACTCAAACAGTGCCAACAGTTTCGATAACAACACCCGGAAATTACAATATTACGGTAACTGACGCTAATAATTGTACGGCGACAAAATCAATTAACGTGGCACAAACTCCACAACCTGTATACACTATACTGCCAACAAATATTTTATGTTATGGCTCAAGTACAGGTAAAATAGAATTTAATGTAACCAATACCAATGGATACACCTTGACTTATAGTATAAACAATGGTAGTACGTATTTTACTAATCCTTTGTTTACAAACCTTCCGGCTGCTAGCTATGAGGTTATTATAAAATATGTATTGGGAACTTCAACTTGTTTTACAGCACCATTCACGGTAACATTAACACAGCCAACCTTTGCATTAACAGCATCGGGAGGAGTTTCTGAGTTGGCGGGCTGTGGTGCAGGAGGCACCGGTAAAGTACGTATTACCAATCCGCAAGGTGGAACTCCAGGCTATACTTACAGTTTTGATAATGGCACTACTTATAATAACTACGATGAAGCCTATGTTGCACCAGGAACATATACACTTTACGTTAAAGACAGTAACGGTTGTACCTATCCAATGATCGTAAAATTAGATCCTGCTCCTAATCCGCCAACAATATCTGTGGCAACACCCGTATTTAATTGCGATGGTTCGGCAAATAGTACTGTAACCGTAAATAATAATGCAGGAAACTTTGCCTATACCTATTTTTTAGATAATATTCAAAACACCACAGCTACACCCAACGTTTTTAGTAACATTCCATGTGGTCCGCATACCATTAAAGTAGGATATGAAAACTTAACAATTCCAACTTATAGCAACCTGTTAAATGAAGATTTTGGCAGCGGCGCCAATACAACAACACCGGGCATTTCATCAAACTATTGCTTTAATAACCAACCCTATCCAGCGGGTAGCCCTTGTGGCAACGCCGTTGCAGGTTTCTCCACGCCCGCAGCCTGTGGTAGCTATTATGTAGACGATAACCAATATGTGGTAACCAGTGCCTTAAACCCAAATATCTGTGTTTGGTTCGATTACCGTGACCATACATCAAACGGAACAAATCCGAATGGAAGATTTTTGGCTGTAAATATTGGATCTGCGGCAGGTGCGTACGGAATTTTGTACAGCAAACCTATTGTAGGTGTAATTCCGAATCAGCCCGTTAAAGTAGAGTTATACCTTGCTAATTTATTACGAGCAGGTGCCAATTTGGCCGACCCTGATTTTATTCTAGAATTAGTAAATGCGTCAGGAACAGTGGTTGCAACCCAAAATACTGGCATTATAGACAATATTACCGATGGTTGGCAATTTAAGCAAATTACACTGAATCCTGGAGCAAACACAAGTTTAACTTTCGTAATCAGATCAGGAAGTACTGAGTATGTTGGTAACGATGCAGCCATTGACGATATAAAAGTATATCAACTTCCGTTTGCTTGCGTTACTGAAACATCATTTCCAATAACCGTTGATTGCGGCAAAGCTTTTGCTGCACAAATTACTAGCTTTAGTAATGTAACGTGCGCGGGCGCTAATAACGGCTCGGTAACCATTGCAGCACAAAATTTTAATGCAACGTATGGATTTGATTATTCTACAAATGGAGGGTCAACATGGACAAATTCATTAACGTCACCAGTTACAATAACTAATTTGTCACCAAGTACGTATGCTATTCAAATACGATATGATAACACATCAGGTTCTTGTACATTTCCGTATAACCAACCTATTACAACAGCCAGCTCCTTAATTACTTCTGCGTCTCAAACAGCTCCCGCAACGTGTGCAACCGGAGGAACGATTACAGCATCTGCCATCGGCGGCACTCCCAATTACGTGTACCAATTAGTAACCTCTCCAGGAAATGCAGTTGTAGCCGCATATCAATCGAGTGGTGTATTTAATAATGTTTCACCTGGAACTTATTTAGTTTTTGCACAAGATGCAAATTTATGTTCTGACCCAATAAACAGCTCTATTACAGTAGCTGCACCTACTATACCCGTCGCGTCTGTTACTTTAACAACTTGCTATACAGCTGCAACTGGGGCTACTATTACAGTAAACGTAGTTGGCGGTGTTGGTCCTTATAAATACAAATTAAATGCGGGCGCTTTTGTAAATTCTAATATTTTTACAAGTTTAACGCCAGCAACCTATACAATAATTGTACGAGATTCTTACGGATGCTCATCGTTACCTATTACACAAGTTATAGCTCCAGAGCTTGTTGCTCAAGCAGTAGTGGCTAGAAATTTAAATTGTACCCTTACACCAACGGCACAAATAGATGTTAGAATACTAGGTGGAACAAGTACCTATACGTATCAAACTTTTTACAATGCTACAGCGGCAACACCTTTATCAGCAATAGGCGGCACAACAGCAGTAACAGGATCTGCATTTAGTTATACAACTTTAAATTCTGGCTATTATCAATTTTTAATTACAGATTCGGTTGGATGCACTGTTAAAACAGCAACGATGCAAATTGTTTCTAAACCTATTTTAAATGCACCCGGAGTTACGATTACACAAGGCATATTATGCAACGGCGCTGCAACAGCTGCTTTATCAATAACTACATCAGGCGGATTACCACCCTATATAATTAATGTTACTCGAACTTCGCCAACGGTTAATAATTATGGCACACAAACCTCTGGATTAACCGCGGGTAGTTACACCATAACAATAACCGATGCTAATTCTTGTACAGCAAGTACACCCATAACGATATCAGAACCCAATCCAATAACATTAACCATTACCAAAACTGATATAACTTGTAGTGCTCTAACAGGAGGCGTTACCACATTAGGGTCTATAACCACCAATATAACAGCAGGTTCAGGTACTGCAAATTATACGTACATACTTTCTACAACTGGGCAACCAAATCAAACATTTGGTCCAACTGCAGTACTTAGTCATACCTTTTCAAATTTGGGTTTTGGATTCTATTCAATTACGGTACTTGACGCAAATGGCTGTTCTAAGGTCGAAACACCAATAAGTGTTGCGTCACCTCCAAATAGTTTAACTATTAATACCACAACTTTACCAACAACTTGTACTGGTGGAGGAACAATTATAGTTTCTGTCGGCTCAAGTGGTCCATTAGGAGGTCCTTTCTACTTTTCGATTTATCAAAATCTAACTCCCGCTTTGCCACCATACCCGACTTTTCCTGGAGCAAGTTATCAGCCAGCAGACGCTGGGTTTCCTACTCGAGCAACTTTTACTGGAATTAATATAATTACCGGATTACCTTATATCACTCCAGGGGTAACCTATACATTTATAGTTTATGATGCTTCAACAAATTGTTATTATTTTCAAACTGCTGCAACACCAGCACCAACTTTATCTGGCATAACATCGTCAGTAACGCCAACAAACGTAACGTGTACCGGATTTGCAAATGGTAATGTAAGCTTTACTGTATCTGGATATTCTGGATCGAGTGTAAACTATCAAGTTTTTACTGCGGTTAACAATACCCTTGTTGGTGCGGCAGGAGCTTCAACAGGCTTATCGGGTGCTCCGTTCACGGTTTCAAATTTCGGAAATTATCCCCCTGGTAACTATTATATTTTATTTACAGAAACTAGTGGCTGTACACAGGCTTCCGCAAACTTTACAATTTCTGAATCACCTTCTTTATTAAAAGTAAATGTACTTTTAACAAAAAACGATAATTGCAATAATAACGCAGGTCAAATTACTGCAACGGGTCAATATGGAACTCCACCTTACCAGTATCAATTTTCGCCATCACCAAGCACACCTCCAAGTACCATAACTTGGACAGGTAGCACCAACAATGTATTTAATGCCAATGGCGGTACATATGATGTTTATATTCGAGATGCATTTAACTGTATTCAAGCCGTTAGTTTACCTACAGTATTACCAACCGAAACTACTCCAAGCGTAAGTTTAGCATCCGATCTAGCATCACTATGTAATGCACAAGGAAACTTATGTTTGCGCGTCACTCGAATCAACGGATTATTAGATGCACCACCATTTACTTATAGTATTGATGGTTCTACTTTTACATCGTACACAGAGGTTGCCAATTCGTTTTTACTATGTAATTTAAATTCTGGTTTGCACACCGTTGCTGTTCAGGATGCAAATGGCTGTTCTAGTTCACAAACAATAACTTTAAGAGCTCCTTTATCTGGAAGCGCCGCACCTACCATTGCGCCAATTGCTAATTGTGGCACTAGTGATGGTATTATAACTGTTGCCGCAACAGGTGGTAGTTCAAGTTATAGTTATTCCTTAAACCCTGTAACTGCAGGAGTTGTTTTAACTGGTAACGTATTTTCTAATGTTCCGCAAGGAAACTATACAGTCTTAATAACCGATACAACAACTTTATGCACAATTTCGATACCAGTAACAATTCCGAATGCAGTACCTGTAACTCTTTCTTTAACAGATGTAATAACGGTGAGCCCAACGTGTAACGGTGGTACTAATGGCAATTTAACAGTTACTTTAGCTGCTAGTAACAATGATGGTCCTTATATATATACCCTCACTGGAACTTCACCGATAACACCAGCCGTTTTTAATAACAGCGGTAGTTTTATAGGACTAACAGCAAATACATATACTGTAACTGTACAATCTGTCAGAAACTGTACCGCTACAGTAACGGCAACAATTGCGAGTACACCCGCAATAATTATTGGTACAACTACTGTCACTCAATTCAATTGTACATCAGCAACAAATGGATTTAATAATGCTACTATTCAAGTTGGCAACGTTACGGGTGGCTCAGGTACTTACTTAAATTATCAATTTTTAAATGGAACTACACAAGTTCAATTTGGTTCAAGTCCGACATATACCGAAGGAAATTTCGCAGGCGGTAGTTACACAATTAAAGTATTTGACTCTAATGGTTGTGTTGGCACTTCTGTGGCTGTTATAAATCAATTTATTGCAATAAACACTATAGGAGTTACGGCAACTACCCCAATTGCTTGCGGAAGTACAGAATCCGTTCGAATTGATGTAACATTAACAGGAGGACCAGCGACCCTAAGTTATACTGTTAGCAGTTTAACTATCGGAAACACGTACAATGTAACACAAGTAGCACCAAATAATACGTTTTCGGGATTAGGAATAGGAAATTACAACGTACGGGTAACCAATTTAACAACCGGATGCTATTTAGAAACCACGCATTATGTAAACGAACCCAACACATTTGACGTTACTACAACAGTATTAAGCAATGTAACCTGTTATAACGGCACCAACGGAAGCGTTTCATTATTAGTTACTGATTTAAGCCCGCCAAATAATGCAGGTGCGTTCAGTTATTCAATTATAGATACAGACACTAGCGTTATAATAACTTCAGGTAATAGCGGTAGCGCTGGTCCTTACACGGTACCCTTTAATTTATCCGCGGGTACTTATCAAGCATCAATAACATTAGCGGCACCAGTATTTTGTACAGTAGTTAAAAACTTTACAATTACACAACCAGCGACCCAATTAACTATTGGTAGTCCGACGAGTACGAGCGTAACCTGTACTAATAATAAAGGTACAATTACCGTAAGTGCAGCTGGTGGTGAAGGAAGTTATGTATATACTATTTCACCAAGCCCTGCTGGAGTAGTGCAAACATCACCAGGTACATTCAGCAATTTAACAGCAGGTAGCTATACGGTTACTGTAACCGACTCTAGTTTATGTACTGCCAATTCAACTGTTGTAGTACTCAGCATTCCCGGTGCTATAAATGCTTCAATTGCTGCAAATCCAATTCTTTTACCCTGTTTAATAAATGGTGCCATTGCCACAATAACCGTTTCTGGAACATCTGGTGGTCAGGGCAGCAACTACCTTTATACGTTACAGAATATAACCACAGGGATATCATCAGGACCACAAGCAAGCTCCATTTTTTTAAATAATGCAGCAGGGCAATACAATGTAAAAATTGAAGATGCATACAATTGTAAGTTTATCACTAGTAATGTTACCATTTCGCAACCTTTAACATCAGTACAAGGTACCTTAATAAAGCTAACTGCGGCAACCTGTTTAAACCCGGCTGTTTTACGCATTACCGCATCTGGAGGAACAGCACCCTATACCTATAGTACAAGTGAAAATGGAACGTATACCTCTTTACCGCCAGGCGGATTAATTACAGTGGTACCCGGTACTTACTTATATTATGTAAAAGATGGTAACAATTGTCCAGTAGCGAAAACCGATCAAATAATAGTTGCAACAGTAGTGCCACCAACTGTAACAGTTGACACGACAAATGCTTTAATTAGTTGCACTGGCGGTTTTGCTACTATTACGGCAACTGTTGTTGACGGATTGACTACATTTCCTTATTTATATACTTTGTACAACTCTGGATCAAATACCATTGCACAGCCGCAACAAGCATCGGCAACTTTTAATAATATTGCAGCAGGTAATTATTACATTAGGGTTAATAACGGCGACTGTTTTGACGATTCGAATTCATTTGTAATAATCGCTCCCGCGCCGCTATTACTTGTAACTAAAAAATCGACTAACGTGCTTTGTACAGACCAGTCTGACGGAACAATTACCGTATTAGTAACTGGTGGAACGGGGCAAATTCAATATTCAATTTCATCAAATCCAGGCTTAACGCAAAATAATGGCACGTTCTCAGGGTTAGCACCAGGTAACTACACCGTATTTGCGCAAGATCAAAACGGATGTACTAGCTTAACCCAGCTATTCCCACTGCCTACCATAAGCTCGATTCCGTTTACAATAACTGAACCCAAAACATTGATTGCTTCATCAATAATCACGCAACCAGCTTGTATTGACGATAAAGGAATGATTGTAGTAAGTCCGTCCGACGGAACAATAACAAGCACAGTGGGTTACACAATTAAAGTGGGAGCTCAAACACAAACCATTTTATCAGGATCAGCAACTTTTTCAAATTTACTTGCAGGAATTTATGCAATTGAGGTAACCGATGCCAATGGCTGTTTGTTTCAGGATAGCAAAACTATTGTAGCGGGTGCTGACATGAAGCAAAATTATAATACAGAATCGCTTTGTATTAATAATATCCCAACAAATATTACTACAATTTATGTAAATCCAGCCATTCCTACTACTGAGTTTAGTTACTCATTAGATGGTGGTACACCTACAAATCAAACGGTTTATACCAATTTATCAGCAGGCCTTCACACCGTTAAAGTCATTCATACCAATCCCGTTGCTCCGTTCTTAATTTGCGAAAGAACCTTAAGTTTTTTCACAACATTATTTACAGGACCAAATTTAACTGTTGTAGAGTCAGGGTTAAATACCCTTACAGCCACAACCACTAATGGATTGCCTCCGTATAATTATACCATTAACGGCATTGATGTTGGAACGAACAACATATATCAAATTAACCAAAGTGGCATTTATAACGTTGTAGTTATCGATAGCAGAGGGTGCTCAGCGAACTTTTCGTTACCGATGAAATTTTACGACATTGTAATACCTAATTTCTTTACTCCAGACGGTACCGGCATTAACAATACTTGGTCACCATTATATACAGATAATTTTCCAAACATTAGAACTGAAATTTTTGATCGCTACGGACGAACAATTAAAATGTTATTGCTGGGACAATCGTGGGATGGAAAGTATAATGGTTTAGAACTGCCTACCGGCGATTACTGGTATGTGCTAAAATTAAATGATACCGACGACCCACGAGAATTTGTAGGTAACTTTACACTTTATAGATAATTATTATTGAAATCGGTTCAATCAATTTGAGCCGATTTTAATCTTTTTAAAAAATTTCATTAAAAAATCCCATTTACAAGCACCTCTTTAAAAATGTTTCAGTACATCATCACAAGAGTAAACTATATAAAACAGCCCACAAATAATTTTTACAGATATGAAAAAATTAGCCCTACTGCTTTTTACAGCTTCATTAGCATTTACAAGTGTTGCTCAAGAGCTCAACATACCACCACAAACGCAATATTTGGCCGACAACCAGTTTTCAATATCACCAACATTTGCGGGCATTGGCGATAACGCCCGAATAAGATTAAATGGACTAACGCAATGGGTTGGGATAAAAAATGCACCTATTAATCAATCGTTGGCTGCTGATTTTAGAATAACAAGTAACGATGGTGTTGGGGTATTTATATACAATGATAAAAATGGAAATACCAGACAGAGTGGTGTCAAATTTTCTTATGCGCACCATATAATTTTAGACTATGATTCTGAGCAATACCTGTCGTTTGGAATATCGTATAATTTTAATCAATTTAAAGTTGACATTCAAAATTTCGATAATTCAATATTTGATCTTTCCGTAACGAGCGACCGTTATACCAAAAACAATAATTTTGATTTAGGACTGTTATACCGAAACAAAGATTATTATTTAAGCCTAGCAGGAACTAATGTTCTGAAAAAAAACTTGAGAGATTTTATAGGTGTAGAACCTAGTAACTTAAGAAATTATCAAATATATACCGGTTATCGATTTCGTCAAGCTGGGAACAACTTTGAAGTAGAACCGTCCGCTTTAATCCAATATTTTGAAAGTGATAAACGATCTACAACAGATGCCAATATAAAATTAAAATGGAACGACTTTGAAGACTACTATTGGATAGGTGGCACTGCTCGATTTTTTAATGATCAAGGATTAAACCCTGTAACCGTTGGTCCAATTGCAGGCTTACGGGTTAAAAGCTTTTATTTTGGCTATTCGTATCAAATAAATGTTAATAACTTATTGCCTTATAATAATGGCACGCATATGATTACCCTTGGGTTTGATTTTTTACAAAACTTAAGCAACTGTCCGTGTACACAAAATAGAATTATATATTAAAGAACCATGAAAACCATTTACGATTTTAACTTTACAAATAAAAAAGTACTGCTACGAGTAGACTTTAATGTTCCATTAGATGACCACTTTAAAGTTACAGACAGCAATCGAATAGAAGCTGCAAAACCTACAATTGATTATATTTTATCGCAAGGAGGCAGCATTATTTTGATGTCGCATTTAGGTCGTCCAAACGGCATTGAAAAAAAGTATTCCTTACAACATATCGTCACTAAAGTAGAAGAGGTTTTACAACATCATATTCACTTTGCTTCCGATTGCATAGGCGATACCGCAAAAAAAATGGCGTCACAGTTACAAGCAGGAGAAATTTTACTACTCGAAAACCTGCGTTTTTACTCAGATGAAGAAAAAGGAACTCTATCATTTGCAAAACAATTGGCTTCATTAGGCGACATATATGTTAATGATGCTTTCGGAACTGCCCACCGTGCTCATGCATCTACAACCGTAATAGCCCAATTTTTTGAGCACAATAAATGTTTTGGATTGTTAATGGCAAAAGAAATAGAAAGTCTAAATAAAGTTTTAAAAAATTCTGAAAAACCAGTAACTGCTGTATTAGGAGGTTCCAAAATATCCTCGAAAATTACAGTTATCGAAAATATTTTAGATAAGGTAGACCATATGATTATTGGCGGTGGCATGACTTTTACCTTTATTAAAGCTCTTGGTGGAACAATAGGAAACTCTATTTGTGAAGACGACAAGACGGATTTAGCACTAGAAATTATACAAAAAGCTAAAGACAAAGGGGTTCAAATACACCTTCCCGTTGATGTTGTGGCGGCAAATGCGTTTTCAAACGATGCCTTAACTAAAATAGTAGATGTGCAAGAAATTCCGGCAGGCTGGCAAGGTTTAGATGCAGGACCGAAATCACTAGCTCTATTTAAAACAGTAATCATGAACTCTAAAACCATTTTGTGGAATGGACCACTTGGCGTATTTGAATTTCCGAACTTTGCAAACGGCACAATAACCCTGGGAAACTATATTGCAGAAGCAACCGCTCATGGTACTTTTTCGCTTGTTGGTGGTGGAGACTCTGTTGCTGCAGTACAACAATTTCATTTAGAAGATAAAATGAGTTACGTATCTACAGGTGGTGGCGCCATGCTCGAAATGCTCGAAGGAAGGGTTTTGCCTGGTATTGCAGCTATTTTATCTTAAAACTATCATATTTAACACTATTTAAACATTTTCTTTCAATTGAAGTTGCTATGTTTGCTACTCAACTTAAAATGCTGATTACTAAAATATTGACTTCAAATGAAAAAAACCCATCACCTTTATATATTATTTATACTTTCTATATTCGCTTCAAACGCTCAAGATGCAAAAACCAAAGACTCTGTTTATAGCAATAAAATAAAAATTACATATCTCGATTCCATAAAAAAAACATTTATAGTCCATAAAAACGCAAAGAAAATTGACAGCCTTTGGATGAAAGACATGGCATCTTTAAATATATATGACCAACTAATTGGTGATATCAAAAGTATCGATGTTGACCAGAAAGTAGACTTTGAACTTTCGACCGAACTTTTAAAAGAACGCTTAAAAAAAATGGATGAAAAATCTCCATTCAATATCGAATATAATATTGGGCTTGAAAACGTTATTAAATCATTTTTAAAAAACAGAAAACGTTCTTTTGAACGCTTAATGGGATTATCACAATTTTATTTTCCGCTTTTTGAAGAAGAGTTAGCAAAAAATAACATTCCTTTAGAAATAAAATACCTTGCCGTTGTCGAATCAGCATTAAATACAAAAGCCATTTCACGGGTCGGTGCAACCGGTTTATGGCAATTTATGTATCAAACAGGCAAACAATATGGATTAAAAATTAATTCGTTTGTAGATGAACGCAACGAACCACTTGCGTCTAGCAAAGCAGCTTCGCAATATATGAACAATATGTTCAAAATATTTAACGATTGGGATTTAGTCTTAGCAGCCTACAATTCAGGTCCCGGAAATGTGGCTAAAGCAATTAGACGATCAGGTGGTCAACAAAATTATTGGAATATTCGGCGAAATTTACCAAAAGAAACGCAAGGATACCTGCCCGCTTTTTTAGCAACCATGTACATTTTTGAATACCATAAAGAACACGGAATTGTACCCAACAAGGCTGTTGCAAATCATTTTTCAACTGACACCGTTGTGGTTAAAAAAGCGATGACTTTTAAGCACATATCAAATTTGCTTGATATTTCGATAGAAGAATTACAATTTTTTAACCCTTCATTTAAACGCAACGAAATTCCGTACATTTCAGGCGAAATGAATTTTTTAACCTTACCAAAAGATAAAATAGCAATATTTACATCAAATGAAGACAAAATCTATGCATATATAAATCATGAATACAGTAAAAGAGAACGACCAAACGAAACATACATCGCTTATAAACAGAAAGATACGTCACAATTAAATATTATACCTAGCAACATATTACCGCAATATGTGGTTAGAACCAAAAAATATAAGGTTAAAAAAGGTGACGATATAGTTGGTATTGCAAACAAATTTGGTGTAAATTCATGGGAATTAAAAAAATGGAATTCTTTAAAAGGCAATAAACTACAATCAGGAAAGAGCTTAAAAATTATTATTACGGAAAAAATTGCCTATCAAGACAATAATCAAAGTAAAACAAAAGAAATTACAAATACTGTTCAAACAGCGCCTGTTGAAGTTATGCCGACAAAAAACTTTATATCAGCAAAAATAATTGCAAATAAAGAAGTATCGCAATATCATAAAGTTAAAAAAGGCGAAACACTTGGGCAAATTGCCGAAAAATATGGCACTACACTTTATGAAATAAAAAAATGGAATAACCTGAAAAAAAACAATGTAGCTTTAGGACAGCAACTTAAAATTATAACCGACCAAAAAGTGGTAATGACGATTAAAAAAGACGTTAAATCAATTATTGTACCAAATGAAATAATTGCAGATACCAATGTTACCAAAGATGCTACATACGTTAACAGCTCTGCAAAAATTGATTCTAAAAACCAATACTATTACGTGGTTCAAAAAGGAGACAACTTATATGCAATTGCTCATAAAAATAAAGTAACTGTAGCCCAAATAATTGAATGGAATAACCTTAAAGACAACCAAGTAAGCTTAGGAAGCCAGCTGATTATTCCGAACGAAAATCGAACAATCGAACCACAACAAAAGTTTGAAGAGCGTATTTATATTGTAAGCGCAGGAGACAATATACAAACTATTGCCGCAAAGTACAAAGTAAGTCAAGCCAATATTAAGGAGTGGAATAAATTAAAAAACAACACAGTAATCATTGGCCAAGAGTTGGTAGTAGTTAGTACAAATTTTAATAGTACCGAAAAGGTAAAAACCAGCAAAAACGCAACTACAAAAGACTACTTGGTGCGAAAAGGAGATTCGCTATTTAGTATCTCTAAAAAATTTCCAGGCGTAAGTATCGCCGATTTAAAAAAATGGAATAATATCAAAGACACAGGTTTACAACCAGGAATGAAATTAAAAATAAACGGATAACTTCATTGTTCTTAAAATTTACTAAATTTGGGTTTTATTTATGTTATGAATAAAGCCTATTTTTTATTATTAGTGTATTTACTGGTTGGATGTTACAATTCTTCAAAAAAAAACGACGTAAATTATTCAGGAAAATTAAACACAATTGCTGTTATAATTGATGATGATTTATGGAATGGTGAAGTAGGCGATTCTATAAGAAACAAATTTGCAAGTCCGGTGCTAGGGTTGCCGCAGGAAGAGCCTTTATTTAGTTTAAATCAATATCCAGTAAAATTACTAGAAGGATTTAAAAGCAACAGCAGAAATGTTATAATTATAAAAAAAGTTGCTAAAAGTGAATTTAAAATTGATGAAAGTAGTTTTACAAATCCACAAAATGTAATACACTTTTCGGGTAGAACAGTTCAAGAATTACTAGACAGTATTCAAGTTCATGCCCCAAGTATTATAAAAACAATTAAAAATTCTGAAATTCAACGGTATCAAAAAGTACTCCAGTTGCTACCAAAGGCAACCACTGATGAAATTACAGACAAGTTTCACGTTAAAATTTTACTACCCGAAAAATATAAGTTAATGTTAAAGGGTCGTAATTTTGTATGGTTTAAAAAAGAAATAACGAGCGGTAATTTAAGTATACTACTGTATCAACTTTCATTAAAAAGCATAAAAGACAACTCTAATTCAGTAAATAGAATTATTAAAATACGCGATTCGATAGGGAATAAATACATTCACGGTGCAGTACCAAGAACACGCATGATTACCGAAAAATCATTTGCCCCTTTTGTTTCCAAAACTATTATTTACGGAAAGTCTACATTTGAAACCAAAGGAAATTGGGAATTATCAAATGATTTTATGGGAGGTCCTTTCATAAATTATGCTATCGTGGATCCACCCAACAATAGAATTTTAGTAGTAGAAGGGTTTTGTTATGCACCAGCAAAACAAAAACGAGACTTACTTTTTGAATTAGAGGCAATCACTAAATCAATACTTTTTTTAAAAAAATAAAAATATGACATCAACAATTAAATGGTCAATAAAACCATTTCACGACCTTACAATAACCGAATTATATAATTGCTTACAACTACGAACCCAAGTATTTGTTGTAGAACAAAATTGTGTTTTTCAAGATATGGATGGCAAAGATGCATTTGCACTTCACTTATTGGCATACGATGGTCAAAAAAATGTAGCTTGTGCCCGATTATTTAAAGCTGGTGATTATTACAATTTAAGTTCAATTGGCAGAGTTGTTGTCGCACCTGATTATCGGAGTTTAAAACTAGGGCATCAATTAATGACACACGCAATAACCGGAATAAAAACCCATTTTAATACAACAACTATAAAAATTGGCGCACAACTATATCTAAAAAAATTTTATGAAAGCCACGGATTTGTTATATCCAGCGCCATGTATCTAGAAGATGGTATTGAACATATTGAAATGATCAAAAATAATTAACAAAATAAAATGGTTTCTACTACTGCTTTATCGTTAAAGATTACTTCACAATAACATCTGTAACAAAAAGCTGTGATAAAAAATAAATTAAAATAGCTTTATTAAATCTGTCTTTACATCTGTAAACCATTTGCTTCACTGACAGAATTATTTCTTACCAATTTAATTTTTACTTATTACTCCAACACGTATTTGTATAGCGACTTGATCTTTACATCAGTTAACGTCCCAAAAAAGGAACTTGTTTTTGAACTACAACAATAATTTGATAAAATAGATTATTTTTATATTACAGAAAGACCTTTCTAAATCAAATAAATTTAATACTTTTATTGGTAGAACATTAACCTCGTTTTAATTTAATGAAAGTAGCACTTTATACAAATGAATTTCCACCACATATTTATGGAGGTGCGGGAGTTCACATCGATTTTTTAAGTCAAGAGTTAGCAAAGTTGGCAGCAATTGAAGTGCGCTGTTTTGGAACACAAAACGAGCAACGCAATTCAATTCACGTACTTGGAGTCCAATCGTCGCTATCAACAGCCGAAGATAATGCCACCTCACACAATAAAATGTTTGCAACTTTGAGTACAAATATTGAAATGTCGCAACATACTATACATGCCGATGTAGTGCATTGCCATACGTGGTACACCCATTTGGCTGGAATTTACACTAAAGAATTACTACAAATACCATTGTTATTAACAACGCACAGTTTAGAAACCCATCGCCCTTGGAAAGTAGAACAATTAGGAAATGGTTACTTTTTGTCACGATGGATTGAAAAAAATGCGTACAAAACTGCCGATGGTGTAATTGCTGTAAGCCAACAAATGAAAACAGATGTTGTTGAAGCATACAGTATTAATCCTGACAAGGTAAAGGTAATTCACAACGGAATTGACCCTGAATTTTACAAACCTACATTTGATATCGGCTTATTAAATGAGTACCAAATAGATGCAGAAATTCCGTTTGTATTGTTTGTAGGTCGTATTACACGACAAAAAGGAATAGCGCAATTAATTGAAGCAGCACAATATTTTGATAAAAATTGTCAAATCGTTCTTTGCGCTGGTGCCCCAGACACGCCCGAAATTGCCCGAGAAACGCAAGAATTAGTTACTAATTTAAAATCGCAACGACGCGGTGTTATTTTGATTTCAGAAATGCTTCCTCGCGAAAAAATAAAAGTACTGTATAGCCACGCCCGTGTTTTTGCCTGCCCATCATTATACGAACCTTTTGGTATTATAAATCTTGAGGCTATGGCATGCGAAACTCCAGTAGTAGCAAGTGCAGTTGGTGGCATTCCTGAAATTATTATAGAAGGTACAACAGGCTATTTGATTCCGTTAGAAAACGTGTCAAGAACCAATTTTAATCCTAAAAATGCACTGCAATTTCAAAAAGATTTTGCAGCAAAAATTAATATTTTATTAAATGATGAAGCATTAGCAATTGCAATGGGAAAATCAGGAAGAGCTCGAGTTTTAGAAAAATTTAGTTGGCAATCGATTGCACAAACTACTTATGAGTATTACCAAGAAGTTATTTCTAAATTTGAAAAAGAAAAAGCATAAAATTGCATCGTAACATTTAAGAAGGGCTTTACATCTTTGAACCCTTTAAATAAAGTAAAAAAATGAAAAAAAGTACATTAGCCATTATTTTAGGAGGAGGACAAGGAAGCAGATTGTCACCATTAACCGAAAGCCGCTCTAAACCAGCTGTGCCCATTGCAGGAAAATATCGATTGGTTGATATTCCAATTTCAAATTGTATCAATTCTGACGTAAAAAGGATGTTTGTTTTGACCCAATTTAATTCGGCTTCCTTAAACCAGCACATCAAAAACACCTATCATTTTAGTCATTTTAGTACTGCTTTTGTTGATATTTTAGCTGCCGAGCAAACCCCAGATAATCCCACCTGGTTTCAAGGCACCGCAGATGCTGTTCGGCAATGTATGAATCATTTTTTAAATCACGAATTTGATTATGCATTAATTTTGTCGGGCGACCAATTATACCAAATGAATTTTAATGAAATGATTGCCGCACATCAAAAAAGTGGTGCCACAATTTCAATTGCGACCCTACCAGTAACTGCCAAAGAAGCGCCAGAATTTGGAATATTAAAAACTAATGATGAAAACGTTATTACGTCGTTTGTTGAAAAACCACATACAAGTTTACTACCTAATTGGACCTCTGAGGTAAGTAAAGAATCGGCAGCGGAAGGCAAACATTACTTAGCGTCAATGGGAATTTATATTTTTAACCGAGATGTATTAATCGAATTAATGTCGCGCCAAGATACGAAAGATTTTGGTAAAGAAATTATTCCACAAGCCATCGGAAAACAAAAAGTAGTAAGTTATCAATACGAAGGATATTGGACAGATATTGGAAATATTGACTCATTTTTTGAAGCCAATTTGGGTTTAACAGACGATATTCCGAAGTTTAATTTATTTGATAATTCGAGCAAAATATACACGCGAGCACGAGTTTTACCTCCCTCAAAAATTACTGGTAGTACTACAATTGATAAATCAATTGTGACCGAAGGCTGCATTATTAATGGAACAAAAATTGAACATTCTGTAATTGGTATTCGAAGCCGAATAGGAAACGGATCTACAATAGCAAATTCGTACTTAATGGGTAACGATTTCTATCAAAATTTAGAAGAAATAGGAATCAATAATTTCAATAATATTTTAAATATCGGGATAGGAGAAAATTGTTTTATAAACAACACTATTGTTGATAAAAATTGTAGAATAGGAAACAATGTTACTTTAAATGGCGGCGTGCATCTTAAAGATACTAACACCAATTTATATACTGTAAAAGAAGGAATTATTGTCGTAAAAAAAGGTGCAACACTCCCAAATGGATTTACAGTTTAAAAGCCTATTAAAAAATGATGCATTGCCATAAAAATAAATAAATATAATTTCATATAAATACAAAAAAGCAAACCGCATACCATCAAATACCCCAATTTTAAACCATAAAAAATCTATAAAACACAAAATATCGATAGTTATTAAATTGTATATAATATTTGTCCGATATAATAATTTGAAAACATTATCACTTGTTTAAACAAACGTAGCATCAACTTGCATAACAGTACCACAATTAGCACAAGTACGCAGCGCTACCGATGTATAAAAATGCTGAAAATGAGGTAAAAAATCGTTTTCGATGTTATTTAATTCAAAATAAACCTCGTGCAGTTTATGGTTACAATTATCGCAAAACCAAAGTAAACCGTCAGTAAAATTTTGTCCAGCTCGCTTGCGTTCAATCACCAGCCCAATAGAATTTTCACTTCGCACCGGCGAATGAGGCACTTTTGCAGGATGCAAATACATATCGCCAGCATTCATAATCATTTCTTTTCGCTCGCCTTCATCTTGAACAATTACTTTTATCGATCCTTCGAGTTGATAAAAAAGTTCTTCGGTTTCATTGTAATGATAATCTTTGCGAGCATTGGGTCCAGCAACTACCATTACAATATAATCGCCCGAATCGATATAAATATTTTTATTACCAACAGGCGGCTTTAACAAATGCTTATTTTCTTTTATCCACAAAGTAAGATTGAATGGTTTTTGTATAGACATTTTTTATATTTATATAAACATTTCATTTTACTATAATGAAATTAGGGTTAAAAATTTGGGGAATTTGTTTTGGATCTTTATCATAAACCTGAACTTTTCCTTTAACAATTATTTGTTTTCCCACAGATTCTTCAATTTTAAATGGAAGTTTTTCTAGAGAATGGCTCAGAACTACTACTGTAAAAACGGCATTTGGATAAGCGGCATCTACGTTTATATAATTAATAGATTTGCCTTCACCTGCCATTTTAATTGAAGCTATTTTACCTTTTAAAATTACTTCTTTACCTATAAAATTTTTGGCTTGCGTTGCAGAAATAGTATCTTGCGAAAATCCAAAAACACTACAAACCAAAAAAATCAGTATATTTATATTTTTCATTATTTTAATTTACTTGCTTAATTAAATATACATAAACCGGAAAATGATCGCTAAAACCCTGCTCGTTCGCCGAGTGCCTTAACGGATAACCCTTGTATTGCCCAAAGGGTTCTATTAAATACGATTTATTAAAAATACCAGATTTCCAGTACCGGAAAGTGCTATAATCTGTTTTTACTAATTGCTCAGAAACCATAATTTGATCAAAAATATCGCCCGAATCTCTATAAAAAATCGTAGCATTTCCGTCTTTCGCCATTTGTTCAAAAGGATTGTAAATGTCTCCAGGCTCATGTAATTCTGTTTTTTTTAGTTTAGCTCCTATACCCATTTTTACGCTTCGGTTGTAGGTTCCATCATTTAAATCGCCCATAGTAATAACTTTTGCTTTTGGATTTATTTTAATTATCGAATCTATTATTTTTCTATTTAATGCACCGGCGGCTTCTCTAAAAGGAGAACTTTTTTTCTCTCCACCCGATCGTGATGGCCAGTGATTTACAATAATATTTATCTCTTCGCCGTCTAAAAAGCCTGTAACCAAAAGTTGATCTCTAGTAAAAACGCGTCTCGAATTTAAATCTTCGGTAACCGCATCGTCTGTAATTTCTTCTTTTTCTTTTTTTGAAACATTTGACTCTTGATTTCGGTATACATATAACGGAATATTAATGTAACTTGTTGGTTTAAAATGTGCTTTTTGATACAACAATGCGACGTCAATACCTCTTTTATCTGGCGAGTCGAAATGCACAATACCATAATCATATTTTGCCATTTTAGGTGTTTTAACCAAACATTCCAAAACATTTCTGTTTTCAATTTCGCAACCTCCAATAAATGTTGGCGCATTTGGGTTTTCAGCAGTACCTATATCAGTTAGTACTCGTGATAGATTTTCTAGTTTATGTGTGAATTTTTTTAACGTCCAGTTTTGAGCACCTTTTGGCAACCATTCTTCATCATTATTGGGATTATTAATGGTATCAAACAAGTTTTCGAAATTATAAAAAGCAACCGTATGAACCATAAATTTTTTGGCTTGCCCAACTGAAAATTGAAATGCTAACAAAACCAATATAAGCGTACTAATTTTTTTCATTCTGTAAAATTCTGTATTAAATTAATGTGATGTTTATTGATAAATTTTTTACAAATGTAAATATTATATTTAATTAATGTATTTTTGACGCCGTTAAGAATTAATTATTCTTTCTATCACATTTATTAACAGTAATTTATTGTATGAAAAAAAAATTATTTAGTGTTTTATTTGTACTGTTTTCAGTACTAAGTTTTGCACAATTAGGAACAGGTATAACAGGTAAAATTGTTGATGCCAAAAATCAAAAACCACTTGAAAATGTAGTGGTCACTATTCAAAATACTAATTTAACTGAGGTAACTAACGCCGAAGGAAAATTTACATTTACAGTACTTCCTGAAGGAGATCAAATTGTTTTGATAAAAAGTAGCGGTTTAAAAGACCAACTACTTACTGTTGCAGTGTTAAAAAATAAAATTGTCGACCTAGGATTAATTGCCCTCGAAGAAGATGTAACGCAAGAGCAACAATTGAGTTTAATAACCATTACCGAAAGTGATTTGGGTGATGATAATAGTGGTTCAGACAATACAGCTGGATTATTACAAGCATCGCGCGATGCATTTCAACAAGCAGCTGCTTTTAATTGGGGTCAAGCCCGATTTAGAGTACGTGGATTAGATAATGAAAACGGCACAATTATGTTCAACGGAATATCGATGAATAAAATTTACGACGGACGACCACAATTTAGTAATTGGGGCGGATTGAATGATGCAACACGTAATCAAGAGTTTACAATGGGCTCTGCTGCTTCTGATTATACTTTTGGTGGTATTTTAGGAACCCAAGAAACAAATACGCGTGCCTCTACGTACCGCCCAGGATCTAGAATATCATTTTCAACAACTAATACCAATTATAGCTTTCGAACCATGGGTACGCATGCATCGGGCATGAATACAAACGGATGGGCATTTGTAGTTTCTGCTGCAAGACGATGGGCACAAGAAGGTTATTTTGAAGGAACTGATTACAGTGCAAACTCAATGTTTGCGAGTGCCGAAAAGAAAATTAACGATAAACATTCGATAAATTTTACAGGTATTTTTGCTGAAAATAGCAGAGGGAAAACAGCCCCAAATAGTGATGAAATTGTTCGATTGGCTGGCTTTAAATACAATTCATATTGGGGTTATCAAGACGGTCGCAAACGAAATTCGAGAGATAAAAATATAAACGAACCCATATTGATGTTAAATCATTATTGGAAATTATCTGATAAAACAAATTTAAATACAGGTGTAATGTTCCAATCAGGATCAATCGGTAACAGCCGTCTGCGTAACCAAGGTGTTGACAATCCAGATCCTACTTATTACCGAAAACTTCCAAGTTACTACACGTCGCTGTGGAATCCAGCTGACTACACTGATTTTCAAGGAGACGACCCCGCAAATTTAGCATTGGCGGCTAGCGCACCCTTTCTAACCGAAAAACAACTTAATTGGAACGCAATTTATGCCGCAAATCAACAAACCACTTCTGGAAACAGCGTCATTGCTTTGTATGAAGACCGCACTGATGATAAGTTAGTTGCTATCAACTCTGTTTTAAATGCCCAATTAGCCGATAATATTATTTTAAATGCAGGCGCCTCTTTCAAAAAATTAAAATCAAGCAACTTTGCCAATATGTTAGACCTTTTAGGAGGTAAATATTATGACGATAAAGATAATTTTCAGGATGGAAGCGAAAGCCAATCTGACTTAAATAACCCCAACCGACAAGTTGGTGTTGGTGAAAAGTTTTCATATAATTACAACCTTTTGGCCACAACTGCCGATGCTTTTACCCAATTTAAGTTTACCTTTAAAAAAATAGATTTTTACGTTGCACAAAGTTTTACAAAAACCGAGTACCAACGTGAAGGGTTGTACAAAAATGGTTTGTATCCAAAAAATTCGCAAGGTTTAAGTGCCAAATTAAACTATGAAAACTTTGGTTTTAAAGGTGGTTTAACCTTTAAAATATCAGGTAAACAGTACCTAAATTTCAATGCAGCATACCTTACAAAAGCACCCTCTTTACGAAATGCTTATCCTAATGTACGATTAAACAATAATTCCATTGCAAATTTAACGGGCGAAAACATTACTAGTGCCGATGCGAGCTACATCATCAGAACACCATCGTTTAAGTCGCGAATTACAGCTTACTACTCAAGCATCAAAAATGCTACAGAAACCTCGTTCTTTTTTGGGCAAGGTATTTTTGAAGACAATAATGATGGCGGAGATGCTTTTGTAGCAGAAACGGTTACAAATATTGAAAAAAGAAACGTAGGATTTGAATTAGGAATGGAATACCAACTTACATCTACCTTAAAATTAACTGCAAATGCCGCATACGGCGAATACACTTACAATAACAATCCAACAGTAACTTTAAATAACGATAAATTAGCATCACCTACAAACACAAATCCTTTGGTTGAATTTGGAACTGCAAAGTTAAAGGGATACCGCCAATCTGGTGGTCCACAAACAGCTGCCTCTTTTGGAATTGAGTACCGTGACCCAAAATTTTGGTGGATTGGTGCCAACGCAAATTATTTAGCCAATAATTATTTAGATGTTTCGTCACTATTACGAACCGATAATTTTTTCAAAAACCCGGCAGATTCGTTCGGATTACCATTTCCAGAAGCTACTAATGAGCGCGC
Source organism: Flavobacterium sp. (assembly GCA_043772535.1). Classification (GTDB taxonomy): domain Bacteria; phylum Bacteroidota; class Bacteroidia; order Flavobacteriales; family Flavobacteriaceae; genus Flavobacterium. The sequence continues at coordinate 10,465 of JAYVGC010000020.1, read as the reverse complement.
TACCGAATTATTGAAACAAGAAAAGTTTAAGGATTTTATGTTATTCAATTTAACAGGTGGAAAATCATGGCGAATTAACAAAAAAACCATTGGCTTTTTTGCCTCTGTAAATAACGTTTTAGATGTTATTTATAAAACAGGAGGATTTGAGCAGGCAAGAAAAGCGAACTTTAGAGAAGTAAATCAAGATGTTTCAAGCGGTACTCCTGCATTTGCACCAAAATATTTTTATGGATACGGTCGCACGTACTTTGTAAACCTTTATATAAATTTTTAATTTACAGATATATGAAAAAGATAAAATTATCATCATTGCTACTAGTAATCGCCATGCTTTTATTTATGAGTTGTTCCCCCGAAAAAGACATCACAAATCCAACTTTAACAAATGTATTACTCTCAGAAGACTTTTCGGTTGGCGCAATAGATAATACAATTTTAAATACACCAGGTTGGACAAATGTTGCAGAAACAGGAGTAACCAAATGGAAACACCAAATTTATAGCGGCAATGCCTACGCAGAATTTAGTTCGTACTTATCACTTGATCCTATTTGCGTGGGCTGGTTGGTATCGCCAAGTATCGATCTAGACCGCAATGACAACGAAAAATTGGTATTCGAAGCGGCACAAAGTTATGTATCATCAAATGCCAATTCACTTGAAGTTTTTATTGCTACCAATTTTAACGGCACTAACGTAGCTACTGCCAATTGGCAGCCGCTATCAGCTGTTTTACCAAATACATCAACCCCTAATTTTGCATTTATAAAATCAGGAATAATCGATTTATCAGGTTTTTCTGGAAAAGTAAATATTGGGTTTAAAGTTAAGGGTTCTGGAACAAACTTATCACTAAATGGTACGTACCAAATTGATAATGTTAGGGTGTTTAATTAATATTCAAAATTTAAAAAAAAGATGAAAAAAAATATTTTAAAATTAGTTTTTGTTGTTTTAACAACCGCAAGTATCACAACAAGCTGTGTTAATAGTGATACATATGGTGTACCCAAAAATAATTTAATTACTACTGAATTAACGCCTACCAAAACAGTAAAACAAATTAAAGATTTAAACGCAACTGTTGCACCATTGTTAATAACCAATGACGATATTATAGAGGCCTACGTTACATCAAGTGATGAAAAATCGAACTTTTATAAGTCAATATCTTTTCAAACTTTAGGTGCTATACCAGTTGGTTTTAGTGTGCCTATTAACATCACCTCGACCTTTGCATCAGGTTTTATACCTGGCCGTAAGGTATATATCAAGCTTAAAGGTCTGTATGTAGCTCAAGTATTTGGATCAATGCAAATAGGAAGTTTGTACAACGGTTTAATAGGTCGTATTGCCGAAAACGACTGGAAAAACAGACTTTTTATATCGGCTGTAAAACTAGATGAAAGTGCTTTAGTGCGAACCTTGCCACTTAAAACCGCTATTACAGACGATAATCAAAACACATTAATTGAAATTGATGCAGTACAATTTGCCGAAAGTTCATTAAACAGAACCTATTATGATGTAGATTCAGGCGGTGGCGCCACAAACCATTTATTACAATCGGCTAGTACAGCAGTAGCACAAGTAATACGTTTTAGCAATTTTGCTCCCTTTACCGGTAATTTAGTACCTTCAGGAAGCGGAAAAATTAGAGGCGTTTTATCAAGATACAACAATACATTTCAATTTGTGGTTCGCTATGAATTAGATATAAAATTAGGCGCTGCTCGATTTGATGAAACACCACCGATTGGCGGAACAGCAATTACTTATCCACTAACGTTAAATGAAACTTTTGAATCTTTTACTGCCTCTACAACAAATCCGGCTGTTTTTCCAAGTTACATAAACGATGCTTATTTAGGATCTATATATTGGACCGTTAGAACGTTCGGCGGCAACAAGTATGCTCAAATGTCGGCATTTGGTTCGGGCGTTGCTAATACTGCTTTTTTGATTATACCAGTTACTTTAACGCCTGGTTATAAATTTTCTTTTAAAACCAAAGACGGTTATAATAATGGAAGCGTTTTAAAAGTATATTACTCGAGTAATTACGTACCTAGTAGCAACATTGCCGCTGCAACTTTAATAGATATCACCTCGAGCTTTACCATTGCCTCAGGGTCTACTTCAGGCTATGCCACAAATTTCACAAATAGTAATAACTATACTATACCAGCCGGCGTAATAGGTAATGGCTTTTTTATATTTGGATACACCGGAGGCCCCACGCCTACCACTACTATACAACTTGATGACATAAAATTAATTCCGTAAATACAGCTACAGTTATAAAAAAAGGAGGCTATCTTAACGGATTGCCTCGTTTTTTTACATAACTATTTGTAACACCTAAGTATTTGCAATAAAACTAACTGTTTAAACTAGCTTTATAAATTTTTAATTCATCCCAAGTAAAGGCATCACCAACTTGGTCTTTTAAAGGATTTAAGGACTCTTCAGTATAGCTTGTAAATACTTTTGATAACGCCTCTATTTTTTCAATAGGCATGATTTCATTTATAGTAACTGCCTTATCTTGAACCAATTTAGTAAAATGACCAAAGATAGTTCCTACGGTTAATTTACGTATTTCTGCAATTTGTTCGATTGTGTTTTTTTCAACCCAAAGTTCATAAGTGATTTGCGAAGTTGGCTTTTTGGTTTCCTTCTTTTCCTTTTTGTTCGATTCGTATCGATTTACTTGCACCGCATCTTCAACTAACAATAAATTATTTGTTTTAAAATCGGCATATACTTTATCTAACAAATTAATTTTATATGTTTTAAGTGCACTGAAACTTAATGTTTCTTTATTAATTTCTTTATTTTCGATAACAGCTTCTATTAACTTTTTAGCTTTCATCAATCGCAAAATCAGCTTTATTTGCAAATCATCAAGAAGAATCAAATCATCATGTAATTGTTTCACTAACTTACTTCGCTTCACCTCTTCAAGAGTATATAAAATTTGATAATTTACATCATTTAATTTATTATAAAAATAATTATATGCCGCCTGAATTCGATCATTTATAAAAACAAAATCAACAGCGTCGTTATTAAATAATTTGTCTAACTGATGTATAAATTTAGATGCTGGTTCTCGCAAACCGTCCATAATTTCAAATTGCATACTTGCCCATTGACTGAATTTCGATTTTTCAGACCGATCACTGTCAATAAAACTATATTTTAGATTACGCCATTCTTGAATTATCTCTGACCAATTAAAACTTTGCTTTAAATAATAATGTATAAATATTTTAGTATCAGATTTTAAAGTATTCTGCAGAACATCGCTAGATGCTTTATTGGTTGCATATTTCATTACATCATCATCATTTGAAATACCATTCATTTGTAAAGGAGTTAATAAAACCAAGCCTTCCAACGAACGCAATCGCGAAAGTGCCACATAGGCCTGCCCAGGCAAAAATACTTGTGACACATCAAGTGCTGCCTTATCAAACGTTAGGCCTTGGCTTTTATGCACCGTTATTGCCCATGCCAATTTAATAGGATAATGGGTAAATGTACCTAAATTCTCTTCTTCAATTTCTTTAGTATTTGAGTTTACCACATATTTTATGTTCTCCCATTCGTGCTTTTCAACCTCTATGGTTTTGTTTTCTTCTGGAAAATGAATTAAAATTTCTTTTGCTGCTAACCCTTTTATAATGCCCATTTTTCCGTTAAAATAATTTTTATCAAACGTAGGATCATTTTTTATAAACATTACTTGCGCACCAATTTTGAGCTCTAAATTTTCGTCAAGCGGAAATATTTTTTCTGGAAAATCACCAACAATTTCTGCCTTGTAAAAATAAGATTTACCTAATAACTCTGACAGTGATTTTTGATTTATTGCATCGGCTTTTACATTGTGGGTTGTAAGTGTAATATAGCCTTTATTAGTTTTTAAATCAAATTTTGGGTTTACAAATTCGTTTAAAACAAGTACATCGTTTTGGGTTATGGTGTTGTTTCGTAAATTGTTTAATATTGAAATAAAACGCTCGTCAGATTGTCTAAAAATTTTAGATAACTCGACATACAAAGGAGGGTTTTGCTGGATAATATGCGAGTGAAAAAAGAATTTTCCATTATAATATTTACGTAAAGTTTGCCATTCTTCGTCACGAATTACAGGCGGCAACTGCAATAAATCGCCAATAAAAAGAAGTTGCACGCCACCAAACGGAATTTTCTTTTTGCGCGTGTTCTGCAACATAAAATCAATGGCGTCCATCATGTCTGCACGAAGCATTGACACTTCATCAATAATGAGCAATTCCATATTTTGAATAACCGCTTTTTTAATAGCACTCATTCTAAAATTACGACGTAACGTAGCAGGAGATTCAAATTTTACACCGTTAGAAAACACAGGTTCGGCACTCGCATTAGGAATAAATCCGCCAAAAGGCAGCTGAAACATTGAATGAATTGTTACGCCACCAGCATTAAGAGCCGCAATACCAGTTGGAGCAACAACAACACAATTTTTATGAGTAGTTTGAATAATTTCGCGAAGCAACGTTGTTTTACCCGTGCCTGCTTTACCTGTCAAAAAAATCGATCGATTGGTTTGGTTAATAAATTTTAAAACGTACTCGGCTTCGGGCGAAATGGCTTGCATTATAAAAAATTTAAAATAGAAAAAACAAATGTAAATTATTACTAGTCAAAATACAATTTAAAAGGCTGCATTTTGTTTTTAACAATTAGTTATGAAATTACAATTAATAAAATAAATACCTTTATTATGAATTTAAAAACATAAACATTATGAAAAAAAGCAGCATTATAATGATCGCAATTATGGGGCTTTTCAACTTTTCGATGGCTCAAAAAAAACTAGCAAGTCCAGCAGAAACTGTATCTGGAAAAATTAATGGTGCAACAATTACTATAAATTATGGAAGCCCATCGGTTAAAGGACGTAAAATTTGGGGTGCATTAGTACCTTTCGATAAAATTTGGCGTGCAGGCGCTAACGAAGCAACCACATTTGAAACTGATAAAGATATAACAATCGCAGGTGCTGCACTTGCGGCGGGAAAATATTCGTTTTTTATAATTCCAAATGAAAAAGAATGCATCATTGTTTTTAATAAAAGTTCAAAGCAATGGGGCGCGTATGATTATAACCCAAAAGAAGATCAATTACGAGTTACGGTAGTTCCTAAAGTAAAAGTTGACGTTACCGAAAAATTGCTTTTTGCCATTGCACAAAATAGCATAACTTTAAGTTGGGAGAACTGGGATATAGGACTTAGTGTAAAATAAAAAATATAATACAATAAAACCGCTCTACAAAATGTGGAGCGGTTTTATTGTATCATATTTTTGATAATGTACCGTTAACATATAAAGGTACAAAAACCATTTATATATTGACTATATATTCTGAGTTGAAAACCAAAAAATAATACTATTTTGAGGCAGGCTTTGTATACCCATCATTAATAATTTTAGTTAATTCTTTTGTAATATTATAGCTGTCTTTTGCATATAATATTGTTGCTGCATCGCCCGTTCCGTAAATATAATCATAGCCTTTATCCTTACCGTATTTTTTAAAAACAGCTCTCATTTTGGTGCTTAATGAATCCATTTCTACACCCATTTTTCCTTGCAACTCTTGTGAAATGCTTTGTTGAGCGTACTGCAACTGTTGTTTTCGTTGTTGCAATTCACCGCCTTTTTGTTGTGCCCAAGCCGCACCATTAGCTTGTGCATTTTTTTCAAAATCGCGTGCCTCACTTTCAAACTTTGACGCTTCGGCTTTTAGCTTTGCTTGCATTACATCTGCCTTGGCTTCAAATTTTGCATTAATGTCTTTGGCTTCGGTACTTTCGTTTAATATTTTTGCAATATCAATATATGCAGTTTTGAATTCCTTTGTTGGTATTGCTTTCTTGTCGCACGAAATTATAGAAATTGCTAAGGCGAAAATTAAAATTGAATTTTTCATTATTTTTTTATTTATTACTGTTTGCCAAAAATATAAAAATTTAAGTTTAAAACTTAATAAATTTACAAATTGCTCTCTTTATTTTTACTATAAGTTTTTATTATCGATTAATTAATATTTATTTTATTTAACTATTAAAAGCGGAACAAAACGGTTCGATTTAAAGCAAAATTACAAATTAACCTTATGTATTTATGACTGCAATTAAAACGGTGCATTGAGCGCTTTAATTTTGCGTTTTGACGTTTTTTATCACATATATGTGAGACGAATATTCTAAATTTCGTTTGCCATAACGATTTGATTTCAATCCTATAAAAAAGGCTTTGATAAAATTCATTTTTCCTGTTTTATATTTTTCGGATAAAAGACTTACATAGAACGAATCAAATTTCATTGGAAGCACCTTTACGACTTTTAGATCTTGTACTTTAAATAATTTATCAATAGCAGTTTTACTAAAATGCCATAAATGTCTCGGCACATCATAAGCGGCCCAAAAGTTGCCATAATAATGTGCATCAAAAGAATTAAAATTAGGCACTGCTACAAAAATAGTTCCGCCTGGTTTTACTATTCTTTTTAGTTCTGAAATTTGCTTTTGAACATCAGGCACGTGCTCAAGCACATGCCACATCGTAATTACATCAAACGAATGCGTTTGCAATTTTTCGGTCGAACTTGCAAATGTAATACCTTTTGATATTGCAATTTTCTTCGCTTTATCATTAGGTTCAATTCCAGTAATGTGCCATCCATTGGTTTTTAAGAGTGATAAAAAATCACCTGTGCCTGCACCGATATCTAAAACATGACCTTTTTCAGCTTCAGAATTAATTAACTTTAATTTATTTTTGAGTGCTCTGTTTTTTACAATTTGATATGTTTTCTCAAACAACGATCGTTTACTATCTGTATGAGAAATATAATCTGGACTATCATAATAGCGCGGTAAAATGTCGGCATTAGGTTGTGGATGCGTAAATGCCAAATCCAAATCAAGATTGTACAGCAACTCAAAACTTTCGTTGCTTACTGAATAATCTTTGATTTTTCGGTATGGCGTTGCGTTTTCTATAATCATATTATACTTACTTTTTTTTCTTATAAACAGCTGCTTGTAATTTTACACTTCTTTTATGACTAATTTTTGTTACAGTCACTATATTGTTAGTGCTTTAGTTAAGGTTGATGTACAATTGTTTCACGTGGAACTTTACAGCCCCATCCATAAAATACTTAAACGAACTATTAAAATTACCTACCCATAAAAATTAATAATACCGACACATCACTTGGTGACACACCAGAAATTCGTGATGCCTGCGAAATGGTTACTGGACGGATTTTTGACAACTTTTGCTTGGCTTCAATAGACATAGATTGAATTAAAAAATAATCAAAATCAATTGGGATTTTTACATTTTCTAACCGTGTTAATTTATCGGCGTTAAGTCGCTCCTTTTCAATATAACCTGCATATTTAACTTGAATTTCAACTTGTTCAATTATTTCGCGATCTAATTTATGTTCCGCAATATAATTTTTTACCTTATCAAACTTTAAAAAATCATCTAAATCAATTTGTGGTCTAGAAAATAATTTAAACATTTTGTCAGATTGCACAACAGGAGCACTTTCTTTTTGCAACAAAACCGTATTGGCCTCTTCAACTGAAACACTAGTTTCTTTAAAAAATGCAACCATTTTTTCACTTTCATTAAATTTATGTTCCATTCGACGCATGCGTTTCTCGGATACTAAACCTAATTCAAAAGCTTTAGGTGTTAAACGTTCATCTGCGTTATCCTGTCGCAACAATGTTCGATACTCGGCCCGAGACGTAAACATTCTGTAAGGTTCTTCAGTGCCTTTTGTTATTAAATCATCTATTAAAACTCCAATATATGCCTCGTCTCGTTTTAATATCAGCGGTTCCTTTTCTTGCGCTTTTAATGCTGCATTAATTCCAGCCATCAGCCCTTGCGACGCCGCTTCTTCATAGCCGGTAGTTCCATTTATTTGTCCAGCAAAATATAAATTATCTATTAACTTAGTTTCAAGAGTGTGCTTTAATTGCGTTGGTGGAAAATAATCATACTCAATTGCATAACCCGGTCGAAAGAATTTTACTTTTTCAAAACCAGCTACTCTGCGCAATGCTTTGGCTTGAATATCCTCAGGTAATGAGGTCGAAAATCCGTTGACATATACTTCGCAGGTGTCCCATCCTTCTGGCTCAACAAATAGCTGATGCCTTTCTTTATCTGCAAAACGATTTATTTTATCCTCGATTGAGGGGCAATAACGTGGACCCACACTTTTAATTCTACCATTAAACATTGGCGACCGGTCAAATCCTTCACGAAGAATATCGTGAACTTCTAACGACGTGTACGTCATGTGACAATCGCGCTGATGCACCAAAGGCTTTGTTTGATCCGAGTAAGAGAATTTGTCTGGTCGAATATCACCTGATTCAACATTCATTTTAGAAAAATCTAACGAACGTCCATCAACTCTTGGCGGTGTACCTGTTTTCATGCGACCTGCTTCAAAGCCTACTTTTACTAAATCATCTGTAATGCCGTATGCAGCACTTTCACCTGCTCTACCACCGCCAAATTGCTTGTCACCGATATGAATTAAACCGTTTAAAAACGTACCATTTGTTAACACAACTGCTTTTGCGCTAATTTCTAAACCTAAAGATGTAGTAATACCTTCAATTTTTCCGTTATTGATGATAAGTCCTTTCACCATTTCTTGATAAAAGTCAAGATTATTGGTGCGCTCGAGCATTAAGCGCCATTCTTCAGAAAACCGCATTCGATCAGATTGTACCCGAGGCGACCACATTGCCGGCCCTTTTGACTTATTTAACATTTTAAATTGTATGGCTGTTTTATCAGAAACAATTCCTGAATAACCACCAAGAGCGTCTATTTCGCGTACAATTTGACCTTTAGCAATACCGCCCATTGCAGGATTGCAAGACATTTGCGCAATATTTTGCAGACTCATTGTAACTAATAAAGTAGTAGCACCAAGATTTGCTGATGCGGCGGCGGCCTCGCAACCAGCATGCCCCGCTCCTACTACTATCACATCGTACTTATTTAAAAACATAGTATAAAATTAAAGTTTAAAGAATTGTGATATATTTTATAAAACAATCAATCCATATTAAATATATTTGTTCCACGTGAAACATTTTACTTGCATTACTATTAAGAAAGTAGTTAGACTGTTCCACGTGAAACAACGAGTCAACTAAAACAGGTGTAAAAAGCTATTGCTGCTACTGCTGTGTTCCACGTGAAACATTACCGAGCCGCTATGTGATGCACTTGTGTTATCTAATATTTACCATAAATAGCTACACGTGATGTATAGTGCCAAATGTGATAACTAACCCTGATTGAAGTGTAAATCCTTTTTGGTTTTTCACCAAAAAGATTGTAACTAAAAGCAGGACTGGTGTTGTTGGCTAGATAAAAAATTCTGTTGCAAAATATTAACATTGTTCCACGTGAAACAAATTTATTTTTTCGTCTTCTTTGCTCCGCATTATTTCTTCCTCTGCTTCGGTTTTGTCGTTATAACCACAATAATGCAAAATACCATGACTCATTACACGCTTTAACTCGGTTATGAATTCAGTTTCAAATTCATGAGCGTTTTCAATTACGCGTTGGACAGAAATGAAGACATCGCCATTTATTTCGTTTCCGATGCAGTAATCAAAGGAAATAATATCGGTTAAAGTGTCATGTTTTAAATGCTCAATATTTATTTTTAATAAATACGAGTCGTTACAAAAAATGTAATTTACCTCGCCTTCACTTTTGTTTTCTGATTTAATTATAAGACTAATCCATCTAGAAAATTGCAGTTCGTTTTGTAGTTCAAAATCGGTTTCGTAATTAAAATTGATCATTTGCTTTAAAATATTTTTGTACTCTTTGATTGTAATTAGGCTGCAAAGGTACTGTTTGTCTGTTTAAAATTTCAATACTATTGATATAATCTTGCAACCGTATTGGTAAAAGTTCTCTAACTCCATTAAACTCCTTTTTATTTGTTTCTGCTTGCCTCTTACTGTCTTCGCCTTGTGATTGTATTGCCTTATCTAATTTAAGAAGTTCATACTTTAGATTCAACATATTTTGCAAAACTTCGTTATTAAAACCCTTATTGAGCAATTGCTTTTCGAGTTGTTTCATCTGATCGATGGCACTTTGACCCTGACCACCGAGACCGTATTTTATTAATTTATTCTGCAATGCCTCACGTAATTGTTGTTGCTCTTTGTATATTTGCATAACTTGAAGCGCATTTTTTTCGTCAACATCACCGTTTTCACCATCTTTATTAGACTGCCCACTACCACTGCCTGCCCCATTTTTTCCTGCTTTACCCTTGCTGCCTTTGTCACCTAGTCTGTTACCTTCTTTTCCGTCACCAGCATTG
>JAYVGC010000019.1:0-12745 GCA_043772535.1 Flavobacterium sp. | reverse complement strand
TTTTTTGTGTGGCTATTTCTTTAGGTTTGTAATCGGCAACGGCTGCTGCTGCAATAAAAACATCTGTGTTCACAAATAATTCGTTGCATGCATCAAACATTTCTTTGGCAGTATTTATTTTTATTACCTGAATTGAACTATTTATAACATGTAAGTGTGTAGGACCAGAAACCAATGTTACATTTGCACCTAAATTAGCGGCACAATTAGCAATATCAAAACCCATTTTACCTGTAGAATGATTGCCTATAAAACGAACTGGATCGATAGGCTCAAAAGTAGGACCTGCCGTTATTAGTATATTTTTTCCTTTAAGCGGTAATTTTTTTTCTAAATCTGCTTCAATAAATACAAGAATATTTTCAGGTTCAGCCATTCGTCCTTCACCTAATAATCCGCTGGCTAGTTCCCCTGACTCTGCTGGAATAATACTATTTCCAAAAGTGGTTAATGCTGCAAATGACGCAATTGTAGAGGGATGCTTGTACATATCAAGATCCATTGCGGGGGCAAAATAAACTGGACATTTTGCTGATAAATAAGTTGCAATCAACAAGTTATCACAATTTCCATTTACCATCTTTGACATGGTATTTGCTGTTGCAGGGGCAATTACAATCAAATCGGCCCACAGTCCTAATTCGACGTGGTTGTTCCAAATTGCATTTTCGTCGTCTGATTGGTAAAAAGTAGAATATACTTGATTTTTAGAGAGTGTAGATAATGTTAAAGGAGTAACAAAATCCTTAGATGCGGGCGTCATAATTACTCTAACTTGTGCACCCGCTTTTATAAATAAACGAACTAAAGATGCCGTTTTATAAGCAGCAATTCCACCAGAAATTCCTAGTATTATTTTCTTTCCACTTACTACCGACGTCATAATTATTTTGCTGTGTCTTTGTAATAAATTTTATTATCAAGCCATTCTTGGACCGCTAAGGCATGTGGTTTTGGTAATTTTTCGTAAAATTTAGAAACTTCAATTTGCTCTTTATTTTCAAAAACTTCTTCCAAGCTATCGTTATAGGTAGCAAATTCTTCTAATTTTTCAATTAATTCCTTTTTTATTTCGGCATTAATTTGATTGGCTCTTTTGGCCATAATTGTAATTGCTTCATATACGTTTCCTGTTGGCTCTTCAATTACATTTTTATTATAAGTAATTGTGTTTACAGGCGCTGTTGTTTTTTTTAAATCCATTTTTGTGGTGTTAATCTTTCGATTTTTAATTTTAAAATTGTTTTAAATCTGTTTCAATTGTTGCAAGCATTGCATCTGCCTTTGCTTTGAATTTTGAATTTGGTCTAAATTTTATTAATGCTGCATATTCTACTTTAGCTGCAACTAGGCGTTCTTTCATTTTGGCTGCAACGCTATTTAAAGCAAGTTTATAAGACGAGTCAAACTTATAAAAAAGAGCTTCTTCTTTATATTTTGTTCCTGGAAAATCATCAATAAAATTTGTAAATGCTATTTGCGATGCTTTAAAATCAGATATTGTATTGTATTGTTTGGCATTTTCAAAAACTTTTTTTTCTATTTTACCTTTCATCTCTTGCATTACAATATTCGCCGCTGCTATATAGCTCGATTCTGGGTAATTATCTATAAAAATTTGTAGTTTTTCAATTGCTTTGTTTGTGTCGGTTTGGTCTAAACTGTACACTGGCGACAGCATACTGTATGATTTGGCGCCTAAAAAAGAAGCTTCTTCAATTTTTTCGCTTTTAGGATAACTTGCTGCAAAACTCTCAAATTGGTACCCTGCTAAGTAGTATTGTTTTGTTTTGTAATATGATTGTGCAAACATATAAAATAAGCGTTCTGCATTAGCTTTTCCTTTGTATGCAGGAGCTATTTGGTCAAACAATCGAATTGCTTTTTCGTATTTTCCTTTTTCATATTGCTTGGTTGCAGCAGTAAATTTTATTGCTACATCTTCTGATTTTAAGGCTCTTTGGTATTCGTTACATGACGTACACAATACAAAAAAAACTAAAAGGGCTATTATTTTTTTCATTTTATAACTTAAAGTGCTTATTTTTACTACTTATTTTTACAAAAAGTACGAATTGCAAAAGTAGATAAATTATGTTTATAATTGCGTTTTTATTAACTTTTTTTTATTGTATGCTTAAATTGATTCCGTAAAACTCTTTAATCGTAAAGCTAAATTAGCATCAACTGAAACCAATGGCAATCGCACTTCACTTTCAGAAACACCTAAATTTTTGAGAATCTCCTTTATGCCCGCTGGATTTCCTTGCTCAAAAATCATGTCTATTGCACTACTTAATAAATAATGTGTTGCATACGCTTCTTTAACTCTATGTTGCAATCCGAGTTGTACCATTTGCGAAAACAATTTAGGAAAACCTTGACCAATTACTGATATAACGCCACTTCCACCTGCTAATACCATCGCTAACGTAATCATATCATCGCCCGAAATAACCATAAAATCTTTTGGTTTGTTTTTTAATAGTTCCATTGCTTGTACAATGTCGCCTTTTGCTTCTTTAATCGCTATAATATTTTTAAAATCAGTTGCTAATTGCAAAACTGTTTTAGGTTCCATATTACTTGCTGTTCGACCTGGCACATTATACACTATTATGGGAATTGGACTTGCTTGAGCAATTGCTTTAAAATGTTGATAAATGCCTTCTTGGGTTGGTTTATTATAGTAGGGTGATACTGATAATATGGCACAAAAAGCCGAAAAATCGCGTGTTTTTAACTCTTCTATAACTAAAGCAGTATTATTGCTTCCAACGCCTAAAACTAACGGTAGCCGTTTATTATTGGCCTCGATTATTGTTGTAATGACCAACTCTTTTTCTAAAGGTGATAAAGTAGCTGTTTCAGCAGTTGTGCCTAAAACTACCAAATAATTAATTCCATTTTCTATTTGAAATTCAACAAGTTTTTTCAAAGATTCAACATCAACAGAAAAATCTTTTTTAAAAGGAGTAATTAAAGCGACCCCTGTACCAACTAGTGCTTGCATATTTTTAATTAATTTATGAGAACACTAAACAATTATTATTTAGTGATTACTATTTTTATTAGTTTGAATAAATTTAAAGAAAACTATTAATTTTTACGATAAAGATAGTACTTTTACCGTTCACAAAATTATCAATTTTTAAATATCCAATGGTAAACTTAGGCAACAAATCAATTAAAATAAAACTATTTATTTTTTTATTAACATTTTTAAGTATAATTGCTTGTAACCAATCAAAGTATTATGTTTCAAAAATTGAAGGAAAAAAAATTGGTTTAACAAATAATTTAGCCCAAAACGATGCTATAGATAATTTCGTAAAACCATATCGCGATCACATCGATACCGATTTAAATACAATTTTAGCTTATTGTCCTGAAAATTTAGAAAAATCAAAAGGTAAATGGCAAACAAATATTGGAAATTTTTTAGCTGATGTTACCTTATCAAAAGGAAATACACTTTTTTTTAAAAAAGAAAATAAAACTATTGATTTATGTATCTTAAATTATGGAGGAATCCGATCAATTATTCCGAAAGGTAACGTCACCGCTCGCAATGCATTCGAAATAATGCCTTTTGAAAATACGACGATGGTCTTGATACTTAAGGGCGAACAAATTGTAGAACTAACGCACTATTTTATTTCAGAAAAAAAACCACATCCATTATCAGGTATTACTTTTGAAGTTGATGATACTAGTGCTCAACATATTTTAATTCAAGGCAAACCTTTAGAAAACGAAAAAGAGTATTATGTTATTACTTCTGATTATTTGGCAAATGGAGGCGATAATATGCTGTTTTTTATGAAAAGCATAAAAAAATACGATTTGAATTACAAATTAAGAAATATAGTCATTGATTATTTTAAAGACGTTGATACCTTAGTTATTAACAATGATGTTCGTGTAAAAGAAGTTATCAAATTATAATTTGTACACTTATAAGTACATAATTAAAAGATTTAAATGCTAAACAAAATTTTAAATAAGTTTAAAACATTGCCTGTAATTAGGCATTTAATTGATTTACTTAAATATATAAAATTACCGCTTTTAAAAGGTTTATCTCTTTATGACTTGCTTAAATTATACATAAATGGTATTATTGAAGGCGATTTGGCGTACCGAGCATCGGCAATTTCGTTTAGTTTTTTTATGGCACTGTTTCCTTTTGCACTGTTCATTTTAAATTTAATTCCATACATACCAATTTCAGGTTTTCAACAAGATTTTTTGCGCTTTGTAGCACAAGGAGTTCCCCCAAAAACATATGATGCCATTGCATTAATCATTGCTGATATTTTAATCAATAGTCATTCTGGTTTATTGTCTTCAGGATTTTTATTGTCACTTTTTTTAAGTGCCAATGGCATTAATGCGATTTTAAGTGGTTTTGAAAGTTCTAAAAATATTTCCTTAAAACGTGCGTATTTTAGGCAATATCTTGTTGCACTGGTGATGTCGTTATTATTATCAGTGCTACTATTATTAACCGTCGCAATGATTGTGTTTTTTGAAGTTTTAATCCAAAAAACAATAATTCAAGATGTCCTTAGCGATCGAATATCTTTAATTCAACTTGGTCGATATGCTTTTGTAATTGTTATGATTTTAATGTCCACGTCATTTTTATTTAAATTTGGAATTAAACGTGACAAAAATCGTGCTTTTGTAACTGTTGGCTCTGTATTTACAACAATCTTAATTATCTTAACATCTTACGGATTTGGTATTTGGGTCATTAAATTTTCAAAATACAATGAACTTTACGGCTCTATAGGAACACTTTTGATACTTATGTTTTATATTTGGCTTAACTGTATGATTTTATTGCTTGGTTTTGAATTAAATGCAATTATTAACAAGCATAATAATATGCGAATTCAATAAATAAGGATTGTAAAATTTGTTACTAAAAATTGTACTTTTGTATTCTAACTAATAATTTTTTAAAAACATGAAAAAAATACTTTCTTTTTTGTTGCTTTTAATTTTTCACATTGCTATTTCACAATCCGTTATTGGAAAATGGAAAACAATTGACGACGAAACTGGTGTTGAAAAATCAATTGTAGAAATTTCTGAAAAAAACGGGAAAATTAGTGCCAAAATAATAGAAATTTTTGACGTACAGCATCGCAATAGAAAATGTGAACTTTGTACAGGCGATGATAAAGATAAACCAATTCTTGGTTTTACAATTATAAAAGGACTCACAAAAGAAGGCAACGAATATAACGGTGGAAAAATTACTGATCCAAAAAACGGAAAATCTTATAAATGCTACCTTACTTTAGAAAGCAAAGACAAATTAAAAATTAGGGGTTATATCGGATTTGCACTTATAGGTAGGACTCAGTATTGGACACGAGTAAAATAATTGTTGCTTTGCTCACGTTAATTTAAATAGTCGTTTTCATTAGTTTAAAACTGACTGCGATAACCTCAAAAACATAAATTTAATTTTGCATTTCATTGAAGTAATTATTCCGCTTTCATTACCAAAAACCTTTACATATTTAGTTTCTGAGGCAGAATATAATTATGTACAAAGCGGAATGCGAGTAGCGGTGCCGTTCGGAAAAACCAAAATTTATACTGGCTTAGCAATACGCAAGCATCAAACAGCACCGACTTTATACGAAGCTAAAGAAATTCATCAAATTTTAGATGATAAACCAATTGTGAATGAACTGCAAATTAAGCATTGGTTTTGGATTTCAGAATATTACATGTGTTCTATCGGTGAAGTTTTTCGCATGGCATTGCCCGGTGCCTTACTACTTGAAAGCGAAACCATAATCTCTTTAAAAAATGAAGGTTTTTTAGACGAAAGCTTACTTTCTGACGACGAATACTTAATTTATGAGGCCTTACAAAATCAAAGCGCACTAAAAATTGCCGATTGTCTAAAGATCTTGAATAAAAAAAATGTTTTTCCAATAATTCAAAAATTATTGAATAAAAATATTATTTCTTTGAACGAAGAGATGGTCGAAATTTACAAACCAAAATTATTGCGTTACCTTCGTTTAAACGATAAATATACTTCCAACGAAGGACTTGTTGAACTGCTCGAAATTTTAAAAAATGCTGTCAAACAGAAAGAAGTAGTTTTAACCTATTTTCAACTTCAAGCACAAGAAAAAAAACCTATTGCAGTAAAACAGTTAACCGAAAAATCAAAAACAACAGCTGCATTATTAAAATCACTTTGTAATAAAGGTATTTTTGAAGAATATTATTTACAAGAAGACCGAATTAATTTTGATAAAAATAAAATATATAAACAACTAGTATTAAGCAGCGCCCAAAATGAGTCATTTATTGCCGTTGCCAAAAATTTTGAAAATAAAAATGTAGTTTTACTTCACGGTGTAACGGCTTCCGGGAAAACCGAAATTTATATCAAATTAATAGAACAACATATTGCTGGTGAACAACAAATCCTTTACTTACTTCCTGAAATTGCACTAACAACACAATTAGTTTCGCGATTAACCAAGCATTTCGGCAATCAAGTTGCAGTATATCATTCAAAATACAGTAATAACGAACGCGTTGAAGTGTGGAATCAAGTTTTAACAAATTCAGAAAAATCTAAAATTGTAATCGGTGCCCGCTCAGCCTTATTTTTACCATTTTCAAACTTAGGATTACTAATAATAGATGAGGAGCACGAAACTACTTTTAAGCAAGAGAATACAGCGCCAAGATACCATGCCCGAGATGCAGCTATTGTTTTAGCAAATTTACATAAAGCAAAAGTCCTTTTAGGTTCAGCAACGCCAAGTTTAGAAACATATCATAATGCGCAATCGGGTAAATTTGGTTTAGTTACAATAACCGAACGTTACGGAAAAGCAACTTTACCACAAATAAGTTTAATTGACTTAAAAGAAGCTTATTTTCGTAAGCAAATGAACGGACATTTTAGTTTTTCGCTCATAGAATCTATAAATAAAGCATTAAATTTAGGCGAACAAGTAATTATATTTCAAAACCGACGTGGTTTTTCGCCAATTTTAGAATGCGTTACTTGTGGCCACATTCCACAATGCACTAGTTGTAATGTGAGCCTTACCTATCATAAATTTAAAAATCAATTACGTTGCCATTATTGTGGTTACGCAATCGCAAAACCTACCAATTGTCATGCTTGTAAAAGTGTAGATATCGAAACTAAAGGATTTGGAACGGAGCAAATAGAACTCGAATTGGCATCACTTTTTCCAACCAAAAACATCAAACGGATGGATCAAGACACCACAAGAGGCAAATATGCCTTTGAAAAATTAATTGACAGTTTTAAAAATCGAGAAGTTGATATACTAGTTGGAACACAAATGTTAGCCAAAGGGCTGGATTTTGATAATGTAAGTTTAGTAGGTATTTTAAACGCAGACACAATGTTGTATCATCCTGATTTTAGGGCTTTTGAACGCAGTTTTCAAATGATGACGCAAGTAGCAGGACGCGCAGGACGTGCAGATAAAATAGGACAGGTAATTATTCAAACCTACACCCCACTTCATCCAATAGTACAGCAAGTGCAGCAAGGTGATTACTTAACTATGTTTAGCGACCAACTGTATGACCGCAAAATATATTTTTATCCTCCTTATTATAGAATAATTAAAATAACACTAAAACACCGCGATTTTGACAAATTAAAACAAGGTTCCCATTGGATGTATCAAGTATTGCAACAAAATTTACCAATGCCCGTTTTAGGTCCAGAAGAACCAGCAATTAATCGAATAAGAAACGAATACATCAGAACGATTTTAATAAAAATTCCTGGTGATCAAAGCATTGCGCAAACAAAAAAAAATATATTGAAAGCTATTAATAGTTTTGACGCCATTTCGCAGTATCGCACTATAAAAGTAATCGCCGATGTTGATTGTTATTCATAAACCGACGATAAAATATATGTAAAAAAGCTATTTTTAAACACAAATACATGCAAATGCAAGAAAAAGCGCCTATAATAAAAGTTTTAATCTAAATTGTAAGTTTTTTCAAATCAACTGCTTTACAATACAATGATTGCCGTATTTAATAATTCTACTTGACGTAAACGATAAGTAGGTTGTATTTAAAAATAGCTCCAAAACGAAATTAAGTTCTATCAAAAATAAAAACATAACTTTTTGTTGTAAAATCAAAAAATAGTACTACTTTTGCACCCTAAATTAAAACATATTTTTATGAATCATTACGAAACTGTTTTCATCTTAAATCCCGTTTTATCTGAAGTTCAGGTAAAGGAAACAGTAAGCAAATTTGAAGATTTTCTTACTACAAAAGGAGCAACGATGGTATCTAAAGAGGATTGGGGCTTGAAAAAACTAGCTTACGAGATCCAAAACAAAAAAAGTGGTTTTTACCATTTATTTGAATTCAATGTAACTCCAGAAGTATTAATTGCTTTTGAAACCGAGTTTAGACGTGACGAACGTGTAATGCGTTTTTTAACCGTTAGCCTTGACAAACACGCTATTTCTTGGGCGGAAAGAAGAAGAACAAAATTAAAAGCAGCAAAAGCATAAGTTATGGCAACAATAGAACAATCTGCAAAAGGAAAAAAAGACGGAGATATCAGATATTTAACGCCTTTAAACATTGATACGAATAAAGTAAAAAAATACTGTCGTTTCAAAAAGTCAGGAATCAAATACATCGATTATAAAGATGCCGATTTCTTATTGAAATTTGTTAATGAGCAGGGTAAAATTTTACCTCGTCGGTTAACAGGAACTTCATTAAAGTATCAAAGAAAAGTGTCAGTTGCCGTAAAGCGCGCACGTCATTTAGCATTAATGCCATATGTGGCAGATTTATTAAAATAATAAGTAAGCAAGATTATGGAACTTATATTAAGACAAGACGTTCAGAACGTTGGATTTAAAGATGATGTAGTGAACGTAAAGCCAGGTTATGGCAGAAACTTCCTTATTCCTCAAGGTTTTGCTCATTTGGCTACATCTTCTGCTAAGAAAGTGTTAGCAGAAAATTTGAAACAAAGAGCGCACAAAGAAGCGAAAGTAGTAAACGATGCTAAAGAATTAGCAGAGAAATTGAAAGCAATTGAGATTAAAATTACTGCAAAAGCAGGTGGCGAAAAATTATTTGGTTCTATTACTAACATTGATATTGCTGAAGCATTGGCAAACGGTGGACAGGTTATAGATAGAAAATTTATCACATCAGGCGTAGTTAAAAGAACAGGAAAATATACCGCAACAGTGCGTTTGCACAGAGATGTTGTTGTAGAGTTATCATACGAAATCGTAGCTGAAAAGGTATAAATGGATTGTTAATTGATTGTTAATAAATGTATTAAAAACCACTCAATAGAGTGGTTTTTTTATTTAAATTTGTACAAACAATTAAAAAAACAACTATGAAAAAACGTAAACACAACTTTTTGCTGTTAGCAATATGTATGTGGTTTTCAGTTTGTCATGCGCAAACAACCACATCGAGTATTAAAGGAACTATTAAAAATTCAGCTGCTGAAAATTTATTTGGTGCAACTATTAATGCCGTACACAAACCCACCGGCACTAAATACAATGTTATTTCAAATGCTGATGGCAGATTCAGTATATTAAATGCGCGCGTTGGTGGACCGTATACCGTTACAATATCTTATGTGGGTTTTCAAAATGAAATGTTCAATGATATTTATCTTGATCTTGGTAAGGTGTATGATTTAAATGCGGTATTAGCTGCCGATAATCAGAAACTTGAAGAAGTAAAAATAGTAAGTTCTAAAGGCAAAATTTTTGGAAGTAGACGAACTGGAGCAGAAACAAACGTTGGAAGAGCACAATTAACAACTTTGCCAACAATATCGAGATCTGCAGACGATTTCACACGATTAGATCCAACAGCGTCAAGCAACGGTTCTTTTGGTGGCAGAAATAATAAGTATAATAACTATTCATTAAACGGAACGGTTTTTAACAATCCATTTGGACTTGATGCAGCGACCCCTGGAGGACAAACCAATGCACAACCAATTTCATTAGACGCTATTGATCAAATCCAAATTGCTACCGCTCCTTACGATGTTACTTTATCAGGTTTTACGGGTGCATCTGTAAATGCAGTTACTAAATCTGGAACAAACACTTTGTATGGTACCGCTTATACCTTTTATAGAAATCAAGACATGACAGGTAGTAAACTTAAAGGAGAAAAAATCTTTGTTCCATCTTTGCAGCAAACACAATCAGGTGTAAGTATTGGTGGAAAAATAATTAAAGACAAATTATTCTTTTTTGCAAACTTTGAAATTGATCAGCGAAGTGATTTAGGTCAAAATTTTATCGCAAACAATGGTGATGGTATAGCCGGAATTAACGAATCACGAGTTTTAGCATCAGATTTAAATGCTGTTTCAAATGCTTTAAAAAGTTTAGGATATAATCCAGGAGCTTACGAAGGTTTTATCCATAATTCTAATTCAAAAAAAGGAATTATTAGATTGGATTGGAACATAAATGACAATAATAAAGTTAACGTTATTTATAATTTCTTGAATGCATCAAAGGATAAACCAGCACATCCAACTGCACTTGGAAATAGAGGTCCAAATGCATCAATTATGCAATTTGAAAATTCAGGATACCAAATAAATAATAGGTTGAATTCGTTCTTAGCAGAATGGAATGCAAAGTTTTCAAATTCTGTGTCGAATAAATTTCAAATAGGTTACACAACTTTTGACGATTTTAGAAAACCATTCTCAACGCCAGCTCCAATTATCAACATAAAAGATGGTGCAGGACAAAATTATATCATTGCCGGACATGAGCCATTTTCTATCAATAATACGTTAGACCAGAAAGTGTTTCAATTTACAAATAATTTAAGTTATAACGTAAGCATTCATGCATTCACCTTTGGTGTTTCTTATGAAAAGTATTCTTTCAAAAATTCATTTAATTTAACTGCTTATGAAAATTTTGGCAATCCAAATGGATACGCCGGAACATTTTTCTCACCTTATTTTACAGTTAATGATTTTTTATTGGATGCTGCAAAACCTCTAGCAACAAGTATCATCAAACAAAATTTAATATACACGCAAAATCAATTTAACACAAAGAATGCTTTAGGTGTTGGTGTTTTAGGAGGTTGGAATTTAGCAGAAATAAATGTTGGACAAATGGCTTTTTATGCTCAAGACGAAATAAGTTTTAATGATAATTTTAAATTAACATTGGGTTTAAGAGCAGACAAACCATTATATTTTGATACACCAGAATTGGTAACAAATTATATAAAAACAGCTGGTACAACAAGAAATGAAAGCATCAATTATTACAATCCGCAAACAAAAAATGATACTCAAAAATTGATTTCAACACAAATGCCGTCAAACGCATTGTTGTGGTCACCAAGAATGGGTTTCAATTGGGATGCCAAAGGAGACAAAACCTTGCAAGTTCGCGGTGGAACAGGTATTTTTACAGGTAAATTTCCTTTCGTATGGTTAGGAAACCAAGTTTCTGGAGCTGATGATGGCTTCCTGCAAATTATGGATCCAAATTTTAAATGGCCACAAGTGTCAAGAACAAGCTTAGGATTAGATAAAAGTTTTAAAAATAACTTAGTTGTTACAATTGATCTTTCGTACAATAGAGATATAAACGGAGTGCATGTTCAAAACTGGGGCTTGAAAAACCCAACGGGAATTTTAACAGGACCAGACAACAGAGCCATTTATCAGTCTAGTGATAAAATGCCAAATGCAGCATTCGTTATGACTAATGCAAGTGGCGGATATGCCTTTAACTCAACTTTTAAAGCACAAAAAACATTCGATAATGGCTTGTTCCTAAGTTTGGCTTACAACTATTTAGATGCAAAAGATGTCAATTCAATAGAAGCTGAAATTACGGGTGATGCTTTTGCATTTAATCCAGCAATAGGCGATGTAAACGAAGCTAAGATAACCAATTCAAGATACGGAGATAACAGCCGTTTTATCGGAATTGCATCTAAAAATTTCAAGTCTAAAAGTGGCAAATGGGCCACAAACCTAGGTGCATTCTTCGAGTTTGCACGAGGAGGTCGATACAGTTATACTTATGGTGGAGATTATAATAATGATGGTTCTGGTGTAAATGATTTAATATTTATCCCAACAACGGCACAACTTCAAACTATGAATTTTACAGGCGGACAACCACAAAGAGATGCATATAACACTTTTATTGAACAAGACGAGTATTTAAGCGGTCGCAGAGGTCAATATGCTGAAAGATACGGCGCTTTATCGCCTTGGAGAGGTAAATTGGACGTTAAAATTACGCAAGATTATAACTTTAATGTTTCATCAGAAAAGAAAAATACCATTCAACTAAGTTTAGATATTTTGAATTTTGGTAATTTATTAAATTCAAATTGGGGATTAGTTCAAGCACCGGTTTCAGTGCAGCCAATTGGAGTAAGTGTTGCAGGAAACGTTCCAACATACACTTTTACAGGTCAGCAAAAAGAAACTTTTGCAGTTGATCCTAGCTTAGCCTCAAGATGGCAAGCTCAATTTGGAGTTCGTTATATTTTCTAGTATTTCATCAAATAAATTTTTAAATTTGGTCTCTCATTTTGAGAGACCATTTTTTTTATTTTTACTTATGAAATACACACGCTTAACCAAAGAACAATTTAACGAATTACACACTGAATTTAGCACTTTTTTAGCTAC
>JAYVGC010000018.1:0-38371 GCA_043772535.1 Flavobacterium sp. | reverse complement strand
TACGAGTAGTTTTATGTTGGTATTTATTTAATACTCTTCTTTTTTCGTTGCTTCTGATTCTTTTTAAAGCTGACTTGTGATTTGCCATTTTTTTTTGTAATTTTTTATTATTTAAAAATTGTAGCCCGTAGGGGAATCGAACCCCTCTTACCAGGATGAAAACCTGGCGTCCTAACCGATAGACGAACGGGCCATACATCATCTGTAATTCGAGTGCAAAAATACAATTATTTTTTATTTACACAAGAGCAAAACAATATTTTTTTACATTTTTTTACATTTTTTTTAATATGCTTTTGCAAATAGCACTCTACCAGCAGATTCCGCACCCGAGAAAACACATATTCCTTTCTCTAAAATTTGATTTAACGGCACGCAACGTATTGTTGCCTTCGTTAATTCTTTTATTTTCTCTTCCGTTTCGGATGTACCATCCCAATGAGCCGATACAAAACCACCTTTATTATCTAAAACAGTTTTAAACTCGTCAAAAGAATCGACTTTAGTAATATGGCTAGTGCGATAATCTAATGCTTTTTGATACAAATCAATTTGAATTTGCGCTAATTTATCGTGTATATAGGTACCAATACCTTTGTTTGAAATTATTTCTTTGGTTAACAAATCACGACGAGCTACTTCAAACGTACCATTTTCTATATCTTTCGGACCAATAGCAATGCGCAACGGAACCCCTTTTAATTCCCACTCCGCAAATTTAAATCCTGGTTTTTGGGTTGTTCGATTATCAAATTTAACCGCAATACCTAATTTTTTTAATTCATTTACCACATCATTTGCAACGGCAGTAATCGTATTAAATTCTTCTTCGGTTTTAAAAATAGGAACGATTACCACTTGAATAGGTGCTAAATTTGGTGGCAAAACTAAGCCATTATCGTCAGAATGTGTCATGACTAGCGCACCCATTAATCGAGTAGAAACACCCCATGATGTGCCCCACACATACTCTTGCTTTCCTTGGGTATTTGCAAACTTTACATCAAAAGCTTTAGCAAAATTTTGTCCTAAAAAATGTGATGTTCCAGCTTGCAATGCTTTACCGTCTTGCATTAATGCCTCAATGCAATACGTTTCTTCGGCACCTGCAAATCGTTCGTTGGCTGTTTTTATACCTTTTACGACCGGAATCGCCATAAAATTCTCTACAAAATCAGCATAAACGTGCATCATTTTTTCGGTTTCTTCAATAGCTTCGTTTCGAGTGGCATGTGCGGTATGACCTTCTTGCCACAAAAACTCGGCGGTACGCAAAAACAACCGTGTACGCATTTCCCATCGTACCACGTTCGCCCATTGATTTATTAATAAAGGTAAATCTCTATATGATTGAATCCATCCTTTATATGTGCTCCAAATTATCGCCTCACTAGTAGGACGGACAATAAGTTCTTCTTCGAGCTTTGCATTGGGATCTACCATTAGCTTACCTGGTTTATCAGGATCATTTTTAAGCCTATAATGTGTTACAATAGCACATTCTTTAGCAAAACCTTCTGCATTTTTTTCTTCGGCTTCAAACAAACTTTTGGGTACAAATAGTGGAAAATAAGCATTGCTGTGCCCAGTTTCTTTAAACATTCGGTCAAGTTCTGCTTGCATTTTTTCCCAAATTGCGTAGCCGTACGGTTTAATAACCATACAGCCTCTTACGGCAGAGTTTTCGGCTAGATCAGCTTTTACTACTAATTCATTATACCATTTGGAATAGTCCGCGGCTCGGGTGGTTAAGTTCTTACTCATATAAAAAAGTTTGGCACAAATATTGTTTAACTATTATTAACTAAATAGTTCGGCAAAACTAACTATTTTTGTATAGTTCAACAATTAAAAATGCTATAGATATGAAAACAAATGATTTTTTTAGTAAAAAAGGCACCATTTACGTAGTAATTGGGTTTTTAGGTTTAATGTTAACCGCATGCAGTTCGTATCAAAATAAGTCATATTATGATAACGACGGTATATACGGTGGAACAAGCAATGCAACAGCACATAATGTTAAAAACGCAAAAGCAGCAGAATATAAAGAATATTTTAGCTCTTTAAATGACCAAAATAAGCAAGACATTTTTACTGATGTAAATTCGTATTCAAGTTATAATGATACTGTTGTAAAAAACGAAAACCAAACAAGTGCAAATCAAAATACGCAAAAAAATTATTCTGGTTGGGGCAATAACGATTCAGAAAATATCACCGTTAATGTGTATGGTAATAGCTGGGGCAGCGGCTGGAACAATTATGGTTGGGGCGGTGGTTGGAACAATTATGGCTGGAATAATTATGGCTGGGGCGGTGGTTGGAACAATTATGGCTGGAATGGATATTATGGTAATGGTTGGGGCTACAATCCTTGGATAGGAAATGGTTACTATGGTAATGGTTATTATGGCAATGGATATTATGGTAATGGGTATACTTACGGTATAGGAAGAAGAAATTCAGGAAGTAATTATACACAAGACAGCAGTAACAGTAATTACTACTCAGGTCGAAACAGAGAAGGAAACAGAAATAATTCTATAATTGGTGGTAGACGGTTTGAAAATAACACCCGAACAACATCTGACGCATTAGGATCGCGATCTCCACGAAACTACGATAATAATTCAACTATACGAGGCACAAGAAGCGATGGTACAACTAGAAATTACGATGCAACTACAAGAAATTATAACACTACTGTGCCAACAAGAAGCTATAATACTGGTGCACCTACTCGAAACTATAATAGTACGATAAGAGCAAACGAATCAGCTCCAACAAGAAGTTATTCTGAACCAACAAGAAGTTATTCTGAGCCAACAAGAAGTTATTCTGAGCCAAGCAGATCATCTGGCGGCGGAAATTACGGCGGCGGCGGTGGAAATCGATCATCTGGTGGTGGAAGGCGATAAGTATTCTTATTTGAAACTGCAAATCAATAAAAATAAATGATAAAAAACAGTCGTAGTTTGAATTTTGAATTACGTACCACCATAACAAATAGTAATATTTTAACACATTAAATATTAATTTAATCATCGTATGAAAAAAATAATTATACCAATTATGCTAGTATTTAGTTTAACGCAAATGCAGGCGCAAACCGTAGATGATGCGCTAAATTATTCTCAAGATAACCTTACCGGCACTGCTCGTTTTAGGGCTATGGGTGGAGCTTTTGGGGCACTTGGAGGCGATTTATCATCACTTAATGTAAACCCAGCGGGTTCGGTAATTTTTGCAAACAACCAAGTTGGAATTACACTAAGTAATTTTCAAATTAAAAATGATGCTTCTTACTTTGGAAATAATAAAAGTACTAGTAGTAATAATTTTGACCTAAATCAAGCAGGAGGTGTTTTTGTTTTTGATGCAGATACCAATTCAGGATGGCAAAAATTTGCATTTTCATTAAACTACGATAGCAATAAAAATTTTAACAATAACGTTTCGATAGCAGGCACAAATGCAAATAATTCCATTGCAAATTATTTTCTTAGTTATGCCAATGGTATACCTTTAAGCACTTTGAATAATTATAAATATGCCGATTTATATTATAACGAACAGCAGGCCTATTTGGGTTATAATTCGTATATTATGAATCCAATAAGCAATACTGCAAACAACACAGCTTATTCAAGCGGCGTTGTAGCAGGAACATTTAATCAACAAAATACAACAGTCACCAAAGGTACTAGTGGAAAAGCGAGTTTTAATTTTGCCGCGCAATATGAAGATCAACTATCGCTTGGTCTGAATTTAAACTCTCATTTTTCTGAATTCAGGCAAAGTAGCACCTTTTTTGAAAGCAACACAAACAACTTATCAACGACGGATAATTATGTAAAAAAAGTAAGGTTTAACAATGACATTTATACAAAAGGATCGGGCTTTTCGTTTCAAATTGGCGCAATTTATAAACCCTCTCAAAGTCTTCGTTTAGGATTGGCGTTTGAATCGCCAACGTGGTATCAGTTTACAGATGAGATTTCACAAAATATTTCTGCAATAAGTGGCACAGTTACTTCGGATTTGCCCCCCGATAATGCACCCATAAATGGAGGATCGATAATTTACGAGCCTTATAATTTAAGAACACCTGCCAAATTCACTAGTAGTATTGCTTATGTTTTTGCAAAACGTGGTTTGCTGAGTATTGATGTTACTACAAAGAACTACAGCTCAGCGCAATTTAGACCCGAAAATGACTTTAAGAACACAAATAAATTAATCGCTCAAAATTTAAATTCAAGTACTGAAATTAGAATTGGGGGTGAATATAAAATAAAAAAAGTTAGCCTTCGTGGTGGCTATCGCTGGGAAGAAAGTCCGTATAAATTAAAAAATACAATGGGCGACTTAACCTCATATTCAGGAGGTTTGGGATACAATTTTGGATCGACAAAATTGGATTTAGCGTACTCTAGGTCGAAAAAGTTTACCAATCAAAGCTTGTTTTCGCAAGGATTTACAGCCGCACCTACTATTAGTACCATAAATAACTCTGTAACGCTTACTTTGCTTTTTGAATTGTAAGTAATTTTAACTACCAACTAATTGGATATTAAGTTAGGAACAAATATCGTTTGCATTTGCAAATGGTATTTTTTTTTAGGTTAAAAACTACCATTTTTCTTTACTTGCCCCGATGGGAACGGCATCCTTTTTGTTTTTATTTTTTTAAAAAGAAAAAGATATAGTGTACAGCGGGACTACTGTTGATAAAAAACAGGATATTCTGCACATAAAAAATTGAAAATCAAAAAGTTAAATCAATTAAAAGTAATTATGGTTTTCTAAAAAATAAAGTGTACTTTTGCACTTTCAAAATAAACAAGATGGAATCTATTAGAAACATTGCAATTATTGCCCACGTCGATCATGGTAAAACTACTTTGGTTGATAAAATTATGTACCACTGTCAACTTTTTCGTGACAACGAAAATACCGGAGATTTAATTCTGGACAACAACGACTTAGAACGTGAACGAGGCATAACAATTACCTCAAAAAACGTTTCGGTTCAATACAAAGGAACTAAAATTAATATTATTGACACTCCAGGTCACGCCGATTTTGGTGGCGAAGTTGAGCGCGTATTGAATATGGCTGACGGTGTTTGCCTTTTGGTTGATGCTTTTGAAGGACCAATGCCGCAAACCAGATTTGTATTGCAAAAAGCAATCGATTTGGGTTTAAAGCCTTGCGTAGTTATTAATAAAGTTGATAAAGAAAACTGTACGCCAGAAGAAGTACATGAAAAAGTTTTTGATTTAATGTTTGAATTGGGTGCTGAGGAGTGGCAATTGGATTTTCCAACTGTGTACGGTTCAGCTAAAAATAATTGGATGTCAGATCATTGGGAAAACATTACTGATAATGTTGAGGCATTGTTAGATATGGTAATTGCAAACGTTCCTGCTCCAAAAGTTTCAGAAGGTACACCACAAATGCTTATTACATCGTTAGATTTTTCGTCGTTTACCGGACGTATTGCAATTGGTAGATTAGAACGAGGAGTTTTGAAAGAAGGAATGCCAATATCTTTGGTTAAAAGAGATGGTAGAGTAATGAAATCTAGAATTAAAGAATTGCATACTTTTGAAGGTCTTGGTCGTAAAAAAGTGCAAGAAGTAATTGCTGGAGATATTTGTGCTATCGTTGGTGTTGAAGGTTTTGAAATTGGCGATACAATTGCCGATTTTGAAAATCCAGAAGCATTGGCATCTATTGCTATTGATGAGCCAACGATGAGCATGTTGTTTACAATTAATGATTCGCCATTTTTTGGCAAAGAAGGTAAATTTGTAACCTCGCGACATATTAGAGATCGTTTAACAAAAGAATTAGAAAAAAACTTGGCGATGAAATTGGGTGAAACCGATTCGGCTGATAAATTTATGGTTTTTGGTCGTGGTGTACTTCACTTATCGGTTTTAATTGAAACAATGCGACGCGAAGGTTACGAAATGCAAATCGGTCAACCTCAGGTTATAATTAAAGAAATTGATGGTAAAAAATGTGAACCAATTGAGGAGTTAACAATCGATTTACCAGAATCGCTATCAGGTAGAGCTGTAGAATTTGTAACGATGCGTAAAGGCGAGATGCTAAGCATGGAAACTAAGGGCGAACGAATGATTGTAAAATTTAATATTCCGTCTAGAGGAATTATTGGATTGCGAAACCAATTGCTTACCGCTACTGCTGGAGAAGCAATAATGGCGCACCGTTTTATTGGATACGAACCATTTAAAGGTGAAATTTCTGGACGTAACAAGGGTTCGTTAATTTCGATGGAAAAAGGAAAAGCAATTCCGTACTCGATTGATAAATTGCAAGATCGTGGTAAATTTTTTGTAGAGCCAAATGCCGAAATTTATGAAGGTCAGGTAATTGGTGAAAACTCTCGTGGCGATGACATGTGCGTAAACGTAACAAAAGAGAAAAAACAATCAAACGTTCGATCATCGGGTAATGATGAGAAAGCACGTATTATTCCGCCAATTATTTTTTCGCTTGAAGAGGCGTTAGAGTACATTCAAAAAGATGAGTATGTAGAAGTTACTCCAAAATCGATTCGATTACGAAAGATTTATTTAACAGAAACGGAAAGAAAACGTAAATAATAATTTACGAGATTATCATAAGTAAAGTATAAAACACCAACGTTATCGTAGGTGTTTTTTTTATTTATAGTTCCAGTATTTTATAACACCAACAAGCCAAATTGACGTAATGTGTTTATTGGTTTAGAATAAAAAAACAATTCAAAATCTTCAAAAGTAGTTTCAAAATTGGCTTTTACTTCGGCAAATGTCATTTTTTTATTGTTTAAAATTGAGGTAGATTTTAAAATCTCAACAATCCATACTGCTTTTTCCTGGTCTATATTAATTTCAAAAGACTGCAATTTACCATGAAAACTAAGCGTGCTCATATTCCAAGAGTTTCCTTTTTTCGACTTTATATAATTTGTAGCAGTAGGCTTCCCTCCTATCCAAACTATTTTTGCTGATGGTTTTATATTAAAATCGACTTCATTTTGCAAGCAATTAAAAATATAATTTGCTGCGATTTTCGGTTTCGGAATTTTAAAATCGAACCAATCTTGTAAGGGATAATCAAAACAAATACCGTGCATAAAGTTGAACAATGATTTTTTTAATCCAAAACTAAATTGTTCATGATTTATACCTGTTTTGTCTTCAAAAGCAATATCATTATTGGCAAACGATATGTCATTTTGTTTTGGAAGCACACCAAATTCCTCAGGAAATAAGCCCACTGGAGAGTGCGCAGTCATTGCAAACTGATGCCAAAAGCCCGATTGTAAAATACCTGATTCAAATAATTGACGAACCATTTCAAGGCTATCAATAGTTTCTTGAATGGTTTGGGTTGGGTACCCGTACATTAAATAAGCGTGCACCATTACACCTGCTTCGGTAAAATTACGTGTAACTTGCGCTACTTGCGCTACCGTAACTCCTTTTTTTATCAATTCTAAAAGTCGATCGGATGCAACTTCTAAACCGCCAGAAACAGCAATACAACCCGATTCTTTTAATAAAAGGCACAAGTCGGCCGTAAAACTTTTTTCAAATCGAATGTTGGTCCACCAAGAAACAGATAAATTGCGTTTTAAAATTTCTAGAGCAACCTCACGCATTAATGCTGGTGGCGCAGCTTCGTCTACAAAATGAAAACCATTTTCGCCTGTTTGTGTTATTAATTCTTCTATTCTATCAACCAAAAGTTTGGCTGCAACGGGTTCGTATAATTTAATATAATCTAATGAAATATCACAAAAAGTGCATTTACCCCAATAACAACCGTGTGCCATTGTAAGTTTATTCCAACGACCGTCGCTCCATAAACTGTGCATCGGATTGGCAATTTCAATAACCGAAATATATTTATTTAGTTGCAAGTCAGAATAATCAGGAGTTCCAACATGTGCTTGTTTATAATCTTTACGAAGGGTATTGTTTTTATAAACTACTTTTTGGTCTTCTAAAATAAAAGTTCTTTTAAATTCCGCATCATAATGATGAACTGCGTCTTGCAATTGGTTCACATATTCATAAAGCAATTCAACGGGCAACTCGCCGTCATCGAGGGTAATAAAATCGAAAAATTCAAAAACCCGCACATCAGTAAGCGACCTTAATTCGGTATTAGGAAAACCACCTCCCATTGAAATTTTTATCGATGGAAATTGTTTTTTAACAAATTGAGCACATCTAAAAGCAGCATATAAATTTCCTGGAAAGGGAACCGAAATTAAGAATAATTTGGGTTGAATGTGCAACAACTTTTCGTTTAAAATGCGTAACGTAATGGTGTCAATATACGTTGGCTGTTGCTGCAAATAGTCATATAAATTATCAAACGAATTGGCACTTCTGCCCAAACGTTCGGCATAGCGGCTAAAGCCGAAATTTTCATCAATACAATCTACCATAAAATCTGACAAATCTTCAAGGTACAAGGTTGCCAAATGTTTGGCTTTATCTTGTAATCCCATAGTTCCAAAAGCATACTCTAAATCGTCAAGTTGCTCAAAACGAGCGGCCTCGGGCAGGTAATTACCACTACAAATTTGTCTTGCTAAAGTTGGGTTATTTCCTTGCAAAAAAGCAATTACAGCATCAATTGATTTTAAATATTCATTTTGTAAAGCAAAAATTCTTTTGCTATTATCAGATTTTTTTGACATATCAATTGAAGAATCAAATATGTTTTGCAATCCTGTACTCGAAAACAATTGTAATATAACTTCAATACCCAAATCCATTTGGTAAGCCGAAATATTTTTGGTATTTAAAAATCCTTTTAAATATGCGGTTGCCGGATAGGGCGTGTTGAGTTGTGTAAATGGTGGCGTTATTAAGAATAAATTTTTCAAAAGAAATGTTTTTGTAAAAGTAGTAGAAATTTTAAGTTAAAACTTAATTTAACGTGCAGATTTAGTCAATTGAATCGACACATTCGTTTCGATGTACATTATTATTTTTTGCAGAATTTAGTACCTAAATATTGCGTTTTGGTATGTAGTACGTGCCGTAAAATATAGCAATGCTTGCATGAAAACCAAAGCATAATAAGTAAACTGATTTTTTTAATAAAATTAAAAAAACAACCTAATACTTAAATAAAATCTGGTTAATTAAAAAAATGAAATAAAAATAATGAATAGTTAAGGGAATTACCTGAAAATCAGTTGCTATTTTATGAAAATTATTTATATTTGCACTCTAAAGTTAACATTTAGAACGTAGTACGAAACGATTCAGTAACAATTGATTATTAAAGCAAAAATATAGTTACAAAACCTATGAAAAAATGGTTGGCATTGATACATTTATTTTTAATTGGAGTTTGCTTTTCGCAACTACAAATTGACGAAGTTTTAAAAAAATATAACGATAATTCGGTAAAGTACGTTTATTCACAAGAACTGTTTAAACAAAAGGATATTATTTATATAGATGCTCGCGAGCAAAAAGAATTTGATGTAAGTCATTTAGAAAATAGTATTTTTGTAGGTTTTGAAAAATTTTCGGTACAAAATTTTGAATCTTTAAAAATAAAAAAAGATACAAAAATTGTTGTTTATTGTTCGATAGGTGTTCGAAGCGAAAAAATAGCAAAAAAAATCATATCGTTAGGTTATACAAATATTTCAAATTTATTCGGCGGTATTTTTTTATGGAAAAACAACGGAGGATTAGTTTACGATCCGTCAGGAAAAATGACCGAAAATGTTCATGCTTATTCTGAAACATGGGGACAGTATTTAACATCAGGTATAAAAGTATATAATTAAAAGAAAAAATAAAAAATAAAAAATTGAGGTATACAGATGTAATTTGGCAATCGTACTCAGGTTATTATAATTATTTAAAACATGAATTATTAGTTCCAGATTGGAACAATTATTTTTATGGACTTTTGTCAGTTTCGTTGATAGTTTGGCTGTTAGAAATCCTATTTCCGTGGAGAAAAAATCAAGTCGTTTTTAGAAAAGAATTTTGGCTAGATTTATTTTATATGTTTTTCAATTTTTTTATTTTGAATTTGGTATTATTAATTGCGTTATCAAATATGACGACCACGTTAATAAACGAATTTTTAGCTTTTTTTGGATATAAATTGACCTCTATAAAAATAATTGAATTAACACAGTTTTCAAAACCAATTGCTTTACTACTTTTCTTTGTGATTAGTGATTTTATACAATTTAACACACATCGAATACTTCATAAAGTACCTTTTTTATGGAATATTCATAAAGTACATCACTCAGCAAAACAAATGGGCTTTGCAACTCATTTTAGATACCATTGGTTAGAACCGATACTTTATAAGTCAATAATTTATATACCTTTAATTTTGATTGGAGGATTTAATTTGAAAGATGTTTTTATTGTACATTTTATTACGATAACTATTGGTCATTTAAACCATGCTAATTTAGGTTGGAATTACGGTTTTTTAAAATACGTGTTCAATAATCCTAAAATGCACATTTGGCATCATGGAAAAAGCATCCCTAATAAAAATGGCATAAATTTTGCAATTAGCTTAAGCCTGTGGGATTACATATTCAAAACAAATTATATTCCGAGTGATGGACGAGATTTAGAACTAGGATTTGAAAATGATGAATGTTTTCCGAAAAGCTTTATTAATCAAGAAGCTCTATTTTAAAATATTTTTTTAATTACAATCGATAAACCACTAAAATGATAAATACAAACATAGCAAACACTAAAAAATGAGAAAAATAATACTAATTACATTTTTAACTAGTTTTTTGGGATTCGCCCAAAAAATGGATTACAAAGCGTATAACAATTTTCTGTCTAAATATGTTTCTTTTACAGGAAATGTAAATTATGATGGCATCTACTTAAACAAACCAGAATTAGAAGAGTTAGTTTTATATTTCGAGAAAAACATTCCTTCTGCAACTACTTCAAAACCTGAAAAAATAGCATTTTGGATAAATTCATACAACCTTCACTCGATTAAATTAATTATAGATAATTACCCTGTAAATTCTATAAATGATGTGATTGAACCTTTCAAAGTTAATTTTATAAGTTATAAAGGAATTTTGTTATCATTGGATTACGTAGAAAACGAAATATTAAGAAAGTTAGACGATCCTAGGGTACATTTTGGAATTAACAGTGCATCAATTTCATCGCCAATTTTAGTTAATGAAGCTTTTGAACCAGAAACATTAGATAAACAACTCAATACAGCTGCTCGTTTTTTTATAAACGATGCCACAAAAAATCAATTGGCTACTGATAAATCATCTGTTTCAAAAATTTTTCAATGGTACAAAAATGATTTCACAGCCTCTAAGAGCATTGTTGAGTTCATAAATCAATATGCACTTGTTAAACTAAACGACGCAACAGTTTTAAACTATTCTGAATTTAATTTTGGATTAAATAAATAAAACTAACGGATGTAAAAATAAATCGTGATTGTTTATTAAAACAATCACTTTTTTTTATAAAAAATTCATTACCAGCATATAAATCGAAATAAAAATAAAACCACTTTGAACACTTTTTCGTAAATAATAGTATTACATAAAAATAAAATTTTATTATACTATGAAAAAAAACGTTCTTTTTACAGCTTTCTTGTTGTCGCAATCATTTTTATTTGCAGAATATACAAATTATCAGTTTTTTGAAAATTTTTTGCAAAAATATGTCACTGAATATGGAAAAGTTAATGACAAAAATATAAATGTAAACAAAGTTGATTTAGATAAAATTGTTGCCCGTTTCGAAAATTTAAAGCCTAAAGAAAACTGGTCGAAAAACGAAAAATTAGCCTAGTGGATATATGCTTAATGTGCCTATTCTATTAAATTGATTGTTGACAATTATCCATTAAAAAGTATTTTGGATATACCTAATGCGTGGAAAATCAATTTTATAACTAGTGACGGCAGCAAAATTACATTAGATGATATTGATTACCGAATCCTTAAAAATCTTGGTGAGCCCCGCATTCATTTTGCTATAAATTGCGCTGCATATTCGTGTACAAGTTTAAAAAACCGAGCCTTTTATCCTGATACAATTCAAGACGAACTTAAAAATGCAGCCATTCGATTTTTAAATGACACCGAACGCAACGAAATTTCTAAAAAAAAAGCTAAATTATCAAAATTATTTGACTGGTTTAAAGCTGATTTTTCAACTCAAACTGATTTAATTACGTTTCTGAATCAATATTCAAAAGTAAAAATAAATGAAAAAACAAAAATTAGTTTTTTAGATTACAATTGGAGTTTAAATAATATTGACAGTCCTATAAATGAAACAGGTGTCGCAGTAAACTAAAAGTTAGGTTAATTTGCTTAGTTTTAAAACACGGTGTTCCTGTACACAGTACTTTTTTTAATTAGTTCTGAAATTGATTTTTTACCAATTCTTCCGCTGGTTTATTCTGAATTGTGTAGTCTGTATTACTAGTGCCACCCGACAAATTATGCTGGTCGTACCATTTCCACAAAAACCCCCCAACAAACCATTTTTCATTCCAAAACTGGGCAAATAAAGCTTTTAAACCATTGCACTGTACTATTAAATTAATGGGCTGCCTATTAAAATGATTCCACGGTTGATAGGTAGAAAAATCTTTACTTTGATAACCAAATTCAGTAAACAAAATTGGTTTATTATATTGTATACTAATTTTTTTTATTTGATTTTTAATTGGTTGCCAAGCCTCAAATAAAGTTTCAGTTGTAGGTGATTTTTCTTTTGATAGTGGAAAATAAGCGTCAATTCCGATATAATCTAATGACGAAATAAATGGAATTTTTTCATAACTATCCCAATTTTCCGCATACGTAATTTTACCATTATAAATGAGTTTTATTTTGATAAGTAGGGTTTTCCAAAAAATGGTTCGCTTCTCAATAAAATTATGTAATTCGGTACCGATACAAAAAAGTGCAACATTATTATCAGCAGCAATATGTGTATAATCTAAAATAAATTTTTCGTAATTATTTTCAAATTTAATCCAATCACGCTCTGATTTCATATCAATAATCCCTGTAAAACCTTCATTTGCAATCCAAATTTGAGGCTTAAGCATTATTTTACAATTGTATTTATGAAATGCAATTATAGTTTTTGTTATGCCAGTTTTAGTTTCGCCCCACCATTGCCTTTTTGAATTATAAACAATTGCCGTATCCGATTCGGTTTTCATAAATCCAAATGGCATTAACGATAACCAATTTGCATGCATATTTAAAACGGGTCGAATTGCCACATCTGAAATTGGTATATTTGATGCCACAAAACTCAAACCATTTATTTTAGATTGTCCAAAAATTAACAATGACATAAAAGTAAACCAATATATAAATCGACATTTCATTTTTTATGTAAAGATATATTTTTTTACAAAAAAAGTGTTTGCAAAAACAAACACTTTTAGTAAACAAAAAGACCTATTTCATAAAAAGTTTAATTTGGTAATAAAACTCTATCAATTACGTGCACAACACCGTTAGTACATTTAATATCAGGAATAACCATATTGGCAACATTTGTTCCGTTTCCTGATCCTTTCACAGATAGTACGCCACTGTTATAGGCACCTAATTCAACTAACTGTCCGTTTAAAGCAGTTACAACTCCACCGTTAAGTTCTGATGTGAATTTTTCGCCTGCAAAAACGTGTGTTAATAAAACCTGAGTTACAGTTGCAACAGGTAAAGTTCTGATGTCGGTAGGCTTATTTAAAGGAACTCCTAAAATTACACCCAATTGTTTAAAAGCAGCATCGTTTGGAGCATAAACTGTGTAAGGTCCGTTTGGAGCGGATAAGGCACCCGCCAAATTACAGTACAGCACCGCTTCTAATAAAAAAGTTAAATCCGGACTTGTAAATACTTTTGATTGAGCAACGGCACTCGTAGACTGAGCAATATCGGCACCTGTTGCCAACAAGACTTTGTCAATAGCATGCACAATGCCGTTACTCGCAGCAACGTCATTAAGTACAATTTTTGATCCATTTACATAAGTATCAGTACCTCGTAAGATGAACTTTCTACTAACGCCTAAAGCAGATCCATAAGAACTTCCAATCATAAAAGACGCAAATGGACGTGACCCATTTCCAACGTGGTAGAGCAGTGTATTTGTTAAAAATAATTTATCTAAAACTAATAAATCATCGGCAGTATTTAATCCTAAACGTGTAAATGCGGCATTTGTTGGAGCAAAAACGGTGAATTTTCCTGAAATATCACCACCGTTTGCATTGGATAATGTATTTACTACACCACCGTAAATTGCAGCACTTTCTAGAGTAGAAAACGCAGGGTTTGAAACTGCAATTCCTGCTACTGAAAATTCTTTTTCTGTGCTATTTTCGCACGACACGCATAACAACGTAGCAATTGCTACGACAAATAATTTTTTCATAAAAATATAAATTGATGGTTACTATTTAAAAAAGTTTTTTAGTTCGAAGCATTAAAACAATTTACTATATTTACGACAATCAATTTACTTTGGATTTAAAAGATAAAAAAAAACAAAAAAATCAACTGTAAATGTTTTTAAAACTTCTATTTTTGAATCTATATTTGTAACAAAATATTTTTCAGCTACGTAATAATAAAAGACAATTAATTAGAAATTGATTTTTTCTATGATCGTATAAAACCAAAATAAATAAGTTATCGTAACTTGTTGTTAGAAGCATTAAATAATAAATATAATTATCGTAAACTATTTACTAACAAATTAATTTAAGAAGAATGAAATTAAAAAACATTTTAAGTGGAAGTATTGTAGTCTTATCTACAACAATCGGATTAGCACAGAGCCCCGTGAGTGGGTTTATGAGTGCAAAAGGGAAAGGTGCAATAGCAGTATCTTATACAACTGAAAAATATAATGAAGTATACCTAGTACCTGAAAAAGTTAATGCTGTACCCGTATTTAACGAAGTTGTAAACACATCGTTTACTATTTATGCAACATACGGCATCACAAATAAATTAGAAGCGGTCATCGGTTTGCCCTACATTGAATCGAAAGGAAAAGGTGAAAGTGCTTTTTTGGCAGCAAACGGCATTGAAAATAAAAGAAGTGGCGTTCAAGATATAAGCGCATTTATTAAATATAAAGTTTTTAGTAACCGTTTGCAAGAAAGCACGTTAGATATCATACTGTCTGCTGGCGTGCAAACTCCTGTTGGTGCTTATAAGGCCGATGAAGGCTTGCAATCGATAATAGCTATTGGAAATAAAAGTACAAAAGGCATGGGTTTAGCAATAGTACAAATAAAATCAGATAAAGGATTGTTCTTAACTGGTCAAGCTGGATACCGTATTGCAACAAATAATGTTCCTAATGCATTTATTTCCGAAATTAAAGCAGGTTATGCAGCCAGTAAAATATACCTTGATGTTTGGGCAGCATTTCAAAACTCGAGCAAAGGCACCGATATTTTACAACCAGGCTTCGAATTATTTTTTCCTGCAACAAAAGTAAACTATTCAAGAGTAGGTGGTACTATTTATGCCCCGATATACAAAGGTTTTGGTGCAAATATTGGATTTAATGCCTATGTTGCTGGTCGCAATTTGGGTAAATCTACAGGATATTCAGCTGGTTTGGTTTATAATTATTAAATTGGATAGTATTTTAAGAGAATTTGATATTTTACATCTTGGTTAAAAATTTATCGTAACATTAAAAAAAACTGATTTTTAGCGGTAGTAATAGCAACAAGTGGTTTACGAATTCTTTTTTTTAAGAAAAAAATTCAGAAAAGCACTTATGTTTTAATATAGTCAAAAAAGTGTGATCTGTAAAAAACAACAATGTATTACGGCAAATACGCCCGATTTGTAAAATTTCAAATTCTCCTTTTTTAACTCGTAAACAAACCGATATAAATAATGAAACATGCGCTACTTTTTATTGGTTTACTAGTAACCAATTTTGCACTATTGGCACAACCAATATCAAGCTTTTTTACAAAAGCAGATTCTTTTTTATATAAAAATATTGAAAACAGCAAGGTCAACTACAAAGCAATAAAACAAAATACTGCCGAGCTTGATGCTATACTGAAAATTGCGGCAACTATAATAATAGAAAACGAAACAACTGCAGTACAAAAAGCATTTTGGGGCAATTGTTACAATTTATTAGTTATAAAGGGAATTTGCGATAAGTATCCTGTTAAATCACCACTCGACATTGATGGTTTTTTTAATAAAATAACCTACGCAATAGGCAACGCTAAATTAACTTTAGACGATATTGAAAATAAAATAATTAGACCACAATTTAAAGATCCCAGATTTCACTTTATATTGGTATGTGCCGCAAAAGGCTGTCCGCCAATAAGTAACAGAGGTTATTTTCCTGCAACCATCGAAAATCAACTTACAAAACAAGCTAAAATTGCCTTAAATAATACCTATTTCATTAGAGTTAATAAGCAAGAGAAAACGGTAGAAATTTCGTCAATTTTTCAGTTTTATAAAGACGATTTTACAAATAAAAATACAACTTTTTTAAATTTTATAAATAAGTATCGCTATTCAAAAATACCAGATAATTTTCAGATTCTTTTTTACAAATACGATTGGAATTTAAATGAATTGAAGTAATTTTTTAGCATATAAAGAAAATTTCGTAAAAACATCAATTACATTGCAAACTATATTTTGTTTTCAAAATGCAACTACAAAATAGTACAAATAATAAAAAAATTAACCAAATTTGATTTTAATACTTTGTAAAAATGACATTAAAAAACTTTTATATAATACTATTACTTTTGTTTTGCACCCTTCAGTTCGCTCAAGGTCCGTGGACGCAAGGAAAAAATAAAAGTTACTTTCAAGCAGGATTTTCAGGTATTTTTTACGATAGGATTCGTATTGATGAAAAAAATGCTTCATTAAGTAGTTCAATATCAGATATAACAAGCCAATTATATTCTGAATATGGAATAACAAACACACTTGACGTAAGCCTAAATATTCCTTACAAAAATACCACTGCTACTCCCAAAGATGGCTCTAAAATAAATTCAATCACAGGATTTAGCAATATAACAATTGGTTTTAAGTATAAGATACACGACCAAAAATGGAAAGTTGCCACTGGTTTATTTTATAGTACAAATACAATAAAATCTAACGATATGATAGCTTTACGAACAGGCTATGACGCCACAACAATACTACCCTATTTAGCAGTAGGAACGAGTAATAATAAACTATATTATTTTATAAATCTCGGTTATGGGTACATGTCAAACAACTACACCGATTATGTGAAAATAGACAGTGAAATAGGCTACAAATTTTTAAGAAAAACACATATTATCTTAAATTTAGATTTAAAAAAAGTTGTAAACGAAGAAAAATATTTTGAATCTGTCAGTAATGCGATTTACAAATCGACTGCTATTTATAGTGATAAACAAGAGTTTTACAGCATAGGACTAAAACTAAATCATGAATTTATCACCAATAAATTAGGACTAAATATAGGAGCAATCGGTGCATTTTATGTAAACAACTTGCCCGTAGCGCCCGCAATTCATTCAGGCATTTACTATAAAATATAAGCTTTAAAATCGCTTTTTGTTTTAATTATGGCAAACCTTGAAGACGTAGGTACTACTGCACCGAAAATTCTTTTTAAAATGATTCTGAGCCAATAAAGGGAATAATTTAATAAGCAACCTTTTTGTACATTGCACTAAATATTTTTTTGCATTTGCGCTTTATATATAAGCAAATCATAATTATTGTATATAAATCGTCTTATTTTTAATAGAAAACTCTAAATGTTGCCATTTACAAATCTAAAAAAGGTTTATAATCGTACATTTACTTAAAATAAAAAAAATGGAACATGTAGTAATTATTGGAAATGGAGTTGCCGGAGTCACGGCGGCAAAAAATTTGCGAAAACTATCCACAAGTACAATAACGATAATTTCTAGCGAATCAAAATATTTTTTTTCAAGAACCGCCCTAATGTATGTATTTATGGGGCATATGAAATTTAATCATATTGAACCATACGAATCAAATTTTTGGAAAAAAAACAATATCAATCTTATACAAAAAGAAGTAATTGAAGTAAAAACAAACCAAAACTTAATACTATTTCAAGATAATTCATCCTTAAAATACGATAAATTGGTTATTGCAACTGGTTCAAAATCAAATAAATTGGGATGGAAAAATCAAGATTCAAATAGTGTATTAGGACTGTATCATAAGCAAGATTTAGAAAAACTAGAACAATTAGCCGTAAATTGTAAACATGCAGCTGTAGTTGGAGGCGGTTTAATTGGCATTGAATTGGTCGAAATGTTGATGTCACGAAATATTGGCGTTACATTTTTAATACGAGAAAAAAGTTTTTGGAATTCGGTGTTGCCTAAAGGCGAAAGCGAACTGATTACAAAACACCTTTTAGAACATCAAGTAGACTTGCGTTTAGAGACTACATTAGATGAAATTATGGTTGATGAAAATGGAGCTACAACTGCAATAAAAACCTCAAGTGGCGAAATTATAAACTGTTCAATTGTAGGATTAACAGTTGGGGTATCCCCAAATATTGATTTTTTAAAAAATTCAACTATTGATACTAAAAAAGGTATTACAGTAAATAGATATCTGCAAACCTCGGTTGCAAATGTATATGCCATTGGCGATTGTGCAGAACAAGAACAAGCAATTGGACAAAGACAGCCAATTGAAGCAGTTTGGTATACCGGAAAAATGATGGGAGAAACAGTGGCGCAAACACTAGCTGGAAAGCCGATGCAGTACAACCCGGGAAATTGGTTCAATTCAGCTAAATTTTTTGATATTGAATACCAAACGTACGGATGGGTTTTTGCAATACCTTTGCAAAACGAAGCACAATTTTATTGGGAGCATCCATCAGGTAAAATAGCTGTGCGAATTTCGTTTGATAAAAATAATCATACTTTTTTGGGCATAAACACTTTTGGAATAAGAATGCGACACGAATTTTTTGATAGGGTATTAAATGAAGCTAAATCGGTTGACTATGTAATTCAAAATCTTTCGAAAGCTAATTTCGATCCTGAATTTTTTACGCAGTATGATAGTGCTATTCAAAAAGCATTTCAGCAACATTATTGCCTACAAGCTATTTAATATGAAAAAACAATTACATAATATATCCGTTGCATCGCATCAAAACAATCAGATGAATGGCTTTCAAAAAATAGGTTCCGCCATAGCAATACTTGGCTTATTTGTGCTGGTTTTAGCTTTTTTTAATGTACAACTAAGCCATAAACCACAATGGTTTTACTGCGCTTTAATGTCCCTTTTACTTGGGATTATTATATATGCAAAAGCCACCTATTTGCAAAGACCAAGTGGCATTAAAAATGATGGAGTATTTTTTAAAAGCATTTCAAATAAAGGGTTTTGGGCTTGGATACTTGGAGTTTTATTAACTACTTTTTACGTTATGTTATATTGGTTTCCCGCCTATTTAGGTTTAGCCTCGACTGGAAAAAATTCTGGAATTGTCGCCTTTTTTGATCCTTTGAGTTTAGTGCTAAACGGTAAGCCAGCGAGCCAATGGTTTGTATACGGAACTTTATATACCATAGCAATTATAGGATTGGGCTACAAGTTTATTTTAAAATACCGACACAACAGATATCAAACTTTACGAACTATTTCAGTTATGTTTTTTCAATTGGGATTTGCATTTTTAATTCCTGAATTACTTGAAAAATTAAATCCAGAAAAAGCTTATTTTGCAAAAGATTTAAAAAACATGTGGCCCTTAAATTACTATTTTTTTAATGATTGGCACTTAAAAAATCTTTTAAATGGAGGCAATTTAGGCTTATTTATGCTGCTGTGGGGTGTGGCATTGATTTGCATAATCTCTCCTGTTTTAACTTATTTTTATGGCAAGCGATGGTATTGCTCGTGGGTTTGCGGATGCGGAGGTTTAGCTGAAACAGCAGGTGATTCATTTCGACATTTATCCGATAAAAGTCAAAAGGCTTGGAAATTTGAGAGATGGTCCATTCATTCCGTTTTGGTGTTTTCGATAATAACGACCATTGCCGTACTATATACATTTTTAAGTAACAATCCTGAAATGAGCGTAATTACACGAAACCAATTTGTGTATGGCATTGTACTTTTCACACTATTATCACTTGGTTTTCTATATATTTACAAAAGAAAAAATTTAGATAAAGATGCCGTTTTTACAATGGTTTCACTGGCAGTTATTATTATTGCGTCAATTTTGATTAATTATTTTTCGGGTAATAATTCTATTTTATTTTTTGATAGCAACACCTTACGCGAATGGTACGGCTTTGCAATTGGTAGTGCATTTAGCGGTGTAATTGGCGTTGGGTTTTATCCTATTTTAGGAAACCGCGTATGGTGCAGATTTGGATGTCCGATGGCTGCAATTTTAGGTTTGCAACAACGACTGTTCTCAAAGTTTCGGATTACAACAAACGGCGGACAATGTATTTCTTGCGGAAACTGTTCAACCTATTGTGAAATGGGAATTGACGTAAGAAGTTATGCTGAAAAAGGAGAAAATATTGTGCGATCGTCATGTGTTGGCTGTGGAATTTGCTCGGCGGTGTGTCCTCGAGGCGTATTAAAATTAGAAAATAGTACTGAACAAGGACGAATAAACTCAAACGATATTATGCTAGGAAACGACATAAATTTGTTAGACTTAATTCATCGTAATAAATAACATATGAAACTATTATTTCTATTTTTCAATCTGCTCATAATCAATTTAAACACGCACGAAAAAATATATATACGCGAATTTTATCCAAATAAAATAGTAAAGGCCGAAGGTTGGATGCAATTTAATAAAAAAGAAGACTATTGGTTTTTTTATAACGAAAATGGCTCCAAAAAAGAAGAAGGCCATTATGAAAACGGTAAAAAAGTTAACTGGTGGATTTTTTACAATACCAAAAATAAAATTGTGAAAAAATGCGAATACAAAAACGATAAATTAAATGGTTTTACTATCATTTACGAAAATGGCGAAATTACCAAAGCAGAAAAATACAACGTTGGAAAAAAAATAAAGGAATGGGAAAGCATTGCCGAATTTAAAAAAGACAATACCGACTTATTATAAATTATGATCTCAATAAAAGTTATAATTCCAGCATTTAACGAAGAGGATGCCATTGCAAAAGTCATTACTGAAATTCCACATTGTGTTGGTGAAATAATTGTGATTAATAACAATTCAACAGACAACACGGTGCAGCGAGCTAAAAGCACAGGTGCGACTGTACTTTCTGAAAACCAAAAAGGGTACGGCTATGCTTGTTTAAAAGGTATGGATTATATTGCCAAAACAAATAGTAAACCATCAATAATAGTTTTTTTGGATGGTGATTATTCAGATTATCCCGAAGAGCTTACCCAACTAGTTACGCCCATTATCGA
This sequence comes from Flavobacterium sp., assembly GCA_043772535.1. Taxonomy (GTDB): domain Bacteria; phylum Bacteroidota; class Bacteroidia; order Flavobacteriales; family Flavobacteriaceae; genus Flavobacterium. Next base: position 16,809 of record JAYVGC010000018.1, on the reverse strand, counting down.
AAACAAAGCTGATTTTGTGCTTGGGGCACGATCAAAATTGTTGCGCGAATTTGGTTCGATGACACCACAACAAATTTTTGGAAATTGGCTCGCAACTGGTTTAATGAAACTTTTTTTTAATTCAAAATTCACTGACTTAGGTCCTTTTAGAGCCATAAAATACGAAACGCTTTTAGCGCTAGAAATGGAAGACAAAACGTACGGTTGGACTGTCGAAATGCAATTAAAAATTCTAAAAAACAAGATTTCATATTTAGAAATTCCGGTTCGATATAAAAATAGAATTGGCGTTTCTAAGGTGTCAGGAACAATCAATGGAACCATTATGGCGGGAATAAAAATAATTGGTTGGATAATAAAATATTCTCTTAAAAAATAAAAATGTATTTACTTTTTTCGTACCTAATTTTTACAATCTACAGCATAGCAATCGTTATCGTTTTTTTATATGCTTTAGCGCAAACAAATTTGTTAATCAATTATATAAAAAGCAAAAAAAAGCAAAAAGTTGAACAGAAGTTTAATTTTGACAATCCACACGAAATTCCTTTAGTTACTATTCAACTACCAATTTATAACGAAAAATACGTTGTTAACCGACTTTTAAATACCATAGTTACTTTAAAATACCCACTACAAAAATTGGAAATTCAGGTACTTGACGACAGTACCGACGAAAGTTTGGTTACCAGTAAAAAATTAGTATCTGATTTACAACAAAAAGGATATGACATAAAATTAGTACATAGAACCGACCGAACTGGCTATAAAGCAGGAGCTTTAAAAGAAGGTTTAAAGTCAGCCAAAGGCGAATACATAGCAATTTTTGATGCCGATTTTGTACCAAAACAAGATTGGCTATATCAAACAATTCCTTTCTTTAAAAATCAAAAAGTGGGCGTAGTTCAAACGCGATGGGCTCACCTCAATAGAAATTATTCTTTACTAACAAAAATTCAAGCCTTTGCCCTTGATGCTCATTTTACACTTGAACAAGTAGGTAGAAATTCTAAAAATCATTGTATTAATTTTAATGGAACAGCAGGTGTCTGGCGAAAAAAATGCATTATTGATGCGGGTAATTGGGAGTCCGACACCTTAACCGAAGATTTAGATTTGAGCTATCGCGCACAATTAAAAAATTGGAAGTTTGTCTATTTAGAACATGTTACAACACCCTCTGAACTTCCAGCAGTGCTAAGTGCAGCGCGTTCACAACAGTTTAGATGGAATAAAGGTGGCGCAGAAAATCTTATTAAATTATTCAAAAAAATAATTAAATCAAACGAATTGTCTTACAAGTCAAAATTTCATGCGGTTTTGCATTTATTAAATAGTTCTATGTTTTTGTGTATTTTTATCATATCATTTTTAAGTGTACCAATGCTAATTATCAAACATAAATTTTTGGTTTTTAGTTTTTATTTCAATATCATGGCATTTTTTATTGCAACAACAGTACTTTTTTTTATTTGCTATTGGATCACGTATAAAAGTATACACGGCGATGGTTATAAAAATTTTATAAAATATATCGGATTATTTTTTACCTTTTACGCCATTGCAATGGGGTTTTCATATCAAAACTCTATCGCTGTTATACAAGCCTACATTGGTAAGAAAACCGAATTTATTCGCACCCCAAAACTTAATATTGAGCAGCGGCCGGAACAATGGCAAAACAACATCTATTTGTCTAAACACATTTCAAAAAGTACCATTATTGAATTTCTATTAGTTTTATATTTTATTTTTGGATTATATTTGGGTGTAAAACTAGACGATTTTGGGCTGTTTCCTTTTCACTTATTGTTGGTTTTAGGATATGGTTATGTTGTGGCCAATACAATTAAAAACACTTAAATTGGAATTAGTAAAAAACAAAGCCAACTTTTTTCTAGGTTTACTAAGTTTTATCTGCTATGGATTTTTGGGTTATTTTGTCAATCGAAATGAGTTCATAACGCTACTTTCAACAATTGCGTTGTTATTTATCTGTTATGTTTATTTTATTAAATATAAAAATTCCAATGTCAATAATCTATTTCATTTAGGTCTTTTTTTTCGTCTAATACTGCTAGGTACAACACCTTTTTTATCTCAAGATTTTTACAGATTCATATGGGACGGTCGCTTAATTTTGAAAGGAATTAGTCCATACGAATTTACGCCAATAGCGTTAATCGATTCTATAAAATTAATTCAAGGGCGAACACTTTTTAACGGTATGGGTAGTTTAAGTGCCAATCATTTTTCTAATTATCCACCAATTAATCAACTTTTATTTGCAACTGCAGGATTATTTTCATCGCACTCAATTATTGGAAGTATAATCATCTTTAGAATTCAAATTATCATCGCTGATATTGGTATTTACGTCATTGGCAAGCGAATTTTACGACAACTTTCGATAAATGAAAATACAATATTTTTCTATTTCTTAAATCCATTAGTGCTCATTGAACTTACGGGTAATTTACATTTTGAAGGTGTTATGATCTGTTTCTTTTTATTCGGAATCTATTTTTTAATTAAAAACAAACTGTTAGTTAGCGCATTATTTATATCATTATCAATAGGAACAAAGCTACTTCCGTTGCTACTCTTACCCATTTTACTACACTATTTAAAATGCAAAAAAAGCATTCCATTTTACGCTTTAATTGTGCTTTTAACTATTGTTATGTTTTTACCCTTTACCAGCACACATTTAATTAACAACTATCGCAGTACCATTTCGCTTTGGTTTACCTCTTTTGAATTTAATGCCAGTATTTACTATTGCATTAGAGCAATAGGTTTTTATTTTTATGGGTATAATATTATTGCTACGCTTGGAAAAATAACTCCAATTATACTTCTTTTTTTTATTTTATACAGTACCTTTTTTAGAAAAAACAACACTCCAAAAGCACTATTTGTAAGTTTTTTGCTGGTCTTAACAGTATACTTTTTTCAATCAACAACGGTACATCCGTGGTACATCATTAATTTAGTTATTTTAACCTGTTTCACAAAATTTAAATTTCCATTGGTATGGAGTTTTACCGTTTTTTTAAGTTATTTTGCGTACTCAAATTTACTTTTTAAAGAAAATATGCTCCTTATTAGTATTGAATATTTGCTAGTTTTTAGCATCTTGTTTTACGAAATTAAATATAAAAAAGAACCAAAACAAATTGTTTAAAAAAAGTAAGTTGCTTAAATAAATGCTTATTTTTACCTAAAAACAAGTTTATGCCAACCGATTGTATAACGTACCAAGAATCAGGATATTACAGCAACATAATTATTGATTACTTAAATCAAGATTCCGCAGTTTTACCTTTTTACAATCGATTTCCCACTCTTGATAATTTTAAAAATCAAATAGAAGAAAAAGAAAGTAACTATTCACCTGAAAATAGAAAGATTTTAGTAAATGAATTGTTACTGCAATACAAGCTAATAGACAACGTTGCAGCGGTAACAAATAACATTTCACTTCTTGAAAGTGCAACGACATTTACAATAACTACGGGTCATCAACTTAATTTATTTACCGGTCCACTTTACTTTTTGTATAAAATTATTTCTACTATTAATTTATGTAAACAGCTGAATGAACGTTATACCTCACAAAAATTTGTGCCAATATATTGGATGGCAACCGAAGATCACGATTTTGAAGAAATCAACTATTTTAATTTTAAGGATAAAAAAATAAAATGGTCCAAAAATTCTAATGGTCCAGTTGGGCGGCTTTCAACCGAAGGATTAGACGAAGTTTTAAAAGTTTTTGAAACGCAACTTGGTGCAAGTTCAAACGCCAGTTATCTGATAAGTTTGTTTAAAAAAGCCTACTTACAACACAAAACATTATCCGAAGCGACGCGGTATTTAACCAATGAACTTTTTAAGCACGAAGGATTAGTAATTCTTGATGCCGATACTATTGCTCTCAAAAAACTTTTTATACCTATGTTAAAAAAAGAGCTGCAAAATCAAATTTCATTTAATGCCGTTTCTGAAACAAATGTAAAGCTACAAGCCTACCAAATTCAGGTAAATCCAAGAGAAATAAACTTATTTTATATTGAAAATAATGTGAGAGAACGCATTATTTTTGAAAATGGTACGTACAGAGTAAATAATACTAACCTATTTTTTTCTCCATCTGAAATTCTAAAAGCAGTAGATAATTATCCTGAAAAATTTAGTCCAAATGTACTAGTACGCCCTTTGTACCAAGAAGTTATTTTACCAAATTTAGCCTATATCGGTGGCGGCGGCGAAATTGCGTATTGGTTACAACTAAAGTCAACTTTCAAACGTCATAAAATTACTTTTCCGATGCTAGTTTTACGAAATTCAGCACTTTTAGTTTCAGACAAACAGCTAAAAAAAATAGAAATACTACAACTATCAGTAGCCGACTTATTTTTACCTCGAATAACACTTTTGACAAAAAAAACGAAAGAATTAACAAAACTACCAATTGATTTTTCACCACAAAAAGAACTCTTAAAAACGCAATTTAAACTCTTATATGCAGTAGCATTGCGTACCGATGTTTCTTTTATTGGTGCCGTAAAAGCGCAAGAAGTTAAACAATTACAAGGATTATTACATTTAGAAAAACGACTTTTAAAAGCAGAAAAAAGAGTATATAAAGAAACGCTTGAGCGCATTAGTAAGTTACAAGATGAATTGTTTCCTAACGAAGGTTTACAAGAGCGAAAACAAAATTTTTCAGAGTTTTTTGTTGAAGATGGTCCGAATTTAATAAAAAAGATAACTGAAAATTCTGACCCACTTTCACCTTATTTTTCAATAATCAAACTATAAAAAATAATATTGATTACAACTTTATTTAAAAAAACATTAGGTCGAAAAATATAATTTCAATAGCTCTGAGGCTGCTGCAAAAGGAGAAATTTCGGCGTTTTGTACGGCTTTTTTGTTCTTTTCTAACAGCACTGAAATTTCAATATTATTATAAAAATTATTCTGTAATTGTTCATTAATTGTTTCTAGCATCCAATATTGATTTTGTTCATTTCGTTTAAAATCAAAATACGAATTCAATTTTGTGAGTTCTAAATAAGCAGTTATCATGCACCAAACAGCATCAATACCTTCTTTCGTAATTGAGCTACAAGTAGTCACCGAAGGGTTCCAACCCGATTGCTTCGGAGGAAACAAATGCAAGGCTCTGTTAAATTCTACCTTTGCTAAATTAGCCTTTTTAATGTTATCGCCATCCGCTTTATTAATTACAATTGCATCAGCCATTTCCATAATTCCCCGTTTTATTCCTTGTAATTCATCTCCAGCTCCCGAAATTTTTAAAAGTAAAAAAAAATCTACCATGCTGTGCACCGCCGTTTCACTCTGACCAACACCAACGGTTTCAATAATTATAGTATCAAATCCAGCGGCTTCACACAAAATTATGGCTTCTCTAGTTTTTCGTGCCACGCCTCCCAAAGTTTCGCCCGAGGCACTTGGTCTAATAAATGCATTTTCATCGACTACTAACTCTTCCATACGTGTTTTATCGCCCAAAATACTACCGTGACTAATAGTACTGCTTGGATCAACTGCTAAAACTGCCACTTTTTTACCCAAAGCAGTCAGGTGCTTTCCAAAAGCTTCAATAAAAGTACTTTTTCCAACGCCAGGTACGCCTGTAATACCAATACGAACCGATTTATTAGCATAAGGCAAACAGCCGTTTATTATTTCAGTAGCCTTTTCTAAATGAATACTATTTGTACTTTCAACCAACGTAATTGCCCTGCTTAACGCTACCTTATTGCCATTCAATACCCCAAAAATCAAATCCTTAGCGGTAGGCTGAATTTTTCTAAAACCCACAATTTGTTGCATAGAGACCACACTGAAAATTTCAGGAGCTGCAATGCCTTTTTTCTCGTTAAGTGCTGACGGCTTTTTTTTTTGTTCCAAATGGTAAGGTGTTGAATTACAAATTTACAACATTTTTAAGGTTTCATTTTATCAAAATAAAGAATAATTGCAAAAAATTTAATAAAAATTCACAAGCAAAAACGCATCCATTTACTTACTTTTGCTGTTCAAATAAAAAATCGTGAATACCAAGAATTCAATAGCCCAAATAAAATTCGAAATAGCCCAAAAAACACTTTTTTCAGTACTTTTTGCAATCAGTTTTGCACATTTACTTAACGATTTAATTCAGGCAATAATTCCGGCTGTATATCCAATTTTAAAACAAAATTATAAATTATCATTTTCGCAAATTGGGTTAATTACTTTTAGTTTTCAGTTCACAGCCTCCATTTTACAGCCCATTGTTGGGTTTTATACCGATAAATATCCAAAGCCATTTTCACAAATTTACGGAATGTTATTTTCAATGATTGGCATTATTCTGCTGTCATTTGCACATCAATACGTTGTTATTTTAATTGCCGTCGCATTTATCGGAATGGGTTCTTCCATTTTTCATCCCGAAGCCTCGCGAATATCTTACATTGCATCAGGCGGAAAGCGCGGTTTGGCTCAATCCATTTTTCAAGTCGGCGGTAATCTTGGCACCGCATTAGGACCACTTTTAGTAGCGTTAATTGTAGTTCCAAATTCACAACAGTACATCATTTACTTCGTTATTATTGCGGTTATAGCCTTGACCGTACTTACTAAAATTGCCTATTGGTACAAAAAACAAGTCCTAAATCGGGTCTTATCAAAATCAGCAGGCATTACCTATCACTCACTCACACAAGCACAAGTTAATAAAACAATTGCACTTTTACTGTTCATTATTTTTTCAAAATATTTTTACTCCGCAGGCCTATCAAGTTACTACACCTTTTATCTTATTGATAAATTTAATTTAACCATACAAGAAACACAATTTCACCTGTTTTTATATCTATTTGCCTACGCCATTGGCACACTTCTTGGCGGTCCAATAGGCGACAAAATTGGACGTCGATTGGTGATCTGGATTTCCGTTCTAGGAGCCGCACCCTTTGCCCTACTGTTGCCCTACGCCAACTTGTTTTATACCGATGTTTTAATTGTTATTATCGGCATAATCATTTCATCCGCATTTCCAGCAATATTAGTGTACGCGCAAGAATTATTACCCAAAAAACTTGGCATGGTCTCAGGACTTTTTTATGGTTTTGCCTTCGGAATGGCTGGTATTGGATCGGCGGTTTTAGGTATTCTTGCCGATGCAACATCTATTGAATACATTTACAAAATAACCTCTTTTTTGCCACTATTTGGAGTATTTTGCTACTTTTTGCCACAACTAAAAAAGCAATAATTTTTAATTTGTAACAGCAATTTGAGTCTTTATTTATAAACATCGCTCCTGCCGTCCTCCCAAAAACCACGCTCCAAAAAGCGTCGTGTTTTTCCTTACCGTCAGGGTTATCAATCTAGGTTTAGTCTTTTATTTATTAATTTTTTGGCTATCTTTTTTTTAATTTATAACTTTACAATTCTAATTTGTAACACTAATGAATCAACACGTTTTAAACGAATTACAAAAAATAGTAGGTCAAAAATTTATTTTTACCGACCTAGAAACAAGAAACTATTACGGCCACGACGAAACCGAAGACTACGTTTTTCCGCCTGCTGTGGTAGTAAAACCTGCCAATGTGCACCAAATAGCTGCGATACTTAAAGTTGCCAATTATTATAAAATTGCAGTTACTCCCCTCGGCGCAAGAACCGGTTTAAGTGGTGGTGCACTTTGTATCCATAAAGGCATCGGTTTATCGACCGAACGATTAAATAAAATATTAAATATAGACGTACAAAACCTTCAAATTATTGTAGAGCCAGCAGTAATTACCCAAGTTTTGCGCGATGCCGTTGCAGAAAAAGACTTGTTTTATCCACCCGACCCAAGCAGTCAAGGCAGTTGCTGGATTGGTGGCAACGTTGCCGAAAATGCTGGCGGTGCCAGAGCTGTAAAATACGGAGTCACAAAAGATTATGTTTTAAATTTAGAGGTTGTTTTGCCCAACGGCGAAATAATTTGGACAGGTGCCAATACTTTAAAAAATTCGACAGGTTATAGTTTAACTCAACTTATGGTAGGCAGCGAAGGAACGTTGGCAATTATAACTAAAATTGTATTAAAATTAATTCCAAAAAACAAACATAATGTATTAATGCTTGTTCCATTTTTTAATGCTACACAGGCCTGCGAAGCTGTATCGGCTATTTTTAGAGCGGGCATTGTGCCGAGCGCCTTAGAATTTATGGAGCGTGATGCCATTGACTGGACTTTAAAATATAACAACAACATTAATGTGCAAGTAAAAGACGAGGTACAAGCCCATTTACTAATTGAAGTTGACGGAAATTATCCCGAAATTTTATTTCAAGAAGCCGAAAAAATAATGACCGTTCTAGAACAATTTGATATTGACGAGGTGCTTTTTGCAGATACCGACGACCAAAAAAATGCACTTTGGAAACTTAGACGAAGTGTTGCCGAAGCCGTGAAAGCCAATTCGATTTATAAAGAAGAAGATACTGTAGTGCCTAGATATGAATTGCCAAAATTGCTTGCAGGTATAAAATTAATAGGTGCAAAATATAAGTTTCAAACGGTGTGTTATGGGCATGCAGGCGATGGTAATTTACATGTAAACATTATAAAGGGCAATTTGAGCGATGAAAATTGGGATGTTGAAGTTACGAAAGGTATTCGAGAAATTTTTGAGCTGACTGTTGCCCTAAAAGGAACGCTCTCTGGCGAGCATGGTATTGGTTTTGTTCAAAAAAATTATATGGATATTGCTTTCTCAAATGTTGAATTACAGTTAATGAAAGGCATTAAAAATGTTTTTGACCCAAACGGTATTTTAAATCCGGGCAAAATATTGCCCGATTATGTTATGGTCAATACAAATGCTACAACTGCAAATTAAAAAGCGTGTATATTAATAAATAAACAGCCAAAATTAATTAAATAACCCCGATGGCAGTGAAAATTAAAAAACCTTTCGGGGTTCGAAAGGTTTTTTTATTGTAACGTACAGCGGGAACTTGATTGGGTGATAAGACCAAATGTGCTGTTGCTCTATTTAAAATTATTTTTTTTTGATGGTATCACTTTCAATCAATCCATCGCGTAAACGAATTATTCTATGCGCGTATTCGGCTATTTCTTCTTCGTGGGTAACTAAAATTACTGTATTACCGCTGGCATGAATATCGCCAAATAGCTTCATAATTTCTACTGATGTTTTACTGTCAAGGTTTCCGGTGGGTTCATCGGCTAAAATAATGGAGGGTTTGTTAACCAATGCTCGGGCAATTGCAACGCGCTGCCGCTGTCCGCCCGAAAGCTGATTGGGTTGGTGGTCCATGCGGTCGCCTAAATTAACTTGGTTTAACACTTCGGTTGCTCGTTTGGTGCGATCTGATTTTGAAAAACCTGCATAAACCATAGGTAAAGCAACGTTTTCAAGGGCTGTGGTGCGTGGCAAAAGATTAAATGTTTGAAAAACAAAACCTATTTCTTTATTGCGAATTTCGGCAAGTTCATCATCATTCATTTTACTAACATCTTTATGATTTAAAATATATTCGCCCGATGTAGGAGTGTCTAAGCAACCTAAAATATTCATCAACGTTGATTTTCCCGAACCTGATGGCCCCATTAATGCTACATATTCGCCTTTATTAATTTGTAAATCGATGCCTTTTAAAACGTATATTATTTCGGTACCCAGTACAAAATCACGTTTTATATTGGTTATGTTTATTAAAGATTCTGACATATAAATTATTTTTTTAAATAAGACGCACTTAGGAGGCGAAAGTTACACAATTGAAAATTGATTGTTGTTATAAATGTGTAAATTAAATTTGTAATGATGTAAGCTTTTATTTTTTACATAACGTTAATTTTACAGTAAATAAATAAAACGTACTATTATGAAAAAAAATGTAATGAAAGTAAACATACTATGCGCAATTTTGCTGGTTTTAGTATCGTGTAAAAATGAAAAAAAAGAATTAGCCGATAAACGAATTAAAGAATTAGAAATGTATATAGATTCGTTAAAAACAGTAAATACATTAGAGCGAGAAAAAAACTGGCAATTGCTTTCGGGCGAATACGACAGAAAATCGGACTATGCTGATGAGGCTGTTTTGGAATTAAATGAAGCTGAACGTGAAAAATCGCAAGAACAGCTTGAAAATTCGAAAACAAGGTATAATGAAATTAAAAAAAGTGTGTACACCGAAATTGAGAAAAATAAAGTGGTTGCTAAACCGTCCATGAAGCAAATGTTGCGCAATCGATTTTTTGGATCTGGCAAAATTGGTGAAGACATGAATTTTAGTTGGGTTACTAAAGATAATATTTTAAAAACCTATGAAAACTTTTTTTCTACATATAAAAACAATAAAAGTAATTTTTCGAGAGAAGATTATGACGAAGTAAAATTAATGTATGAAGCACTTGACAGCAGAAAAAACACTGTCGAAAAAGAAGGCCTTACTACGGCCGACAATACAAGCATCGGAGCAATAAAACTAAAATTCGCAACTATGTTTAAAATTAACAGAATTGGTGCTAAAGCCAGAGAAAACGATGCGTCTAAAGAATAATTGAGTTATGGTTAATTCATTAAAAGGGCACTCTGCAAAGGTTGTCCTTTTTTTATATCCGAATTACGAAATGTTCCTTTTGTTGCTCACTTCTAAAAAATACAAGCCCAAAACCAAATGTTGTTACGGTAACGGTTACTTTTGGATGCTTTTTAATAATTTTCCAGGCTTTATGAGTTTCTGTGGATTGATGTATGTTGTTAAAAATCCAAATAGAATTATTTAGCGCGGTGGGTAATAACTGCTCAAAATAATGCAACAATTTTTGTTTAGAATGGTTACCACCAAAATAAATTAAATTATACCGTGCCAATTGTACCTTTTCGGATTTTAAATAATTTGCAAACGCTGTATGTATAACATTTCCGTTAGCGCTGGTAAACGGCTCAATTTTGGCTTGTGTTACTGTGCTCAAACTCCCTACTAGCCTTGTAATTATTGTGTTTTTGCTGCCCAAAGCAATTGCAATTGTTGGTAACCCCAACAAAGGTTCTAATTCTAAAATATTATTTGGTTGAAAATAATGTACAATTCTAAACAGCAATTTGGCATATTTTAATGATAACTGCGCTGTTGTCGCATCGTTCATGTTTGTACGTTTATTTCGATATGATTTTAAAACTTTATATGATTCATATTTACTTTTATCATAAAAACATTTGGTGACCAAATTGAATACAAATGGCGAATGAACGCTGTGTTCATTTTTAGATTGGTACAAGAATTTTAGATAATATTTTAACTTAAAAATCATATTTCATTATTCCATTTTTGAAGAAAGTTCAAACCAACGTTCTTCTTTTTGCTCTTTTGCATTTATTATTGCTTGCAATTCGTTGGCTTTCGTTTCAATAGCTTCATCAGCAACTTTTCCCTCGCTAAAAAGTTGTTCTATTTGACTTTTTTGATGCTCTAAATCTTTAATTTCTTTTTCAATTTTATTAAATTCTTTTTGCTCGTTAAAATCCAATCCTGTCGATATGGTTTTGGTTTGTTTCCAATTTGCTTTTTCTTTAAAATCGTCTTTACCCACGGGCTCCGCAGAATCTTCGTAGGCACGAAAATCAGAATAATTTCCAGGAAAATTTTCTACAATTCCATCGCCTCTAAAAACAAATAAGTCATCTACAATTTTATCCATAAAATACCTATCGTGCGACACCACAAGCAAACAACCTGGATAATCTAGTAAAAAACTTTCTAGTACATTTAAAGTAATAATATCCAAATCGTTAGTAGGTTCATCTAAAATCAAAAAGTTTGGATTTTGAATCAAAACAGTACATAAATACAATCGTTTTAACTCGCCACCGCTTAATTTTTCAACAAAATCGTATTGCTTTTTGGGGTCAAATAAAAATCGCTCTAATAATTGACTTGCCGATATCATTCTGCCCTTTGCCAGCGGAATAAACTCGCCATATTCCTTAATAATATCAATAACACGCTGTCCAGGCTTTGGGTTAATACCGCTTTGCGTATAATACCCTATTTTAATAGTTTCACCCATAACCACCTTACCCGAATCGGCAGGAATAGTTTGGGTTAATAAATTTAAAAAAGTTGATTTTCCGGTGCCATTTTTACCAATAATCCCAATGCGAGCGCCACGCTGAAAATCGAAACTAAAATTATTCAAAATCACTTTATCACCAAATTTTTTCGACACTTTATGAATTTCAATAATTTTATTTCCCATACGCTCCATATTTATTTCAAGCTCTACTTTATTCTCTTTTCGGCGACTTTCGGCTTTTTCTTTTATCAAATAAAAATCATCTTGCCGTGATTTCGATTTTGTTGTTCGCGCCTTTGGTTGACGTCGCATCCAAGCCAATTCCTTTACTAAAAGATTTTGTGCTTTATCAACACTCGAATTTTCTGAAGCAATGCGCTCCTCTTTTTTCTCTAAATAATAGCTGTAATTTCCTTTGTAAGTATATAATTTGCCGTTATCTAATTCAACAATTTCATTACAAACGCGCTCCAAAAAAAAGCGGTCATGGGTTACCATAAATAAAGTAATGTTTTCTTTGGCAAAATAACTTTCCAACCATTCAATCATTTCTAAATCAAGATGATTGGTAGGTTCATCCAAAATTAATAAATCAGGTCTACTAATTAAAATAATAGCCAACGACAACCTTTTTTTTTGTCCGCCCGACATCGTTTTTACCTTCATTTTAAAATCTTCCAACTTCAATTTAAACAAAATTTGTTTAAACTGCGACTCAAAATCCCACGCATTAAATCGATCCATATCATCAAAAGCCTTCTCATAAGCATCCGAATCATCAGGGTTCTCCAATGCCTTTTCATAACGCTCAATTACCTTTAAAACAGCATTATCCGATGCAAAAATACTTTCCTCAACAGTCAATTCATCTTGCAATTGTGGCACTTGGCTCAAAAAAGCCATTTTTATATCTTTCCGCATCACGACCTGCCCCGTATCAGGCGTATCCTCGCCATTTATAATCTTCATTATGCACGTTTTGCCCGAGCCATTTTTTGCAATAAAAGCAATTTTTTGGTCTTTATTTATCCCAAATGATAGGTTTTCAAACAAAGTGCGCTCACCAAACGATTTTTTTATATTCTCAACAGATAAGTAATTCACAATACTATTTTTTTTGCAAAAGTAAGGCATTGTACGGCAGTAAGCAATTTTTTTAAAAATCAAATTTGTATCGCTTTTTGAAGCAAAATTTGGGTGCCTATTTACAAGCATTCTTCCCGCCATCCTTCCAAAACTTTGCCAAAAAAGCAAAGGTTTTTCCCTCCTGTCGGGGCTATCAAATTTATTTTGGGTCTTTCATTAATAAATTTTAGGCAGTCTTTTTTTTAAAAATATAATTTACTACTTTTGTACATATCGATTATTACAAAATACACTTTAAAATTACATAATTCAAACCAAAACTGCATAACATCACAATCCTATTTTTTAAGTAAAAAACTACATGCAATTATCTGTAATTATTCTTAACTATAACGTCCGTTATTTTTTAGAAGCCTGCGTTTTAAGCGTGCAAAAAGCAATCCAAAGCCTTGATGCCGAAATTATAGTAGTAGATAATAATTCATCTGACGACAGTTGCCAAATGATGAAAACACGTTTTCCAAACATAAAACTTATTGCCAATCAGCAAAATGTAGGTTTTCCGAAAGGAAATAACATTGGCGTTAAAAATGCAAGCGGCACCTATATTTGTATCCTTAATCCAGACACTATAGTAGCAGAAGATACTTTTATAAAAATTTTATATTTTTTACAACATAATGACAATCATGTTGATACAGGAATTGTAGGTTGCCAGCTTATTGACGGCAGGGGAAATTTTTTGCCCGAATCAAAACGGGGCGTCCCAACGCCTTGGGTAGCATTTACCAAAATATTTGGGTTATACAAAATTTTTCCAAAATCAAAACTTTTTAATCGCTATTATGCACAACATTTAAACGAAAATCAAACGGGCAAAGTTGACGTACTTGCTGGTGCGTTTATGTTTTTAAAACGAAACTTGTATATCGAAATTGGCGGTTTTGATGAAAATTGTTTTATGTATTCTGACGACATAGATTTGAGTTATTTAGCCCTAAAAAAAAATAAAAACAACTACTATTTTCACGAAACAACCATAATTCATTACAAAGGCGAAAGCACCATGAAAGACGGTCAATACATGAAACGATTTCAAGAAGCAATGCATTTTTTTTATAAAAAACATTTTAAAGTTTCTCTATTCTTTACTTTATTTATGAAAATTGGCATTGTCACATTCTCAATAATTAAAATGTTTCAAGGAAAATTTAAACCCAATACAAAGCCCGACAAGTACCTTATTATATCAAACAGCAATATATTGAAAAAAAAAGTAGAAAAAAAAATACAAAAAAACAAGTCCCTTTTTTCGTTAGAAAACGTAAAAGTTGTACTTTCGCAATCGATTTCGACACACGTTAAAACCGAACTTATTTTAGATTTAAACAGCATGAGTTTTAAAGAAGCCATTTCGGTATTGCAACAAAAAAAGAATAAAAATGTAACGTTTAAACTATTTCCTCCAAAATCAAATTATCTCATCGGAAGCAACTCAAGCAGTGATCGAGGCGAGGTTGTCATTTTTTAAAGAAGCAACTTAATAAAACATAAATCGTTAATGGTTCAAAAAAATCATTAAATTTGCAAAATATTAAACACAACAGTAGTACAACTATATGGCAAAGTTTGAATTAAAACTCCCAAAAATGGGCGAAAGCGTTGCGGAAGCAACAATAACCAATTGGTTAAAAGAAGTAGGCGACAAAATAGAAATGGATGAAGCTGTACTTGAAATTGCAACAGATAAAGTAGATAGCGAAGTACCCAGCGAAGTAAGTGGCGTTTTAATAGAAAAACTATTTCAAAACAATGAATTAGTACAAGTGGGTCAAACCATTGCTATTATCGAAACTGAGTCACAAACTATTGAAATACCCGCAGCTCCAATGACCATTGTCGAAGGAGAAAAAAATAGTACACCACAAAATGTCGAAAAACCACTATTAAATTATTCAAATTCAGATAAATTCTTTTCGCCGTTAGTTAAAAATATAGCAAAAGAAGAAGGTGTTTCTTTAATAGAGCTAGAAACAATTGCAGGCACTGGCAGCGAAGGACGCGTAACTAAAGAAGATATTTTATCTTATTTGAAAAACAGAAATGTCACTCAAGCACCAACCAAAACACCTGTAATAAATTTTATACCAAGTGCCCCAGAAGCAACTACCGTAGAAGCGCCAACAAATCAACCAATTACAACAACAAAACCGGTCGAAGTAGCAACAAAAATTGCGCCATCAGTAAATGGAGGCGACGAGATAATTGAAATGGACCGCATGCGAAAACTTATTTCGGGCTATATGGTTGCGTCAGTTCAAACCTCGGCACATGTACAATCGTTTATCGAAGTTGACGTTACCAATATTGTAAAATGGCGCGAAAAAGTAAAAAATGATTTCGAAAAACGCGAAGGCGAAAAACTTACCTATACACCCATTTTTATGGAGGCTGTAGCAAAAGCCATAAAAGATTTCCCCGGTATTAACATCTCTGTAGAGGGCGATTACATTATAAAAAAGAAAAATATAAACCTTGGCATGGCCGCTGCATTACCAAACGGTAATTTAATTGTACCCGTAATTAAAAATGCCGACCAGCTCAACATTGTAGGCATGGCAAAGGCTGTAAACGACCTAGGTAACCGTGCCAAAATGGGTAAATTAAAACCAGATGATACACAAGGAGGTACCTATACAGTAACCAATGTAGGCACTTTCGGATCAGTATTTGGCACCCCGATTATCAACCAACCGCAAGTAGGTATTTTAGCACTTGGCGCTATACGTAAAGTACCCGCAGTAATCGAAACACCTGAGGGCGACTTCATAGGCATTCGTCAAAAAATGTTCCTTTCTCATTCGTACGATCACCGCGTTGTAGACGGCGCACTCGGCGGAAGTTTTGTAAAACGTGTAGCCGAATATCTTGAAGCATTTGATGTTAACAGAACATTTTAATTTAAATAACTTTACAAAATCCCATTCGATGATAAATTGAATGGGGTTTTTTTTTAGAAGCAGCCAACCCGATTTTTAAGCACAACCGTCCCGTCTCCGTTCTCAATTTTTGTTTTTTTTAAAGAAAAAAAACAAAAGATTTCCACTACACCGGGGCTATTAAAGATGTTTTCTATTTCAAAAAATAAATATTAAGAACAGGAAAGTACACTAAATGTTAACATTTAGTAACTTTTATTTGACAAACATGCACTATTTTTAAAAATAATGTTAAAAATGTATTTACAAATTCTACGTTAACTATTCTTACTAAATTCGCATTAAAATTAAATAACAAAAAATGAAAAGTAAATTATTTTTAACCGTTTTAGTACTGGTTAGTATTGCTGCAACAGCGCAAAAAACAAAGTTTGGAGCAAAGGCTGGTCTAAATGTTTCCGTATTATCATTATCTGGTAACATCCCGAGCGGTGGTCAAACTTCAGCCAAAACAGGCTTCGTTGTAGGTGCAACTGCAGAATTTGAAATTAGTAAAAAATTTGGTGTACAACCTGAATTGTTGTTTTCTACCGACGGCGGCACTTACAATTACACTAATTCTTTCGCTGGTTCTGGTTCAGTTTATTCTTA
>JAYVGC010000017.1:0-13021 GCA_043772535.1 Flavobacterium sp. | reverse complement strand
CATTTATTTTATCATGACCAGAACCTACGGTTGTACCACCAATTTCGATATTGATGTTACCGTTATTGGTTAAACCGTTTGCAAAATTTAAGGTGCCAATTCCTGAACCTGAATTATCGCTTGGTGAGATTGTAGCATTTGTTGGATTAGTAAAAATACTTCCGTTAAAATTCCCATTCCCAAAATGAGATCCAGTATTGGAATGTGTTCCTGCATTATTAAAATCTTCTAATGTAATATAGGTCCCGTTGTTAGTAAATGTTGCACCAACAAAATTCTCAAATTGACGCACTGAACCACCATTTCCGCCATTGAGTGCTTTTAAAGTTGCTCCAGATTTGTTAGTAAAAGTACCTTTGTTTTCTACTAGATTTTGATATGCAAAAGTACCTTCGTTTTCAAAACTTGCATTAATTGTGTTTACCCTAAATACACTTTGAAAATCAAAATTATTTATAACTCCAGTAGACCTATTTTTATGAACTGAAACACCATCATTTAATAAATTTAAGTTAGCATAGTTATTTATTGTTGATTCATTTAATAACCTTTTGTTTATTGTTATACTTCCTGACATATTTGAAACCGAAGCATTTGGATAACTAGTGCTGCCGTTTGTAAGCAAAACACTTGTAGATGTTCCATAATTTATAAAATTCCCGAAATTAAAAAAACGTGTAATATCTATTACAGATCCTGAAAAATTAGTTATTATACCACCGTAATTGTTAAGCTCACAATAAATGGTTGCATTAACATCACCAAGGTATCCGTTGTTATTAAAATTACTTCCAACATATAAATTAACAACAATGTTAGATTTGAAATTATTAGAAGTTGCAACTGTTACGATACCATAATTATTAAACGTACCTGCTCCTGATTGATTGTAAAATAAGAAAGTATCATAAATATTTAAAGTTCCATGATTGGTAAAAATTACATTCTGAGAGATACTCATTTCTAAAGTTGCACCATTATTTATATTTAAAGTACATCCCAAAGGCAAATCATAAGCTCCGCTATTATATAGGCAATTTGTATTAATATTAATAACATCGCCTGATATTAAATTAGTTGGTTCAAAATTATTTTTCCAATTAGTTAAAGTATAATACCAACTCCCAGCAGTTTGAAAAACGTAGGTTCGAAAAAATCCAGCAGTTGTATTTACATTTGGTGTTGGTAGATATTTTGCAAATAAATTTATTGGAGTTTCGCTTATAACATCTTGCCCCGTGGTTTGGTTCATTTTATAATACACAACCAATTCAATTGGTAATGGCGTTATAGTTTCGGCTAAATCATTTCGTACTTCGGCAACGGTTCTTGCGGTGTTCCAAATTTTTATTTCGTCTAGCGAACCTTTAAAAAATCGTCCATTAAATCCTGGACTTTCTGCAATGCGCAAGTTGGTGTTGGGTAACGAAATGTTTTGCGTAAAAGTTTGTTGTGCTACTTGCACACCATTGGCATATAAGGTAAAACTCGTTCCGTTTCTAACAACGCCTACGTGTGTCCATTCATCAACCGTAAAAACTGGGTTGGCAGAAGTAACGCTGTACCACGAAGTGCCATCGCCAAACGTAAAATCGAGTTTTCGGCTGCCGCCCGTTCGCAATACATAGCCTGTGGTGTTACTGCTATCGGTACCTATAATTGTATGCTCAAAACTGCCTGTGCTGTTCACAAAAGCAGCTGGTTTTACCCAAGCCTCGATAGTGAAGTTTTGGGTTGTAAACCGCACATTGGTTTGCCCAGTGTAAGTTGCTATTTGTTGGTCAATGCCGTTGAAGGTAAAGGCGTTGTTTTGCGCATTGGTTACTTGAAAAAGAAATAAACAAGTGATAAGTAATAATTTTTTCATGAGGATTGGTTTATCGAATAACAAAAATACTATCTTTATTGAAAAAAAACAATAACTAAATTAGTCATATTTCATGGTCGAGCTATACGAAATTGAAGCTTTAAAAAACGAGCTTATTGCCAATTGGACCGATAATTTTGCCCCCGTAAAAGTTTCTAAACAAGAATTGCCAGCGTATTTAAAAAATCATTTTTTGATCAATCACATCGCTACGCAGAGCAATACGATTATTCAAGTTTTTGATATGTCTAATTTCAAAACGGTTTACACCTCGCCCAATTGCTTCGAAATTACAGGTTTTACGGATGTTGAACTCAACAACACAGGTTTTACTTATTGGCTGAGAACCATTACGTTTAAACAAATTTTATTTTACATCAAAAGCGCCAAATTTGTGAACGAAAAAATTAAAAATTTAGAGGCAACCCAATTAAATTTTACAAATCAATGTGTTAATTTAGCATTCAAAAATAAAGCGGGTCAAAACCGATCCATGGTTTCGACCAATTCTTGCATCGAGTGGATTGGCAACAAACAAAAATACCAACTTATTTTGTGGCGAGACATGACCGAAAAATTTAAAACTTCTGATTTTTCTGTTCGGTATGTAATTGCAAATGAAATTTTTAATTATGTGTCATCGAATGGAAAATTTAAAAGTAGCGAGTTGTTCACCGACAAAGAATCAGATATTATAAAGGCCTACAAAACCGGATTATCTACCAAAAAAATAGCTGAAAAATTGAATCTGAGCCCTTTTACGGTTGACAATCACAAGAAAAACTTGCTAAACAAATTTTCAGTAAGTTCAATGTCAGATGTTTTGGAAATTCTAAATTTTATTGGAATTGACTAGTGTACAGAAAAATTTACATCTTATCATTTCGATCGGGATTGTTATTCCAATTGGTTTAATTTATGGTTTATAACCCGATTTATTATTTAATGTAAAAATTAATTCAACAGATGAAGCCAATATTTTAAAAGCGATTATGGGACTGTACCTGGCATTTGCTGTATTTTGGCTCTATGCCATTTATGATAACCAATTTTGGGTAGTAGCCACAATTTCAAATATATTATTTATGCTTGGGCTGGGTTTATGACGAGTTGTAAGCAGTTTTGTCGACGGCACCCCCTCACCTATTTTTATGTTTGGTACACTTGGCGAATTAATTTTAGGTTTTTACGGGATATATATTTTATCTAAAAATAAAAACCCGATTGTTTAATGTATAGTCGCAGAAAATGCCGTGTAAGAAACGGTCAGATTTAAAGGAACTTACGGCGTAATAATACAATTTCTATAGGCGAACGGCACTTATTTTAAAAAACCGTTTGCCCGAATATCTTTATGAATTGCAACAATGTTATCAGGAATTTCGAAATTTGTTAGCCAATTTACATCCAAGCCGTTTTTTATTGCATGGCGCATCAAAATAGTGTTGTTGGATAGTAAAGCACCTAATTCAATTAATTTTTCTTTAAACTCGATGTGCAAATCTTCGTGCTGCGCATTAATCAACAACAAAATTTTAAATGCTCGAGCAATAATATAAATACAAACAGTATAGCTGTGCTTAGGTAGCTCGTTTAAAATAGGCAAATGAATGCATTTTATAGACTCAATAAGCAACTGCATATTTAATGTAATTTCGCCATATTTATCTTTAGTAATACTTACATGATCGTTAATTTTACCGCTCATATAACGCATTTCCATTAAATAAATACCTAGTGAAGTCATGCGGTGGGCACACTTTTTTACATAAATTGTTATTTCATTATTAACAATTTCTCTTTTTTGCATTACTGTGTCGGTATCAACAAGTTGAAACAATAATTGATTGGCAAGCACTAAATCTTTTTTTAACAAACGTAAAATAAGTTTATCTTTTTCGCTGTTTGGCAATTCTTGCAATGCCTTTTTAAATTCCTTATCAAACATTACAGTTCTATTTTATCAATTTCCATCATCAAACGATTTGTTTCAGTCAAAGCTACTATGATTTTTTGATAATACAAAATATCTTCATAACTCAAACTCCACTTTTTATTTGCATATCCACTTTCGAGCTATAAAAAGTAAACAGAAACATAGAGAATACAATATAAAAATCAATAAAATTATTTATTAGCAGTTGCATAATTTATGTTTGAAATTTAACGCATCAAAATGATAAAAAGATGTAATTACATTAATAAATTAGAGCACTACGCATTTTATCAAAGTTATTTTTTACGATTTTATTATAAAAGTTGTTATGCTTTTAACGAGCCAACTACTTATTTTGACTCTTATAAATAAATTGCGTTTTTACTGATTAGGTACTTTAATAAAAAGTGGTACTGTATATGCAAGTAGTTTAATTAATTTATATACTGACGTAAATATTGTTCTGTACAAACATCCAATCATGAAAAAGTCACGAGCCAAAAATTAAAAATAAATAAATTATACAGCATAAATGGCAATCTGTGCAGTACGACCTTTTAAAAATGGTATAGAATAGTATATCATTGAAATATAATTTTATTTACTTCGTATTTAAAAGTTATAAAAAATTTAAATCTCGTTTACGCATAAATTTAAACAAGATGTGTTACCAACCTTTTTTTTAAAAAGTAGTTATTCCACCCATTTTGACATAATTTTGTTTTTTTCGCGAGTTAATCCTTGCAACAGTGCTTTTCTAAGTACTGTTTATAAGTATTTTAGGGTTTAGATTTAATAAAAAGCACCGCACGAAATATAAAATATAGAAATGAATAACTAAAATTCTAGAAAATTCTCAACATTTTTACCATTCCAAAGTCCTACAAATTTATAAGGAACGAATCTCGCAAAAAGTTCTTCTTTGTACCATTTTAGCTTTCTGGTCAATCTGACGACTTCTTTGTGCTTTTCATTTTTATAAGCATAATCAATCATCTCAGCTTGTGTTTTCCAGACGCTAATGGTAGCTTGTTGAATTAATGGCCATTCGCCAACACCAATTGACAGCGCCAAACCATCATATTCCTCTAAACTTTTACTAACTTTTCCAACTTTTCGCCAAAACGAAATTAATTTAGAAATTCGAATACTTGCCCGAGTTAAAACCATAACTGGTTTGTCTATCGCCAAGGTGGCTTGTGGCATAAAAGGTTGCTTAGCATCCCATTTTCCGTGAGCTTCTGCTGTTTGTGCAAAAATGCTAAATGATTCTGAACTTTTTGATTTGTATTTATTAAAAAATGAATTTTTTTCAAAAAAATCTGTTGCATTTTTTTCTGATTCCCATATGCACAATAAGGCGTACGTTCCAAAGTTTGGTTTAGAACTAAAGCCATTTTCGGCTCCTGAACCTAATAATTTGTAAAACACTAGTCCATCGATGTTTTTAAAATGAGCGTGTCCTAATTGCATTTGCGAAAATGCCCAAAGCTTGCTAGTAAGAGATTCTAACTTAAAAAAAGAACATGTAGTTATTTGGCTCATGAGTTATTATGATTTTTTTATTGGATTGATGACTGCAATTGACATTATTTTTTTTTAACTACCAAAATTTGAATGCCTAATGGGAAATATTTTTCGAATACAAAAACAGGAGCGGTTAAAACTTTTAAAAATACAAGTTGCCAAAAATTATTAGCCATATCACTAGACCAGTCAATTCCTTTTTTTTCCATTTTACCAAGCCACCATAGCGTGAATGCGTCTAACGTTCCGTAGCGCACATGTTTGGTGATTTGCCATTTGTCTTTTTTAAACAAATGATCAAAACTTTTTTTAGCAAATAATGAAATGTGTCGCGGACTGTGCCATCCTTGCCAATATGATTTTTGAATTTTTGCACTATAGCTTTTATAATCTGGCACTTCAATAATTAATTTTCCACCTTGTTTTAAACAATCATATAATTTTTCTATTGTTTTATTCGGGTTGTAATCGTGTTCTAAATAATGCCAAAGCGTTATTACATCAAACTTTTTATCAGTATTAAAATCTGCAATCGAAACTTTTTTGAGTTCTAAATTAGGATAGTTTTTATCGCTCCATCCCGTATCTAAAAAATCGATTCCAATACAATTTACTTTGGTCTTCTTTTCTAATATATCTAAAAAACTAGGGTTACCGCAACCAACATCTAGTACATTTACGGCTGTATTATTTTTTTGAATATTTTTTTTTACAAAATCAACACGATTTAAATCAACCATTTTTTGATTATTAACTACAAATATACTGTACTTTCCCCAAGCTGTTGCACCTCGGTATGGCAAGTAATTATTAGTATAATAATCTTCTAATTTTTTTGCTGATACAGGATTTGTTAGAAATACACATTCACAGTTATTACAAATATTAAATATATAATGCTCTTTGTTTTTTTTATGCATTAAAGCATTTGTAGTTATGTAAATAGAACTGTCATTTTTATTACAAACTGGGCAATAAGCAGTTTTTGAATCTTGCATTTGATGGTTTAAATTAAGTCTAGCGAACAAAGTTTTTTTATATCTTTTATAATGAAATTTTATACAAATGCCTAAGAATTTATTATTGCAAGTACTGTTTATTACTAAGTAGTTTTAGCTTGTTTTAACGCAGCTTGAATGTATTTTCTATTGATAATTAACATACCAAAACTTTCGCCACCTTCTTTTCCAATATTTTTGTGATGCATTTTGTGAGCCCTGCGCAAGGCTAAAATAAATACATTTTTTGATTTAGTAAAAACTTTAAAACGTTGATGAATAACGAGGTCATGCACAAAAAAATAGGCAAGCCCGTATAGCAAAATACCAAATCCTACCCATGTATACCAAGCATATTGGTTCATCATTCCAAACATAATGAGCAGCCAGCTTGGGACTGCATAAATAATAAAAAATAAATCATTTCGTTCAAACCAATGTTTGTGGTCTTTTTTGTGATGGTCTGCATGAAAATACCACATGAAACCATGCATTATGTATTTATGATTTGCCCACGCAGAAAATTCTGTTAATATAAAAGTGGCTAAAACAATGCTAGAATTAAATAAAATTTCCATGTTATAAAAATATGTATA
The DNA here is from genome assembly GCA_043772535.1 of Flavobacterium sp. Lineage (GTDB taxonomy): Bacteria > Bacteroidota > Bacteroidia > Flavobacteriales > Flavobacteriaceae > Flavobacterium. The sequence continues at coordinate 6,097 of JAYVGC010000017.1, read as the reverse complement.
AAGAGGTGAAAAATATAATTTGCAAAATTAAGATTATTATAGATACAATACGATTTCCTTTTATCAGCATTGGGTAAAAAAAGTAAGATATAAAAAATGTAACTCCGATCCAGCCTAGATAATTATGTAAACTTGGAGAACCACGCTCAAAATGCCAAAAATCAAGTTTTGGTGCGGTTTGCTCAATAAGTAAATCTATAAGTGTTACTAAAAAAGTAGTTCCAATCAAAACACCAAGTTTATTTGCAATTACTGAATTTACCGCTATTATTGTAGCACAAATAAGCATTGCCCAGTTTATAGAAATGATTAATGGCACATTAAAAAATTTAACACCTAGTCCGTTTCCATAGGTATAATCTCCAAAAATAATTCCAGTTTTTACGCCAATAACTTCAATAATAAATCCTAAAGCAGCAATAGAAAAAAAAGATAAAACAAATTTTTTGTTGGCTAATGGACTATGAATTAAAAAAACACAACAAGTTAATAGTAATGTGTAGGGCGTAAAAGGACTAAAAAAAGATGGGTTCACTATAAATCCAATTGATCCAGAAACATACACTAGAATTAAGAAATATAACAAATAAGATTTATATATTTTTAACATTTCGATATCCGTTCTGTAATAAGTTGGCTCGCTATTTTTGCGCTATATAAACACAACGGAATGCCGCCACCAGGATGTACGCTTCCGCCTACAAGAAATAAATTTTTAATACTCGAACAATAATTAGCATGCCTTAAAAAAGCAGCAAATTTATTATTGCTAGAGTTTCCATAAAGCGATCCCCCAAAAGAAGATGTCTGATTTTCGATATCAACTGGGCTTAATGTGCTTTCGGAAATAATATATTTTTCAATGTTTGTTTTTAACATAGTATTTATTTTATCAACGACATTTTTTTTGACCTTTGAGGCATATTCAATATTTGTAGTTTTATTGTGCGGGACATTTATCATTACAAACCAATTTTCGCAACCTGCTGGTGCATCGTCTTTACAATATTTTGATGTTATGTTGATATAAATTGTTGGGTCGTCGGTTGGAGATTGTTTTGAAAATAAATTATCAAATTCTTTTTTATAATCATTACTAAACAAAATATTATGCAACCCTAATGCCGCAAATTCTTTATTTATTCCCCAATAAAAAACATAAGCGCTGCTTGATTTTTCTTGTTGAACAAGCTTTTTAGGAGTAAATGAGTCTGGTAATAAATAGCTGTAAAGTGCATGAATATCGATATCACTTACCACTATATCAAACGGATAACGCATACCACTACTGTAAATGGATTCAATTTTATTGTTATTTGCAACTTCTAATTTTTCAACGGGTGCATTATATTTAATGGTTACATTTGCTTCTTCTGCAAGATTGAGCAAATGTTTTGTAATTTGATGCATACCTTTTTTGGGTAAATATGCACCAAGATTAAACTCTAAATGCGAAATCATATTTATTAACGCTGGCGCTTTGTATGGATTAGAACCGTTATAGGTTGCAAACCGATTAAATAATTGAACCGTTTTTGGATTAGAAAAAGTTTTTTCATTTTTTTCATTCATTGTGCTAAATAAACCCAAGAACGGCGACAATAATATACCTTTTAACGTTTTAAAATTTATAAAATTTTTAAGTTGGTGAAGTGATTGTTTCAAGAATAAATCTTCGGTGGTTTTAAAATAAAAAGCATTCTGTTTTATATGTTTTAAAACCGTTTCTTTCTTTTCATTTAATTTTAGATGTACTTCTTGTGCAAATTTTTCTACATCAGCAGATGCTTTTATCTGTGTTCCGTCAGAATAAAAATAATTAGTAATAACATCTAATTTTTGATATTCAAATTGATGTGAGCTTTTTTGTAAATTAGTTAATTCATCTATTAATGAGGGCATCGTTAGTAACGACGGCCCTTTATCAAACCGAAATCCATCGACTTTCAATTCGCTTAATTTGCCTCCAGGATAACTATTTTTTTCAAAAATTGTAACATTAAAACCCTGATGGGCAAGCCGAATTGATAGTGCAAGACCCGCAATTCCAGACCCAATTATACCAACATTTTTTGTCATTTTTTTTAAAATATATTATGTAAATTTAATTTTATTTCAAGAGATATTAGCATAACATTTGTTAAATAAAACTTTTTAAAAGTGACAGGTAATCAAAAATAATTTTAATTTAAAGACTTTTATTAAATAAAAAAATCCAACTTAATTACTCAAGTTGGATTTTAATGTTTGATAAAAAACTTAATTACTCCGCAGATTTTGGCGTAATTTTATTTTCTTCACGCGGTGGTCTTGGTAACAGCGCTTTTCTTGACACTTTTTCTTTACGAGTTTTTGGATCCATACCTAAATATTTTACTAAAAAAATATCGCCCATATTTACTACATCGGTTACGTTTTCTGTTCGTTCCCAAGCTAGTTCAGATACGTGCAATAAAACTTCGTTTCCTGGTGCATCAGTATATTCTACCACTGCCCCAAAATCTAACATTTTAATTACTTTAACTTCGTAACTTTCGTTCATTTGTGGTTTAAAAATGATAGAATCAATTTTAGCCAATACTTTTGCAATTCCATCTGGATCAGTCCCTAAAATTTCCACAACTCCTTGCTCATCTACTTCGTTAATTACAATTGTACAACCTGTTGCTTTTTGCAATTCTTGAATTACTTTTCCACCAGGTCCTATTAAGGCGCCAATAAAGTTTCCAGGAATGGTTCGCATAATGATTTTTGGTGCGTGCACTTTAACATCTGTATTTGGCTGTGCAAGTGTTTCCACTAATTTTGACAAGATATGTAAACGTCCGTCACGAGCTTGAGCCAATGCGGCCTCCATGATTTCATATTTCAATCCGTCAATTTTGATGTCCATTTGACAAGCCGTAATTCCTACTGAAGTTCCAGTTACTTTAAAATCCATATCGCCTAAATGATCTTCATCACCTAAGATATCAGATAAAACAGCAAATCGATCGCCGTCAGTAATCAATCCCATAGCAATTCCCGATACCGGACGAATCATCTGCACTCCCGCATCCATAAGGGCTAATGTACCCGCACAAACTGTTGCCATTGATGATGAACCGTTCGATTCTAGCACCTCTGAAACTACACGAATTGTATAAGGACAATCTGTAGGAATCATGTTTTTTAATGCCCTTTGTGCCAAGTTTCCGTGACCAACTTCTCTTCTTGAAGTTCCTCTTAACGGACGTGCTTCTCCTGTAGAAAATGGTGGGAAATTATAATGCAAGTAGAATTTTTCTTCTCCTTGTTCTGATGGTGAATCAATTTGATTTGCTTCTCTCGAAGTTCCTAAAGTGGCTGTTGCCAAAGCTTGCGTTTCTCCGCGTGTAAACAATGCCGACCCGTGAACCGATGGTAAGTAATCAACCTGACACCAAATCGGACGAATCTCAGTAGTTTTTCTTCCATCTAAACGAGTCCCTAAATCTAAGGTTACGTTACGAACTGCCTCTTTATTAACTTTATAGAAATATTTAGAAACTAAATCGCCATCTGCAACCAATTCTTCATCTGTAAACAAGGCTTTTACTTCGTCTTTTATTTCTGAAAATGCTGCTGAACGTTCCTGCTTAGCTGACCCTTTACTTGCAACTGCATAAATTTTATCATACGCTGCGGCTTTCACTTTGGCATGAATTGTTTCGTCAGTTCGGTCTTGATCATAAGTACGCACTTCTTTTTTACCAAAAGCAGCTTGCAATCGTTCTTGAGCAGCAATTTGATTTTTAATGTGTTCGTGCGCAAATTTAATTGCTTCAAGCATTTCTGCTTCTGAAATTTCTTTCATTTCGCCTTCTACCATTGCGATAGAATCGGTTGAAGCTCCAATCATCATGTCAATATCAGACAATTCTAATTGTGCACGAGATGGATTGATGACAAATTTACCACCAATTCGCCCTACTCTAGCTTCAGAAATTAAAGTTTCAAATGGAATATCAGACAATGCGAGTGCTGCTGAGGCTGCCAATCCTGCCAATGCATCCGGCATAACATCTTCATCATGAGACATCAACTGAATCATTACTTGAACTTCGGCATGATAATCTGATGGAAAAAGTGGACGCAATACACGGTCAACCAATCTCATGGTTAACACTTCGTTATCGCTTGGTCGTGCTTCTCTTTTGAAAAAACCACCCGGAAAACGACCTGCTGCTGCAAATTTTTCGCGATAATCTACGGTTAGCGGTAAAAAATCGATACCTGGACTTGCTTTTCTTGATGATACAACTGTTCCTAAAATAACGGTTTTACCAATTCGTACCACTACTGAACCGTCGGCTTGTTTGGCCAAATGACCTGTTTCGATTGTGATGTTTCTGCCATCACCTAAATCGATTGTTTCCTTAAATAACTGTGGAATCATAATCTTTTTTTGTTTTTTAATTTAACATTGGTTTTAGCCTGCTTGTCAGCAGGCACGAGTTGCTGTTGTGTTGTTTGTGGCGTAGTTGCTGCCTAAAACCCAATGAAAAACCAAACTTTTTTTTTAAAAAGCGTATTACTATTGTAAAAAAAAAGAGGCGCGTAGGCACCTCTTTCTGTATGAATTATTTTCTAATTCCTAATTCTTTAATCAATTCACGGTATTTAACAACGTCTTTCTTTTTTAAGTAATCTAAAAGACTTCTTCTTTTACCTACCAAAAGTACAAGTGAACGCTCGGTATTGTAATCATGACGATTTTTTTTCAAGTGCTCTGTTAAATGTGAAATTCTAAAGGTGAACAAGGCTACTTGCCCTTCGGTTGACCCTGTGTTTTCAGCTTTTCCACCATGTTGAGCAAAAATCTCAACTTTTTTTTCTTTACTTAGATACATTCCAATATTGTATTAAATGATTTTTATGTATGAATATGACTTTCATATTCGGATGCGAAGGTAATCTTCTTTTTTAAATTGACAAATAAAAAGTTATTATTTAATACAATTTTGCAACTTGCTGATTTACAAATTCTAAAAAACGTTCATCAGCAATTGTAAAAGGGTCAATAACATGCGAATCGATATCAATTTGGCCTATGTTAATTCCGTTTACAAAAAGTGGCACTACAATTTCAGATTTCACTGTAAAACTACAAGCAATATAATTGTCTTGCGCTGCAACATCAGGCACCACAAAATTTTTATTTGACTCTGCAACTTGTCCACAAATACCTTTTCCGAATGGGATTACCGTATGATCTGTTTCTGCGCCAACATACGGACCTAAATGCAAAGTCTTTGCATCGTGATTTGCAAAATAAAAACCAACCCAATTGTAGTAACTAACCGAATCGGATAAAAATTGACATAGATTTTTCAGTTTCTGGTCTCTGGTGATGTCAGTTGCCGATAAAATTGAAATTACTTGAGGTTTTAAAATATCGAGGGCCATACCGTTTTTTTTTTACAAAAGTATTTAATTGCTTTTACTTTAAATTATATAAATTTGTTAAAAAATTTAATTTTGAAAAACTATTTCATTTTATATCGCCCGTTTTTAAAATTTTTAGGGATATTTTTAGCATCTTATGTAGTTCTTACAATTATATATCAATTATATTTGAATTTTTATGATGTTAAGAAATTTGAGGTAGACGGTTATACAACACTTGTTGCAAAACAGTCGGTTTTTATTTTATCGTTACTAGATAAAAAATCTTATGCAACACTTAGTTTAAACGAACCAAATATTAAAATATTTTATAAAAATAAAAATGTATCGCACGTTGTAGAGGGTTGTAACGCCCTGAGTATAAATATATTATTTATAAGTTTTATAATAGCGTTTACAGGCAATTATAAACGAACGTTTGTTTTTTTGGTAGTAGGCTGCCTGCTGATTCATTGTTGTAATGTTTTACGAATTGCACTACTATCAATTCTGTTTTATGAGTTTCCTGATTATAAAAATGTGCTGCACCAAATTGTTTTGCCTTTTATATTGTACGGACTGGTATTTATAATGTGGATTTTGTGGGCTAATAAATTTTCAAATTATGCTACAAAAAGTCTTAAGTAATAAAACTAGTAGTTTTCATATACTTTTAATTTTGATGTGTTTT
>JAYVGC010000016.1:0-5060 GCA_043772535.1 Flavobacterium sp. | reverse complement strand
CTGAAAAAAAGCACCATTTATGGGTGAAAAAGCACCAGAAAGCCAAGTCGATTTATAGACTTGTTGAAACGTACAAATTGGTTTAACTCTAAGTGCAGTGACTGATTTTCCATTTCGAGTAAATAAACCAAATCGTGATTCGTCTTGTAAATATAAGTTTACAGAGTTAAAGAAACCTACTGCATTTAGTGCTATATCTTGACAGATTCGACCGAAGTTTTTTTAAATGTTTTTACTTCATTTTCATCTTTTTTCACATGACTTTTCCGCGCTACTTTTACACTAGATTTAAAATTTCTAATACAATAGTAAAGTAATGTGTTGTAATTAAAAACCTTCTCAGACTCTTTTTCAAGCCATGCTTTAAGTTCAACATAGCCTTGAAGTCCGTTTTGAGGATTATTGAGAATTGCTTCAAGTTTATTGTGTTCAACCTCATTAAAAACAGATGGTTTAAAACCAGTTCTTTTATGTTCTAAAAGTCCCAGTATTCCATATTTTTCATATAAAGTTCGCCAATTCTGAACGCTATTAGGGTCAACACCAGCGATTTTAGCAACTTCACGTTTAGAAAGGCCTTTCTCTTGATTTTGCTTTAAAATTAGTAGAACTCTTAATCGTTGTCCAATAAATGGGATTGATTTTTTAAGAAGTTTTTTGATTTCTTTTTCAGTTTCTTTAATAATCAAATTTTTAGTTTTTGCCATAAACACTATTATAATATAGTCCAAAAGTAATAAAAAAAATCAAATTATACAAATTGGACTATATTATATTTGTGTTTAGTATTAGTTGTGTTGGAACTTTTTTCAGCTTCTATTTTAAAAAAATATAACAAAAATTCTTTTCTACTTTCCTTTTGATTTTCCTATATTGATTTAATGATATATCTACCTGTAAATCGTTGAAAATCGCCTTGCAGTAATTCTGATTTTAGGTTCTCTAAACTCCTAAAAATTATATGACCATAACTTGTCTTATTGTACCAAGCACGAATTTCCATGCCTCTATTTTTTTGATAGAATTCTAAAATTCCTAAAATTACTTATTTGTACTTATTTCTTAGCATCCAACAATTTCAAAACTTATAAAATAAAGCCCCTTGAGATTAGTCCCCCGCTTCCGCGCCAATCCTTTAGCATTCCAACAAATTTGTCTGGAATCAAAAAAAATCCGAGGACTAAAATAGGTTCCAAAAAATAAAAAAAGCCTCACATTGCTGCAGGGCTTGGTTTTGTAATTAAACGTTTTACCAAATTTTCACTCTTTTTTCTGGAGCAAGGTACAGAGAGTCGGTTGGTTTAATTTTGTGTGGCTGCCGCTATCGTTTTTTCGATAACTTACTTTTTATTTAAATTGGCTTCGGCTGTATTTAAAACGGTGTTTTTTCTATTCAGTTGGATTAATAAACACGTGTTTTCAGACGTTTCAATTTCAGGACGAACCGTTACCGTATCCAGATCAGAAATGATATTATAGGATAACAGAATTAAAAACAAACACAATATGCCCGAAATAGCATTGTATACAATCCGCGAGGTGCGCTTTAATTTTTTACTATTCAGTTCCATTACTATTGCGTTTTAAATGTTGTTTTGCCTACTTTTTGAGCTGTTATCGATTGCCAAAACCGCTCGCCATTTAAAAACTAATCCGTTCGCCAACGTGCAGACCATTATTTTTTGCAAATATGCCGCACAAATGAAATAACATTCGTGCTCCAACATTGCCGTCCCAGTGGTCGTGCTCGCCGGGAGCCACTTCTACAAGGTCGATGCCAATAATTTGTTTGCCGCTATTTGCTAATTTGTTAAATAAATAGGTGGCTTGTTCAAATGAAAATCCGCCTTGTACCGGAGTGCCCGTATTGGGGCAATACCACGAGTACAAACCGTCAATGTCAAAACTAATGACGACTTTATCAGGCAATTCGCTAATAATTGTATCGCACTGCTGCTTCCAAGTTATGCCTTCAAAAGTAGCGGCTTTTAAATCGGCATCGGTGTGCACTATTACGCGTCCGTTTTCGGCAAACACATTTTCGACTTCTTGGGCACAAAAATCACGAATGCCTACTTGCACAATTTTTGAAATATTTTTAATTTTTAAAGCATTATACATAATTGATGCATGCGAATAGGTAAAGCCTTCATAAGCAATTCGCAAATCCATGTGGGCATCGAGGTGCAAAATACCAAAGCTTTCGTGTTGCGTTGCCAATGCTTCATAATAACCCAATGGCGTAGAATGATCGCCACCCAACAAAATTACTTTTTTGCCCTGATTGATCCAGTACATAGCGCGCTCTTGAACCTCGGTATGCAAATTTCTACATGCCGCATTTACAGCATTCAAATCGGCTAATAAAGTAGTGCTATTATTTACATCCTCTCCTTTTTCTTGAGCTTCGATAATGGGTTGCGCTAAAAGTTTAAAGGCATTTGAATTGGTTTTCCAATGTTGTGGCGACACGTCGTAATAAATACCTAATTTCCAAAGTTCAGGAAAATCTTGATGACATAAATCGACCTGAAATGAAGCGTCTAAAATGGCCTCTGGTCCGTCAGAAGCGCCTGCGCCATAACTTACGGTTACTTCCCAAGGCACCGGAATAATTATTAGTTCTGATTGTTCGGCTGAAAATGGGAGTCCGAATATAGTGGCATCGGCCAAGCCAGGTTGACTTGGATCAAAGTTTAAAATGATTTCTTGTTTGGTCATTTGATACGATATTAATGTGCAAAGCGATAATTAAACCGCATCGGCTTTTATAAAAATTTAAACTACTTAAGAATGTAAATGCTGAATTCCGGTTTTCAAAATTTGTCCAAAATTAAACATATCGGCAAAACTAGTGTATAAAGGCACTGGTGCAAATCGAATTACGTTGGGTTCGCGCCAATCGGTTACCACTCCGTTTGCCATTAAATACTCGAATAAACTCCGACCTTCACCATGAAAAAAGACCGACAACTGACAGCCGCGTTCTCCGTGATTTGCAGGAGTTATAATTTCGAAATTTCCACCTACTTCATAATTTATTTGCTGCAATACAAATTCTAAATAGTTCGTAATTAAAATTCTTTTTTCTATAATTTTATCCATTCCAATTTCGTCAAATTGGGTTACTGCGGCCAAATATGGTGCTAACGAAAGTATGGGTAAATTGCTAATTTGCCAGCCATCTGCACCGTGTACCGGATCAAAATTTTGTTCCATTTTAAACCGGCGCTCTTTGTTATGGCCCCACCATCCGGCAAAGCGGGGCAAAGTAGCGTTGTTGTGGTGTTTTTCGTGGATAAAACATCCCGAAGCATTTCCGGGACCCGAATTCATATATTTATAGCTGCACCACGATGCAAAATCGACATTCCAATCGTGTAAATGGAGTTTGATGTTTCCGGCAGCGTGCGCCAAGTCAAACCCTACAATAGCGCCTACTTTATGCCCAGCTTGCGTTATTTGGTTCATATCAAAAACCTGCCCCGTATAATAATTTACTCCTCCAATTAAAACCAATGCAAGCTCCTCGCCTACTTCATTGATTTTTGCAATAATGTCTTCGTGTCGAATGTTGTGTTCGCCCTCACGCCGTTTAATTTCGATGATAGCATCAGTTGGATCAAAATTGATGCTTTTAGAATGAAAATTAACTTGACTTTGAAACATATATTGATCAGACGGAAAAGCTTTTTCTTCACAAATTATTTTGTAGCGTTGGTTTGTTGGTCTGTAAAACGATACCATTAGTAAGTGCAAATTAACCGTAAGTGTGTTCATAACAGTAACTTCAGACGGCAAACAGCCCATAATTGTACTTAACGGATTTGCGAAGCGCTCGTGGTAATCCCACCAAGGTTTATTGGCATAAAAATGACCTTCAACAGCTAAATTTGCCCAATCATTCATCACCTCATCTACATACTTTTTGGCTGTTTTTGGTTGTAATCCTAATGAATTTCCAGTAAAATAAATTACATCTTTACCGTTGTGCTGCGGAAAGTAAAATTCGCTTTTATACTCTTTTAATGTATCATTTTTATCTAATTCTTGTGCGAATTGTAATGTATTTTGAAAAACCATTGCTTGTATTTTTAAGATGTAAATATAGTAAAGATTTTGGAAATTCTTAATGCAAAAAATCTCGCTATTGCTAACGAGATTTTTTTATTGGTGTTTAAAATACCGTATTACAAAATTAGCATCGCATCGCCATAAGAATAAAATTTGTAACCTTCTTTAATTGCTATTTCGTACGCTTTTTTCATTAAATCATGACCACAAAAAGCAGATACCATCATTAACAGTGTAGATTTTGGCGTGTGAAAATTAGTAATCATTGATGTGGCAATACTAAAATCGTGCGGTGGAAAAACAAATTTGTTTGTCCATCCATCAAAAGTATTTAAAGTGCGCTGCGATGATACGGCGCTTTCGATGGCGCGCATTGAGGTGGTACCAACGCAACAAATTTGTTTCTTTTTTTCTTTGGCGTTATTTACGATATCGCAGGCAACTTGACTAATTTTTAGCTCTTCTGAATCCATTTTGTGCTTCGATAAATCTTCAACTTCTACCGGATTGAATGTTCCTAAGCCCACGTGCAAGGTCACCTCTGCAAAATCTATTCCTTTAATTTCCAATCGTTTTAACAAATGCTTCGAAAAATGCAGCCCAGCAGTAGGTGCCGCTACCGACCCTTCTTCTTTGGCATAGATGGTTTGATACCGTTCAGCATCTTCGGGAGTAACATCTCTCGAAATGTATTTGGGTATGGGCGTTTCACCAAGTTCAGTTAATTTATTTCTGAATTCTTCATAAGATCCGTCAAATAAAAACCGTAGTGTTCTGCCTCGAGATGTAGTATTGTCTATAACTTCTGCAACTAGTGAATCATCATCGCCAAAATAGAGTTTGTTTCCAATTCTTATTTTTCGGGCAGGATCAACTAAAACGTCCCATAATCGTTGCTCTGAATTTAATTCGCGCAATAAAAATACTTCAATTCGGGCACCAGTTTTTTCTTTATTACCATACATTCTGGCCGGAAAAACTTTGGT
>JAYVGC010000015.1:0-38952 GCA_043772535.1 Flavobacterium sp. | reverse complement strand
ACGATTAGCGCGACTAACAGGTATCATTTCTTTGGCTATTACAACGCTATTGTCTTCTATATCAATGATTTTTTTGGTATTAATAATAAAGGAGCGATGAACTTTTAAAAATAAATTGGACGGCAATTTGTTTTCTATTTTTTTTAATGTTGAATGCACCGTATAGTTTTTGGCGTCGGTTTTAATTAAAATGTAGTCGCCTTTTGCCTCAACTACATTAACCAATGCAAATTCTATTTTTATTAATCTTCGATCGATATTAATGTAAAATTCGTTTGGGGTGTCTGTCGGTACTTTTTCTTCAAATAGTGTTGCGTGCGTTGGTACTTTTTCGTTTGTTGGTCTTAACTTTTGTACTGCTTTTTCAAAACGCTCTATTGAAATTGGTTTAACTAAATAATCTACTATGCAGTCGTATTCAAATGCTTCAAACGCAAAATTTTTATCTGAGGTAATCAAAATAACTTTAGGCGGATTTTTTATAGTTTGAAGAAAGTCAAAACCAGTAAAGTTAGGCATGTGAATGTCTAAGAAGATCACATCAACTTGATTTTGGTTTAAATATTTAATGGCGTGAATAGCACTTGAAAAAGACTCTAACAAATTCATTTCTGGATAGTTTGAAATCATTTTTACAATTATAGCGCGTGCCAGTGCCTCATCATCAATAATTATACAATTCATAAATTATTTTTTTATAAACTATTAACAAAGTTATGCATAGATGCTATTATAGTATCAAAATCACTTTGTAATGTTAGGGAGCCTTCTTTTAAATTGTCTATAAATTGTTCTGCTAGATAATAACTTTTTTCGAGACCCAATACAGATATCTTATGCTTTAATTTATGAACACATTGTGCTGTTTGTTTAAAATCTTTTTGACGTAAATATTCTTTATATGCAATTATTTCTAACGGCAATTCTTTCTTTATTATCGAAATCATTTTTATTTTAAATGCGGCATCGTCACCAGATAGCTGATCGATATAATTTGTATTAGGTTGTTCCATATTGTTTTGATAATGTAAAAAAGAAGGTAGTACCGCAATTTTTTTTGCTTGTTAACCAAATTTCTCCTTGGTAAAAATGAATAATTTTTTTAACTACTGACAGCCCAATTCCCGACGATTGGCCGTTACTTTCTAGTTTTGTAAAAACTTTAAAAATTCGATCGTGATATATTGTCTCTATTCCAATACCGTTGTCTTTGACATAAAATTCAAAATGCGACTCGTGCGTTACAACTCCAATTTCGATATGCCCTTTTTCTTTATCATTATACACAATACCGTTTTGAATTAAATTTTGAAATACTTGTTTAAATCGCCATGCATTTCCATAAATTTTGGGTAAACTAGTGCAAATTTTAATCTCGAAATCCTGCGGAATTAATATAGTTCTTGTAATTTCATCAACTAATTGGTTAAAATCTACCCATCGGTCTTCGGACTCTAATTTATCAATGGTTGAATAATCTAAAATTCCTTTAATTAAAAATTCCATTTTTTCAACATTAAACAGTACTTTATTAAGTGAGTTCACCGTTTGTGTATCAAAAGTACTCTGATTATCTTCCAAAACCCAGTTTATTAATGTATCTACATTTCGTAACGGGGCTTTTAAATCGTGTGAAACAACGTGGGCGTATTCGTTTAATTCCTGATTATTTAGCGCTAAACTTTTAAGTAATTCTTCGCGTTGTTGATTTATGATTACAATTTCGGCTGCTTGTTTTTTAAAATACGCTGTTGGATTGAAGTCTTTTTCGTCAGATAATTGAGATGCATTTAAATTCATGGAGTCTAAAATATCAGATAAATTTTTATTAACCTCTTTAAGGCTCGCCGCTTCTTCACGTAATTTTTTATTGGCTTCAAAAAGTTCGTCGGAACTAATTTTCATAGCTAGTTGCGACATCGCTAATTGGTCTTCATAATTATCATACGAATCATTTACTGCTTTTAAAAAAAACTTTAAATCGAGTAATAGTTCAGGTTGTCTTAATTTCGCTATTTGCCTTTTTAATAGAGACGTCATTATTCACTTATTAATGTTAAAGTCATCGTTTGGTTGTGTAAATCGCAAAACGTATTTTCTGTAAATGGAGCCATTTCGCCATATGAGTAAAATCCGGTAATGGCAACATTATCTCCAACAATGTTTTGAACTTCTTCAATTTCTTCCTCAACGCGCTGGTTCATAACCAATTTTCGCCCTACACAACTAATCAAAATGGCCAATTCAGGTTTTTGTTTTCGTCCTTGCATTGCTAGTTTAGCCGCTGTTTTTGCCCCTTCAACAATTCCGTCAACTGATGCCATCATTAATTGCACTTTGGCATTTATAGGCACATTACCCGCTAAGGTCATTGAGGAATTAATTGTGTCAATGCCTAAAATGGTTCTTACAACGGCTTGTGTTCGTCCTTTCATAGTTACATTTAATGGATAAAGTAATGCTGCTTGGGGCAGTTGATTTGCTTTGCTTCCTAGGTATTTTTTATATAAATCTAAGGCGGGTTGATCATCAATTTCATATAAAACGTTGGCTTCCGATTTGGTAATGGTACGTTCTAGACCAAATGTTGATCAACCTCCAAAACTCGAAAAAGAAATCTCTAAACTTGCTCCGTAAAAACCGATCAGAACTACTTCGCCCTCCTTTGGATTTTCTTTATACGACGCTACTGTTTTTTCAAATTTAGCAGCACCACCACACATTCCGCCTGATATTGGAACCGAATTTTGAATATTTTCTTCTAAACCATCGATTAATGAGCTACCGTTGACAAAACTGCCTTCAGAAATAACAAATAAATGTTTTAGATTTTCTTTTGGCATTTTATCATACAAAATAGCACCCATTTTTTTGGCATCTTTATTATAATTTAAAATATTTTCAGTTCTAATTTCAAAAGTGCTTTTTTCGAATTCTATTGCCGTTACAACTATCGAATCGTCAAATACATTAGCATCTAATATTTCTCCTGAGGTCGAACCAAAAATAATGTGTTCATAAGGAAATTCTTTTCTAATGTCTTCAATAACATGCAGTTGCTCCAGTAGCATTCTATTACCAAAAACTAAAACAAGTGGGTTTTGTAAGGTTTTTAGCGGTTGCAAATACGTCCAATTTTGATCTGTTTTTTTGTGGGCTTGAATAATTTTCATCTTATTTTTTTGGTATTTTAATAAAAAAAGTGGTTCCTTTTTCAAGTTCACTTTCGATCCATATTTTTCCTTTGTAGTTTTCTACAATTCTTTTTACAATTGACAAACCGATTCCGGTCGATTTTTCTTGTTGTGTAAATGATTGAAACATTTAAATATTTTTTCTTGATTTTTAAGTGCTATTCCAGGGCCATTATCTGAAATTGAAAAAACAATATCATTTTTACCCTCTTTAAAATCTACTTCTACCAAGCCATTTTGGTTTATCTATATAATTTACAGCATTACCAATAATGTTCTGAAACAACTGTTGCATCGTAAATTTATTTGCGTTTATTGAAGGTAAAATTGTAATAATTTTTACTTTTATATGTTCGGGTAAATCTATAATATCTATAATTTCATTTACAATTTCATGTATGCTCACAATTTCTTCAATAGTTTCATCCGTATCTATTTTAGAATACGTTAATATTCCTTGAATTAAATGATCCATTTTCTCGACTTTACCTTGAATCATGGTCAAATATTGCAGCGTTTGGACGCTAAATTTTTTTTCATTATCTTTTCGTATACAAGAAATTAGCGAGTGAATGCTTCGTAAAGGTGATTTTAAATCATGTGAAACAATTTGAGCATATTTGTTGAGTTGTTCATTTTGTTTTTCTAATTTTGATAATAATTTTTGTTTTGAATTTCTAAACTTTTTTGATTGGTTATATCTAAATGTATGCCTATCGAACCTATTACTTCGCCGTTTACATTATAATTTGGTGCACCGCTAATAAGCCAATGTCTGTCGTCACCATTTTTATTTCTTGAAGTTATCTTGTACGAATCAGATGTTCCATTTATTCGATCGCTACTTTTGTTTTGTACGGTTGTTATACTTTCAGTTTCTATTAATAATTCTGATGCTTTTTTTCCAAGCAAATCTAGTAACGAATAACCACTCATATCGCAAAATGATTGGTTGGCTAACTGAATGTGATCTTCAGTATCTACTTCGTGTAAGCCCATATTCATGTTAGCAATAATGTTGCTGTATTTTTCTTTTTCGGCCTCTAAACTTTCTTTGTATTTTTTTTTAATAGTAATTTCTTCGTAGCTCCAAAGGTGTCCCTCATAACGATTATTGCGAATAATTGGAATAAAACTTTGCTTGAAAATACGTCCGTCAGCCAACTCTATTTCTTCAGCAATTACGTCCACTTTTTGAACTACTATTTCATCAATTCGTTTTAAAAATTGGCTAGGGTTTTTAAAAACATTTTTTATGTGCGCAATGGCGTGAACGCAATCATATGCTTTCATAGATTCAGGTACAGCTTGAATACCCAACATTGAACAGAATTTTTTATTCACAATTAAAATTTTCCTGTTTTCGTCTTCTAGTAAAATTCCGGTTTGTAAATTAACAATTAAAGATGCTAACCTGTTTTCAGAGTCAATTAATTTTTGACTAAAATCCTTTTGTTGTGAAATATCTTCTTCAATGGCAAAATATTTTATGATATCGCCAGTTTTATTGCGCAAAGCTTGTCCCTGAATACGTACCCAATATTTTTGATTGGTTTTGCCATAATTTATAATTTCGCAATTAAACGGAAGCCCTTTTTGTATTTGTTGTTTCAGGTACGCTATTGTTTGAATATTAGTTTCAGAACCTTGCAGCATTGCTCCTGGTTTTTGCCCAATTAATTCAGCTTTTGAAAAACCAGTCATTTCAACGAAACTTGAATTTACCCATTCTATAAATCCATTTTTATCACAGATTATCACAGAATTTATATTTTTTTCAGCATTTGACGACAGAACCAAAAGTTGTTCTTCTGCTTCTTTTTCTTCTGAAATATTCTCTGTAATAGCAAAATATTGCACCAATTTTCCAGCAGCATCTATAATTGGCTGCCCTTTTGTTTTGGACCAAAAATTAGAACCTTCTTTGTGCGCGTGCATAATTTCAACATCAAAAGGCTCTCCTTTGTAAAATGCGGTTATCATTTTATTGATTTCGTCTTTGTTAGATGAATTACATTTTCCAACTTCTACAGGAGTTTTTCCAATAATGTCGTTAAAAGTGAAGCCCGTTAATTCAATGTAAGCATAGTTACACCAAAAAATAGTTCCGTTTGGATTGGTAAAAAGAACACCATTTTTATTTGCACTTGCAACAAGTGAAAGTTTGTTTAGCTCTTCTTGACTTTTTTTTTGTTGCAAAATGTCTCTTCCATAAATATTGATGTGACCTTCGCTTTTTAAACTTTTACAAACAAACGAAAAATATTTGCCGTCGCTTTTGGCTTCAAAAATCCACCGTTCTTGGATAATATCAATTTTGTGTTCAATATATTTAAAATACGTTTCTGTTGTATAAGTTGTACCTTCAAAAATAAATGTTTTTAAATTATTTGCCGCCGGATTTGTTCGAATCAAGTTTCCTTCAAAGTCTATGCGAAGTAGCGGATCTGGATTTTGCATTGGAAAGAACGCGATTTCATGAATTTCTTTATTGGCTTTTTTAAGTTCGTTTTTTTTGTTTGTTAATTTTGGTGAGCAATTCTTTTAATTCATCATTGTTAATGTCTTGATTTTTTAAAATATGCAATAAATCTAATAAAGGGTCATGATAAGCAAAGTCGTGCATGGTTAGATTATTTAGTATCAAATCTTCGACCGACGCAAACCATGGCGAACCAATAAAAAGAAAACAATCGTCGTGAATTTCAAATTGACCTTTAAAAGTTATTGTTTTATTTTTTCGTAAACAATAACGCATAATTGACCTAAAACTTGATTAAAATTTCGAAGTGTTAAATCATCTATGAATGGTCTTGATATTGCGAACGTATCCGCAAATAAACTACTCACTTTTAGTTCAGGAATAATTTTAAGAAGGCTTTTGCCAACACTTTTTATTCGTAGTTTTTTATCAATTAATATATAAAAGGGAAAAATATTATTAATATTTGTACTATTAAAATTAAATTGAAACTCTTTCATGTTTTACCAACTTACTTTTAATACTTCGTGCGAATCGCCAACCAATCTGGTTTGAAGTAACTCAATTGTGGTCGGAGTATTAAACATAATTCCTAACCCTTGAATTAACCCTTGAACAAATTCTTGCAGACCTTCTCTTTTTGAAAAGTAGTGTACGTTAATACTTTTTTCTGAAATATGACTCACTTTAAATTCTGGCGGAGTTAATTTTGGGTAAATCAACATCACTCTATTATGAAATAACGGTAAATTCATTAAAAACTCTCGCAAGTTTGTACCGCCCGATTTCATTAAACCTCCATATTTTTCGGTTGTTGTGCGCACTACCCACCAATCGCCAAAAGCAATAAGTACTTGGCTCACCGTCATGTTCATTTCTTCAGAAACCGCTACTGCTAGTTTAAATGTTATGGCATCATCATACGGCTCGCTACTAATAAAAAAGTCTTCTTCAATACCGCTTCGTTCCAAGATAATTTCCGATTTTTTTTCTTCAAAATTTTCAATAACTAAATCTTGAATGGCTTTGTTTACTATTCCGTACATAAAAAATAATTTTATTGCGTTATTAATTCGTTACAACGCCAGTAATCCAATAGGCGTTTGATACTGCTAACATACTCCTCATATTTTAAAGGTTTTAATATGTAACCAGCAATGCCTATTTTATAACATTCTAAAACATCTTTATGATTACTAGAAGTCGTTAAAATAATAGCGGGAATGTATTTTAAAACGTCATTATCTTTCAAAATTGCAAGAAACTCCAATCCATTTAATTTTGGCATATTTAAATCCAAAACAATAATATCGGGAATATTTTCCTTAAATTGTAATATTTTGAGCGCTTCTTCGCCATTATTTGCTTCGATAATTTTATGATTTAATTGTAAGCTTTTCAAAACCCTATTAAATTTCATCACCTCAATTGTATCGTCTTCTATTAAAAGTATGTTCAATGATTTTGACATGTTTGTTTTCTAAGTATTAATATATTGGTAAAGTTACACTATGATTACTGGGTGGTACTTATTTTTTCGTTCGACTGTATTTTACTATCGACCAATGGTTTAAATGTGTCGATGAAGTACAAAAATTAGTGCCATTTACAGTATAAATTATTTTGTTTGGTTACTTTTTTGGTTGGTACAAAAGCAAAATTACTTTTTAAAGCATTTTTTGTTGTTGATGCGAATGTTACCAGGCCGCGCACTACACTTGCCATGATTGCATAATCAGACATTTATATTTTACCACTGTAAAAAAAATTCAACTAAATCGATTACGAAAGATAGATTTTTATAAACACCAACAGCAATAAAAGTGCTGTTGTTTATCTGAAAATAAAGTATATTTGCAAAAAAATATAACTTCACAAAATGGCATTACACAATTTACTTTTACCCCAAATTCAAATTGCAATTCAAAATCATTTCGGCATTAAAATCGAAAAAATAGAATTTCAAAGTACCCGCAAAGATTTTGAAGGTGATATAACGATGGTGCTTTTTCCGCTACTAAAATTAATTAAGTCAAATCCGCTTGATATTGGATCTAAAATTGGAACCTATTTGGTAGATAATGTTACAGAAGTAGTAAAATTTAATGTAGTTGCAGGTTTTATAAATATTGTAATTTCAGACCAGTATTACATAAATTTCTTTAATGACATTAAAGTCAATAAACAATTCGGATTTCAGAAAATAGAAAAAAATGCGAAAGCAGTACTTGTTGAATATTCGTCGCCAAATACAAATAAACCGCTTCACTTGGGTCATGTACGAAATAATTTGTTGGGCTATGCTGTTGCAGAAATTATTAAAGCATCGGGCAAAAAAGTGTATAAAACACAAATCATTAACGACCGAGGAATACATATTTGCAAATCAATGTTGGCGTGGAAAAAATTTGGAAACAATGAAACTCCTTCGACCTCGGGCTTAAAAGGCGATAAATTAGTAGGAAATTATTATGTTAAATTTGATCAAGAATATAAACTTCAAGTAAACGAATTACTAGCACAAGGTAAAACTGAAGAAGAAGCAAAAAAGTGTGCACCATTACTAATCGAAGCCCAACAAATGCTTTTGGATTGGGAAGCAGGAATACCCGCAGTAAAAGATCTTTGGAAAACCATGAACCAATGGGTTTACGATGGCTTTGAAGAAACATATAAAAATTTAGGGGTTGATTTTGACTCTAAATACTACGAAAGCAATACCTATTTATTAGGTAAAGAAGTGGTTCAGTTTGGCTTAGAAAAAGGTGTTTTTGAAAAAGATGCTGACGGCTCGGTTTGGATTGATCTTACAGAAGATGGTTTAGACAGAAAAATAGTGTTGCGTTCGGATGGAACAGCCGTATATATGACTCAAGATATCGGAACGGCAATTCAACGTGTTAAAGATTTTGAAGACGTGGGAGGAATGGTATACACTGTTGGAAATGAGCAAGATTATCACTTTAAGGTGCTATTTTTAATTTTAAAAAAATTAGGTTTTGATTGGGCAGCTAATTTATATCATTTATCGTATGGTATGGTCGAGTTGCCATCGGGCAAAATGAAATCGCGAGAAGGCACTGTAGTTGATGCTGACGATTTGATGATAGAAATGACCGAAACAGCAGCGAAAATAGCCACCGATTTGGGTAAACTTGAAGGTTATTCTGATCACGAAAAAGTAAAGTTATATTCAATTATTGGCTTGGGGGCATTAAAATATTACATCCTTAAAGTTGATCCAAAAAAGCAAATCTTATTTAATCCTGAAGAATCAGTTGATTTTGCTGGAAATACCGGACCATTTATTCAATATACTTTTGCACGAATTCAATCTATTTTAAGAAAAGCCGATTTTGAAATTACACAAACAATTCAAACAGAATTACACCCAAAAGAAAAAGCATTAATAAAGCAAATTGCATTGTATCCAACTGTAATTCAAGATGCTGCAAAAAACCACAGTCCAGCTTTGGTGGCTAACTATACGTATGAATTAGTAAAAGAATACAACTCGTTTTATCAAACTGTTTCTATTTTAGGAGAGGAAAATAGTGATAAAAAGGTATTTCGCGTACAATTGTCTATAAAAGTTGCCGATACAATTGAATCTGCGTTTTTATTACTAGGAATTCAGGTTCCAGACAGAATGTAAATTATTGTACAAAAATCTAAAATCTAAAATCTAAAAGTTATATTTGCAAATAATTAAAAAATAAAGTACAATGTTCAATAGTTTAAGCGAAAAATTAGATAAAGCATTTCATATACTTAAGGGTCACGGAAAAATAACCGAAATAAACGTTGCCGATACGCTTAAAGAAGTGCGTCGCGCCTTACTTGACGCAGATGTAAATTTTAAAATAGCGAAAGACTTTACAACCAGAGTAAAAGAAAAAGCGATAGGCCAAAATGTACTTACGACCCTGCAACCTGGTCAATTGTTGGTAAAACTTGTTAAAGACGAGTTGGCTCAATTAATGGGCGGCGATGCAGCAGGAATTAATTTGTCGGGCAATCCTACCGTAATTTTAATGTCAGGACTACAAGGTTCTGGAAAAACTACATTTTCAGGAAAATTAGCTAATTACCTAAAAACTAAAAAGAACAAAAAGCCACTTTTGGTGGCCTGTGATATATACCGTCCTGCGGCAATCAATCAGTTACAAGTAGTTGGTGCGCAAATAGGGGTAGAGGTTTATGCAGAGCCCGATTCTAAAAATCCTGTTCATATTTCAGAAAATGCAATTGCTTACGCAAAAGCCAACGGATTTAACGTTGTTATTATTGATACAGCAGGTCGCTTGGCAGTTGACGAACAAATGATGACAGAAATTGCAGATGTTCATAAAGCTATTAAACCGCACGAAACCTTGTTTGTAGTGGATGCTATGACAGGTCAAGATGCCGTAAATACAGCAAAATCATTTAACGACAGATTGAATTTTGACGGAGTAATTTTAACCAAATTAGATGGAGATACCCGAGGTGGTGCCGCTATTTCGATTAAATCGGTAGTTGACAAACCAATCAAATTTATTGGTACCGGAGAAAAAATGGATGCAATAGACATTTTTTATCCAGAACGTATGGCCGAACGAATCCTTGGAATGGGCGACGTAGTATCATTGGTGGAAAGAGCACAAGAGCAATACGATGAGGAGGAAGCGAGAAAATTGCAAAAGAAAATTGCGAAAAATGAATTTGGTTTTGACGATTTTTTATCTCAAATACAACAAATAAAAAAAATGGGAAGCATGAAAGACCTAGTAGGCATGATTCCTGGTGCCTCGAAAGCAATGAAAGATGTTGAAATTGAAGACGACGCTTTTAAGCATATTGAAGCCATGATACATTCGATGACACCAAAAGAAAGGAGCAAACCTAATTTGCTTGACGCCAAAAGAAAAATTAGAATTTCAAAAGGCTCAGGAACAAAAGTAGAGCAAGTCAATCAATTGTTGAAACAATTTGAACAAATGAGCAAAATGATGAAAATGATGCAAGGGCCAGGCGGAAAAAACATGATGCGAATGATGGGAAATATGAAATAAAAGTAGCGTAAGGTTTAAATTGAGACAGGAAAAAATCTCAATTTAAACCTTATTTTTTATCTCTAAATTAATATGCCAATTTCAACTTTTATATAATTACAGATGATATTACTTGACGGAAAAAAAACAGCGGCTGACATCAAAGCAGAAATTACTATCGAAGTAAATTTGATGAAAACAAATAACGAAAAAGTGCCTCACTTAGCAGCAATTATTGTTGGCAGTGATGGAGCAAGTATGACTTATGTTGCCAATAAAGTGCGTGCATGCGAACTTGTGGGCTTCGAATCAACACTTATAAAAATGCCAAGCACAACGTCGGAAACTGAATTATTAAAAAAAATAAAAAAGCTAAACGACGACGATACTATTGATGGATTTATAGTGCAATTGCCTTTACCAGATCAAATTGATACTCAAAAAGTGCTAATGGCAATAGATCCAAGTAAAGATGTAGATGGTTTTCATCCTGAAAATTTTGGTAAAATGGCACTGGATATGACAACTTTTATTCCAGCAACACCTTTTGGTATTTTAGAATTATTAGAACGATATGGAGTAGAAACCAAAGGTAAGCATACCGTTGTTATTGGTAGAAGCCACATTGTAGGCAGACCTATGAGTATATTAATGGGACGTAAGGGTTTTCCGGGAAATTCAACCGTTACACTAACACATTCTTACACCAAAAATATTGCGCAAATTACTACTCAAGCTGATATAATTATCACAGCTCTTGGAGTGCCAAACTATTTAAAAGCCGAAATGGTAAAAGAGGGTGCTGTTGTTATTGACGTTGGTATTACTCGAGTTGTAGATGAAACAACCGAAAAAGGCTACGTTATTACTGGGGATGTTGATTTTGAAAATGTTTCGAAAAAAGTGTCGCATATAACACCTGTTCCAGGCGGAGTAGGTCCAATGACAATTGCTATGTTGCTGAAAAATACACTTTTGGCGCGGGAACAACGTAAAGATAAAATTAAATAAATCGTCACGTAAATTATAAAATCGCATAAGTAGCAATTGCTAATTATGCGATTTGTATGTTTTTAAAATATTTTTTTAATTATTTTTTGATTCTCTCGGCGGTTTATCACCCTTAGGCCTTCTTTTCGCTTTGATTTGTTGCCATTTAGTATATTGCGCTGCAGTTAAAATGGTTTTTAATTTTATATCCATTAATTTTCTATCATTTTCACCACGTATTTTTCGTTCCTCATCTGTGGGTCGTGCTTTAAGATCTTGACTGTCTAAAAAAGTTTTCAATTGGGTTTGTTGTGTTTCCGAAAGTTGTAAGTCTTTTGTAATACGTTCAAGCATTTCGGTTGGCGATGGCGGTTTTGGTCTATCATTATTTGCCCGTGGTTGTGCTGCAGCAGTACATCCAAATAATACACAAATAAATACAACAGTTAATTTTTTCATTTTGTTCATTTTTCATCCTTTAAAGTTAATATTCAATCTTCGTAATATTTTTTGTTTCAAAACAAGTTACTGATTGTTTCAACCAGTTCCACAGTAATTTATAATTGTTTTAAAACGGTCTCTTTATATGTATCACCAATTGGAATAACAAAGTCTTTGATGAAAATAGTTTTATTTTGTATCGATTTGACCTTGTTTAGCGGAATTATAAAAGACCGATGTACTCTTAAAAATAATTTTTCTGGTAATTTTTCTAAAATATTCTTCATCGATAACCGTGCTACAATTTTGGTTTTATCAATTAAATGAATTTGTGCATAATCATCCAAACCTTCAATTAATTCGATATCTGCAAATGCTATTCGATACAATTTATAATCTGCCCTAACGGTCAAATGGGTTTCGATAATCTGTTCTTTTTTAAATTCATATTCATTTTTTGCTTTTTCAACAGCAATTAAAAACCGTTCTTCCGAAAACGGTTTTAGTAAATAATCGGTTGCATTTACATTAAATCCTTCAACGGCATATTCGCTGTAAGCCGTTGTAAAAATTACCATAGGATTATTCTGTAGCAATTTGTAAAAGTCGATACCGTTTTTTGCAGGCATCTGAATATCTAAAAATAATAAATCAACCGGATAATTTTCTAAATATGTAAGGGCTTCACTTTGTGAGGTAAATGTTTTTTCTAAATTTATAAATACCGATTTACTGCAATAATGAGCAATAATTTGTAGTGCCAATGGTTCATCATCAATTGCAATTGCTCGTATCATTGTAGTTGTATGTTAAGTAAAACCGTATAAGTAAAACCATCATTTTTTAAATCTAAACTATGTTTATTTGGATAAATAAAATTTAATCTTTTTAAACAGCTTGCAATACCTTTTTCACTTTTTAATGCATCATCAATCGTACTATTGACTACAATTTTGTTGATAACTTTAAGTTGTAAACTAGAATCTTTAATAAAAATCGAAATACTAATATCGCAATTTTCTTCGGGATTTATGCCGTATTTAAAAGCATTTTCTATAAACGGAATCAGTATTAGCGGTGTTATTGTTTCTCCTTGTATTTGACCGTCAACTGTATATAAAAATTTGATGTTATTGTCCATTCGCAGTTTTTGAAGTTCTATATAATCATTCAAGTAATTAAGTTCCTTTTGTAAACCAACTAATTCTTGCGCACTATCAGTTACTACATACCGCATTAGTCCTGATAATTTTAAAACGGCATCAGGTGCTTTGTCTGATTTTTGAATCGTTAACGCATACAAACTATTTAATGTATTAAATAAAAAATGCGGATTAATTTGTGCCTTTAAGTAGGATAGTTCGGATTTTATTTTTTCTTCGTTAAGCTCTTCAAGCCGTTTGGTGTTTTTAAAAGATATGGAAATTATAAAAATAAAAAAAAATTGTATTATCGTATACTCTGTTCGGTTTAATTGTACTCCGTTCGGTCTTTTATTAGACTCTCGAGAATCAATTCTAGGCCTATTCTCATCAAACGATTGCTCATTAATAATAACTGAATTATTATAATCACGGCGGCTATTTGCACGCTGCTCTTCCCTTAGCGCCCCTTCTTTTCTATGACGCTCTACTGGGGTAAAAATAGTGCCAAGTACTAAAATTATGGCTAATGTAACGGATACAGCCATGAATAATTTTAAGTACTGTTTTTTGAAATAATAGGTTGGTAAAAAATAATAATAGTTCACATAAAAAAATAGTAATAGTAAAAATTGCTTAAACATTACCTTTAAAAATCGACCATCTAAAAATGGGTTATCATAATTATCAAAATTAGGGTATGTAATAATTGGAAGTGACAAAAATGCCAAACATCCCAAAATGTGCTGTGCAATTAGCTGTGTTTTTTTTGTCATTATTAACATTTTAAAAATCAAAAGTAATGTAATTGATGTAATTTATCTAAAAAAAGAGGTGAACATCTGATTTTCAACGGTAAACTTATTTTAGCGCATTACTCAATATATCGTTTACCGACAAATAAATACTATTTACCTCTTTTATTTATTTTTTTACGTATTAAGTTGTATACTTGTATAAAAATTAATTAATGCACGATGTTATGAAAAAAAATTTAGTACTATTATCGTTATTTGCTTGTTTTACTGCGAATTTAACAATTGCACAGTACAGTTCTTTGGTTATTCCTGAAGCCTATTACGGTACGGTTGGACCAACAGGGCGAACTTTTACATTGACTATTAAAGATACGGTTAAACAATTTAGATCAGGTAATCAAACTGTTACGGGTTCGTATAGCTCGCCTACACAAAAAAATAATTTTTGGGGACCTACATTAATATATAATAAAGGTGAAGTCATTCACATGAATATTAAAAACAGTTTAAATGAAGCTACCACAGTACATTGGCATGGTTCGCATTTACCCGCTATAATGGACGGAGGTCCTCATCAAGTAGTTGCGGTTGGTGCTGGGTGGCAACCTTACTGGACAGTAAAAAATCAAGCAGCTACTTTATGGTACCATCCACACATGCACGCCACAACGCAAGCACAATTAACTAAAGGAATTGGTGGCTTTATGATAGTCAAAGATGCAGCGGAAGCAGCATTAGCTATTCCGCGTACTTACGGCGTAGATGATATACCGTTGGCATTATCAAGTCGAAGATTTATTGCTACAACAAATGCCATGGCTGCAACCCTTGCTGATAATTATGGTGATTATGCAATGGTGAATGGTACATTAAATCCACAAGTTAGTTTACCAAAACAAGTGGTGCGATTGCGTTTTTTAAATGCTGAGGTACAACGTGCCTACAACATAGGCTTTAGCGACGATCGTGTTTTTTACGTAATTGCAAACGATGGCGGCATGCTAGAAACACCAATAGCGGTGACTCGATTACCATTATCAACAGGTGAACGTGCCGAAATTTTAGTAGATTTATCAGGAAGTACCGTGGGAAGCACTCTAGATTTAAAGGCATACAATACAACAGCACAAATTCAATTATTAACTCCCGGACAATCTACTTTTGGATGGCCAGGATTAGAAGGAAACCCAACAACACCAACAGGTGGTAATGGACCATTAAATGGAGGATTATTAAATAATACAACATTTACATTTTTACATATTAACGTAGCAGCAGCAACCACAGCAACTACGGCAATAACAGCCATTCCAAGCTCTTTAATTTCAAATACGTATTGGACCGCAGCAAACACCACAAATTCACGAACAATAACAGTCACGGGCGGTCAAGCAGGAACGGCTTTTGGTTTAGACAACGCTTTCTATACCGACGCACTCGTTCCAAAAACCGTTGCCTTAGACGCATACGAAAAATGGACAATCGTAAACAACAATATTTTTGGACATACCTTTCATATACACGATGTTGCATTTAAAATTTTGTCACGAAGCGGCGGAAATATTGGCACTACCGTGAGAACTTATGAACAAGGCTGGAAAGATTCTGTATGGTTGCCAATAGGTGGCTCGGTCACTTTTATTGCTAAATTTGATGATTATGCCGATGCAACTTGGCCTTACATGTACCATTGTCACGCCTTAACGCACGAAGATGAGGGAATGATGGGACAATTTGTGGTAACGAGCACACTGTCAACCAATCAAAATATGATAGATACTTCATTTAGTTTATATCCAAACCCAACAACCAACACGCTTTATATTAATTTAAATGATGCCAACACCGAAATTTACTACGTAACAATTACAACCGTAACTGGGCGGGTAGTTATGATGCTGCCACAACCCGAATGGCAAAACGGAATTGATGTTTCAAGCCTAGCAACCGGAACATATATCTTACAAATGAAAGACAAACAATACAAAAGCACAACAAGTAAAAAATTCATTAAAAATTAATAAATAAAAAAACCTAAATACAGTAATTTAATATATTATTTTTGGGCGTTACCTGTTTGCGTCGTTCCTAGCAATGACAGGTCAGGCTTTACGTTACAATCTTTTTTAAAGCAAAAAAAGCTTTAAAAAAGGATTTTCACTGCAATCCTTAACGCATCGTAATGCAGCATAAAGCAACTAATTAATTGTAACAAAAGTAATGTTTATACTTGTGCATTTCAAAAAGTAAGAATCAATAGTATACCATCTAATAGCAAAAAGTAATATTATGAATAAATTTTTTATTTTATTGGCAGTATGTTGTACATTTTTTGTTAACTCAGGTTATAAAAAAAGCAGCGATCCAGCAATAGGAAATTTTAAACTTAAAAGCGTTTCTAATAAAGACATTGCTTTATCCGATTTTAAAAATGCAAAAGGATTTATCATAGTTTTTATTTGTAATAAATGTCCAATGGCAAATTTTTATACCAATCGACTTAATAATTTAAATCTTAAATACAAAAATAAAGGGTTTCCTTTACTGGTTTTAAATTCAATGGATACCTTAGTTTACGCAGAAGAGTCATTTATTTTGATGCAAAAAAAAGCTAAAAAATCACAATTCAATTTTCCATACTTACAAGATAAAGAGCAAAAAATTGCCAAACAGTTTAAAGCAACGCATACACCTCAAGCCTATATAATTGTAAAAAATAAACAGTTCAAGTACGACATCAAATATCAAGGAGCTATAGATGATAATGCAGGCGAAGAAGACAAGGCAAACCCAATGTTAGATAATGCTCTTAACGAAATTATGCTTAATAAAAAGGTGTCAAACCCTGTTACAGAATCTTTTGGATGTAGAATTTTTTTTAGGGGAGAAAAGTATAAAATGTAATAGCAACAATTATGAAAAAAATAATTCTTATAATTCTAATTTTCAGTTTCGGACACGCACAAAATCGCAATGTCATATTGATTATTGCCGATGATTTGGGTAAAAATTATTGTGATTTTTATACCGATCATTTAAATACAGTTAACTTAACTAATGTAAAAAGGCTCTTAAATCGCGGTGTAGTTTTTAATAATGCTTGGTCAAATCCGCTTTGTTCGCCCACACGTGCCGGAATTTTAACAGGGCGGTATGGCTTCAGAACGGGTGTTGGTGATGTGGTTGACGGAAGCAATCCAAAATTAAGTATCAATGAAAAAATTATACCAAAAATTTTAAATCTATATGCTCCAAATGCAATTTCAAAGGCCTGCATAGGCAAATGGCACGTGACCGATTTTTCATCTGCGGGTTATAATTATCCCACCACAATGGGTTTTGATCACTACGAAGGCAGTTTGCTAGGCGCAGTTGGTGCTCCCGGACAGCTAGTAAATAATTTTTATAATTGGTCAAAAATAACTAATGGCGTACCATCTACATGTACTAATTATGCCACAACAGAAAACGTAAATAATGCGATTACGTACTTAAATAATCAACCTACAACAAAACCATTTTTTCTATGGTTGGCTTTTAATGCTCCTCATACACCGTATCATTTGCCACCGGTTAATTTACTCACTAATAATACATTGTCAGGCACGCAAGCAGATATAGCTGCAAATCCGGTGGCATACTTTAAGGCAATGACCGAAGCTATGGACACTGAAATAGGTCGTTTTTTCGATTATTTAATAAGTTCTGGCAAATGGGACACCACAGATATTATTTTTATTGGTGATAATGGGTCCGAGAGTTTGGTAGCACAAACTACACCATCAAAAGGCAGTATATATCAAGGCGGAATTACTGTGCCAATGATTATATCGGGACCTGATGTTGCAAATCCGAACAGATCAAGTGATGCTTTAGTTAACACTAATGACCTATTTGCGACCATATTAGAACTATTTGGCGTACTAAATTGGCAAAGTCAAATACCAACTACTACGGTTGATAGCAAAAGTTTGTTACCAATAATTTTAAATCAAAACACCACAATTCGCCCTTGGGCTTTTTCAGAAATTTTTAAAAACCCCACTGTTTCTAGCGATGGTAAAACGATTAGAAATGCAAATTATAAATTATTAAAATTTACAAATGGAACTGAGAAGTTATACAATTTAACTGTTAATCCGGCCGAAACCAATAATTTATTAGCAACAACAATGTCAACGACAGATAGTGTAAATTATAATTATTTGTGCTCCGAAATGGCAACACTAGTCGGTTCAGGAATTTCTTGTACCACTTTAAACACAGAATCTTTTTTTAATTCAAATTCTGAAATAATTTTAAAGGAAAATCCATTTTCAAATTTTATTTTATTAGATAATGTAAATGATACTGATTTTTTTGAACTTTATGCAATGGACGGAAATAAAATATATTCAGGAACAAATTGCGCAAGTGTCGATTTTTCATACTTGCAAGACGGAGTTTATGTATTAAAAATAGCAAGTCAAAACAAAATATTTAAAATTGTAAAACAAAAATGAGTAGTGGGTATTGCTTAGTAGTTTTTTTTAGTCTTTTTTTTATAAATCCAAATTTAAACTTTTGCACAAAAAATAATAATACGCACCGCAATATGGTTTTTATAACTGGTGGAAGTTTTGAAATGGGAGCGGATAATAATCAAGCACAACAAGATGAATATCCTAAACATAAAGTCACAGTAAATAGTTTTTGGATGGATAAAACCGAAGTTACAAATGCAGAATTTGCTGTATTTGTAAAGCAAACTAATTACATTACAACCGCAGAAAAAAAAATCGATTGGAACGACTTAAAAAAGCAATTACCTGAAGGAACGGTTAAGCCATCAGATGAAAAATTACAACCATCGTCATTAGTATTCAACGCAAACAATAAGGAGTATTGGTGGCAAATAGCATACGGCGCAAATTGGAAACATCCGTCGGGTATAGAATCAACCATTACTGGTAAAGAAAATTATCCGGTTGTTCACGTTTCATGGATTGATGCACAGGCGTATTGTAAATGGGCAAAAAAACGCTTACCAACCGAAGCAGAGTGGGAGTTTGCAGCACGTGGTACTATGAAAAATGCTTTATACGCGTGGGGAAATGAAGCAGTTGACGCTGGAAAACCGAAAATGAATAATTGGCAGGGTGCATTTCCAAATAACAATGTACTTCGTGATAATTTTTCTAATTCGGCTCCAGTACAATCATTTCAATGCAACGGATATGGTCTGTACGATATGGCAGGAAATGTTTGGGAATGGTGCAATGATTGGTACGATACAAATTATTATAAATCGGTTGCAAAGGGAGTAAGAAATCCAAAGGGTGCAACTAAAGGGTACGACCGTGAGGACGAACAGGCAGAAAAAAGAGTGCTTCGAGGGGGGTCATTTTTATGTAGTGACGGATATTGCTCGGGGTATAGAAATTCCTGTAGAATGAAAGATACGCCCGACACAAGTATGGAACATATTGGTTTTAGATGCGTTTCAGATAAATAAGATGTCCGTAATTAAATTAATTTACTATGAAGAAAATTTTACTTATTGTTATTTTTAATGCAGGATGTGTAGCGAATGCACAAACAGGAACGTATACCGGTACTGGTTCTGTGACGCAAGGTTTAGGAACAACAACAACTGCCAATTTAATGCCAAGTTGCGCAAGTAACCACACAACGCCGTTGGGCACAATTACTGCTAGCGATGCAAGTATTTGGACGGTACCTGCTGCAACAAATTTTGTTATTGGTCCTTATGCCTCTGATTTATACAATACGTGCAATAATGTAACGCCAACGTCGCTCGCAACCGCAAATTTATCGGGAGTCCCTACGACTATTATCGACGCTGGAGGTGATGTGATAACGGCCTATATTTTTTCTGATAATTTTTTTGAAATGTATATCAATGGCGTTTTGGTTGGCATTGATCCCATTCCTTTTACACCTTTTAACTCGTCGGTTATAAAATTTAAGGTATTACGACCGTATACGGTGGCAGTAAAACTTGTTGACTGGGAAGAGCGCTTGGGCTTAGGTTCAGAAATTCAAAGTCCAACTAGTTTATATCATCCTGGCGATGGCGGTTTTATAGCACAGTTTAGTGATGGTACGGTTACAGATGCAACTTGGAAAGTACAAACGTACTATATTGCACCAATAGAAAATTTAAGTTCGGTTGTTGAGCTAGCGAATGGAACACGATCCACAACAACTTCCAATACAGCGCCTACGTGCAACGGAAATTGTTACGGCATTCATTATGCAATGCCAAGTAATTGGAATGTAGCGTCTTATAGTGATTCTGCGTGGCCAACGGCAACAATCTATACCCCAACTGCGGTTACCAATGACATTTCTTACACTAGATTTGCAACTACTGCCTGGCCGTCTGCCAGCTTTATTTGGTCGTCAAATTTAATATTAGATAATTTGGTTTTGGCACGAAAAACAGTCGCAGTATTGGCAAACACAATAACGAAAACTACTACTGTTTTCAAAATTGATAATTCTATTGCCAATCAAATCGTAATCTCTGCATCTAATATTAATACTAATTTGGACGTATTTTTGTACGATATTTCTGGTAGAGAAATTCAAAAATGGCAAAATATTGACTTTGTACCAAATGAAGCTAAAAATTTAATGATACAAAATTCAAGTATCAAAGGTTTATATTTTTTAAAGATTCAAGGAGAAAACGTAAATTATACCACTAAAATATTACAAACAAATTAAATTAAAAATTAAACTTATGAAACTACTAGACTTTTTTAATCAGAAAAAAAATTATTTTATTTACATCTTATTTTTATTGTTTGGGTGTTATTCTTTTGCACATGACGTTGCTACTGAAAGTATGCAACTTCGTACTTGGAACGTGAATAATACAGAAATTACGGGTTCTTTTATGATGATGAAAGACAATGTTGTATATCTTGAAAATGAAACAAATCAAATTCTTCACCTTCCATTAGTAAATTTTGCCGCATCAGACAGACAGTTTGTTGCGCAGGAATACAACAAAATTTTAAATTTAAATTCTCAAATTGTTGCACCAAAGAAGATGGCAGTCTTCAATTTTAAAAAATTATGTACTTCGTTATTTTTACTGTTGGTAATTTTAATGGGAACGTATTTTTTAGTAAAACGAAATAGAATGCGCATTGTAGCTTGTTTTTTTATTGTTGGACTGTCGTCTATTTTATATAGTTTCAAAGCACTAGTTACTACCACCGATCCTGCTGTAGTTAATTTGGCTTTTGTACCTTTTAAACCTAATGTTTATACAACGTATGATGCAACTTATTTTTATGTGCAATCAAAAGGAATACCAACTACGCATGCAATGATGACTGGTATTTCGAGTGCAGGGTGGCAACAACAAGTGCCAATTCCACAATGTTACACGGGTACAAATTATTGGAGTATTCCTTTAAATCCGGTGGTTGCTACAACTCCAGTGCCTGTAACTGCGGTACACTTTACACGTGGTGCTATTGCAATTGCTGTGAACGGAATAGCTATTTTTAACCCATATACTAATACTGGAGCAGATGCTTTTTTAACAGGTCAATTAGATACATGGGGTGGTCATTGCGGTCGTGGTGACGATTATCATTATCATACAGCACCATTACATTTGTACGGAACTACATCAAATACTTTACCAATAGCTTATGCTTTAGATGGTTATGCTGTTTATGGTGCTTTTGAGCCAAGTGGTGTTGCTATGACTACTTTAGATGCGAATCATGGGCATTATTTTAACAGTGTTTATCATTATCATGGTACAGCGGCGGCTCCTTATATGATAGGAAATATGGTTGGTCAAGTTACCGAAGATGCAACTGCTCAAATTATACCGCAACCTTCGGCATTACCTGTACGAACAGAAAATTGGACTCCCTTAAATGGTGCGTTAATTACTTCATGCGCAATAAATGCAACAAGTAATGGTTATAATACTACTTATACATTAAATGGAACTGCTGGCTATGCCACTAATTATAGCTGGAGCGGCACAACATATACCTTTAAATATGTTACACCTACTGCAACAACTACCACTACTTATAACGGCTTTGCACAATGTACGGTACCAGTTTTAGCAATTGCTGCATTTACTTTAGATGCAAATGCCATTAAAATATATCCGAATCCTGTAAAAGATGCGTTTACGGTAGATTTGAATGGAACAATGGTACCATCTGATATTAGTGCTATTTCAATGTACGATACCAATGGTAAATTAGTATACAATACAACTGAATTTGAAAATTCTATCAAAGTAAATGCGCTAAGAAATGGAGTGTATTATGTTTTTATTAAAACGGCTAAAGGTACAATAACAAAGAAAATAGTTGTAGAATAATTATTATCAATTCCTGCAAAATATTATATAATTTTGCAGGTATTTTTTTAAATATAAATGATAAATATTGTTGCAATGCTTTTTTGTTTTTTAACGACGTGCTTATTAAATGCACAAACCAAAAGTATTTATTTCGTAAATGACGTTACAAAGGTTCCAATTCAGTCGGTTTCAGTTCAAAATTAAGATAGTTCGTTTTTTCAAAGCGCAGATGAAAAATCGTGTGGTACGTTTATCAAAATTAAAACAAAGCACTACAGTTTTAATAATTAAATGTATAGGTTTTGAAAGCAAAAAAATAATGTTATCTGATCTGGTATTCAATCAAAATAAAGTTATCATTTATTTATCTAAAAAAACATCAAGACTTGAAGAAGTAGTTATAAAAGCGTCATTTGGTAACGATATTTTTAAAACAATCAGTGATTTGGATATTCAGTTAAGACCCATTAATAATTCGCAAGAAGTATTGCGAATAGTCCCGGGGTTATTTACTGGTCAACATGCTGGTGGAGGCAAGGCAGAACAACTTTTTTTAAGAGGCTTTGATTTAGATCATGGAACAGATATTAACATTACAGTTGACGGAATACCTGTAAATATCGCTAGTCACGCGCATGGTCAAGGCTATGCCGATTTACATTTTGTGATACCAGAATTTATAGATAAAGTTAATTTTAACAAAGGACCCTATTTTGCAGGTAAGGGTAATTTTACAACGGCGGGTTTTGTTGATTTTAAAACTAAAAATTATCTAGAAAATAATTTTGTGAAAATTGAAGATGGACAATATAATACTTTTCGCGGCATTGTTGGATTAAATTTATTAAATGTAAATGTAAATACACGTGGCAATAGCCTGTATTTAGCAGGCGAAAGCTCTTTTACCGATGGGTATTTCGATAGTTCACAGAATTTTAGTCGGCATAATGTGATGTTAAAATACCATGAAACCAAAGTCGGAAACAACACTTTAACCGCAGCTGCAACTGGTTTTACTAGCAAATGGACTGCAAGTGGGCAAATACCAAATAGAGCAGTCGAAAGCGGATTGGTAGGTTGGTATGGTGCAATAGATACGACTGAAGGAGGTCAAACATCACGGTATAATATCAGTACAGAATTGCTAACCAAATTTAAAGATCGTGCAACAGTTCGCAATCAATTATATTATTCAAAATACGACTTTGAATTGTATTCTAATTTTACTTTTTTTAAAGTAGATGCGCTAAATGGAGACCAAATTCGTCAAAAAGAAAACAGAAATATAATTGGGTACAACAGCATTTATCAAAACGAGTATTACATAGGTACATATAAAACAGAAACTAAAGCAGGAATTCAAACTCGATATGACAATGTAAATAATATTGAATTATCACGGACAAAAAACAGAAATATTATAACAGATCGTTTAACTTTAGGTGACGTAAATGAATTTAATAGTGCAGCATATTACAGTCAAAAATTAGTACTTAACGACAAGTTAGATGTTACTGGTGCCGTGCGCTTTGATTATTTTATCAACAATTATAATGATAAATTAATGTTCCATACAGTAAATACTAGTGCAACAATAGTGTGTCCGAAATTAAATTTCAATTATCGTTTAAATGATAAATTACAATTGTATTTATACAACGGAAAAGGATTTCATAGCAATGATACTCGAGTAGTGGTGCAGCAAAATGGCAAAAAAGTGCTTCCGCCAGCGTATGGTTCAGATTTTGGTGGTTTTTTTAAAATAGGAAAAAATTTAGTAATCCAATCCGCAGTATTGTTTTTATGGCTTGACCAAGAATTTGTTTATGTTGGTGATGAAGGTGTTGTTGAAGCGGGTGGATAAACGTAACGATTTGGTTATGATATGTAAGTAGGATATGAAATTGCAAAATTTATTTACGCTGATATTGATGTTAATATTGCCAATCCGAGAGCATTGAACACTGTAACTAATGAAAACTATTTACCGTTAGCACCAAGATGTACGAGTGTTGGAGGTTTATCATACAGAAAACAATTTGGTTGGAACGGCAGTCTTCGGTATAGATTTATGGGCGACAGACCAGCCGACGAGGCTAATTTGGTTACTGCAAAAGGGTATTTTATTTTTGATGGCGCTGTTAATTATGCTACCAAAAAATGGGAGTAGGACTAACAATTCAAAATGTGTTCAAATCAAGATGGAAAGAAACACAATTTGATACTGAAAGTCAATTAAAAAACGAAACTGTGCCACTATCTGAAATTCATTTTACACCTAGAACACCTTTTTTAGCAAAGTTTAGTGTTATTATATGTTTATGAGGACGCACAAAATAAAACAAAAATGGCAGTTATAAATCTGTTGGTTAAAATAAAATTATGATTTTATACTATTTAAAATTAGGCTACTTACACGTAATTCCTTTGGGATTTGACCATATATTGTTTATATTAACGTTATTTTTTTCAAATTCTAATTTCAAATCTGCGTTATTGCAATGTTCTATTTTTACAATTGCACACTCCTTAACTTTGGGTATGGCAGCAACCGGAATTTTAATTGTAAACAGCCACTACATCGAAGTAATCATTGCTTTGTCTATTTTTGCGGTTAGTTTTAATATTATTTTTCCAACTAATTTAAAATTTTTGCGTTTTGGTTTTGTTTTTATTTTTGGTTTGTTTCACGGACTTGGATTTGCAACGGTGTTAAATAAAATTGGTTTGCCAGAAAATGATTTTTTTACTGCACTGATAAGTTTTAATATCGGCGTCGAACTTGCACAAATTACAATTATTATGATTTGCTATTTTTGTATAGCAAAACAATTTAAAAATAAAAAATGGTATAAACCAAAATTAGTAAATCCATTGGCATTCGCAATATGTTGCATTGCTTTGTTTTGGACAATGGAACGTATGTTAAATAACTAAAAATTACTTATGAAAAAATTACAATTTACAAAAATCGCACTTTTAATTAATTGCTTTTTATTTGCGCAATCGGTTCAAAAAACCATGTATTTATTGCCCGATACCGGACAAACGGCTAGTTACACAACAACATTTGGCGAAGATAACGATTATGCTATCAATACGCCCTCATTTACTAATAATAACAACGGAACAATTACTGATAATGTTACTGGATTGATGTGGCAACAGGGCGATAGCGGCGAATTAACCATCGAAAACGGTACAATTTATTGTGATAATTTAGTGTTAGGTGGTTTTTCAGATTGGCGATTGCCAACAAAAGAAGAAAGTATGTCTATTTTAAATTTCGACAGAAATAATCCTGCTTTGAACACCACTTATTTTCCAAATACAAATGCCGAATATTGGTGGACTTCAACTGTGCAATATAATAATGCAAATACAATTTGGATTACAAATGCTGGTGGTGGTACAGGGCCAAAATTAAAAACAGAAACTATTAGCGCCGGGGGTATAAAAAAATATCATGCCAGAGCTGTACGATCTGATAGAACTGCCACAAGTGTAGCTAATTTTACCGACAATAACGACGGCACAATTACTGATAATGTAACAGGGTTAATGTGGCAAAAATCGCCTGCAACAACTACATATACATGGGAACAAGCCCTACTATATTCCGAAAATTTAATTGTAGCAACCTATTCCGATTGGCGTATGCCTACTATTAAAGAATTAGTATCACTTAATAGCGAAACTACCAACGCACCTTCAATAAATACCAGTTTTTTTCCAACAGTTTTTTCCTCACGATACTGGACATCAACAAGCCTGTTTGCACCAGGCTCTACATCAGCATGGTACAACGATTTTCAAAATTCTGGTATTACATCTTATGAACCCAAAACTACAAGTTATCCTGTAATTTGCGTTCGAGGCCTCCCAATTTTAAGTACCGCCAATACTGAATTGTTAAAAAGTAATTTCCAAATATCAAATCCGTTCACAAATCAAATCGAAATTATGGCAAAAATTGATTTTAATGAAGTAAATATAACACTTTACGACATTTCAGGACATGAAGTGCAACAATGGACGGCGATTACAAGTGCAGCAAACGAAATAAATTGCTTGGCAATAAAAGTACCTTTATTGGACGGCTTATATTTAATAAAAATTCAAAGTAATACAATAAATTACAGCACAAAAATTTTACATATCAAATAAACCAAAACCATATTAAGTAAATATTGCAACCGTTTAAAAATAGTTTTATACGGTTGCTTTTTTGTCTTTTTAACCTAACAATTTCATATTAACTGCGTTTACTTTGACTATTAATTCGAGTGTATTTAATTTTGTCAAAACTCGCTTCTTCGGTTTTACTCGACGGCTCAATTAAAGCATTTAATTCGGCAATCTCCGCGGCTGTTAAATCTCTAAATCGTCCAGTTGGAACATCCAAGTGAATGTTTATAATTCGTGTTCTTTTTAGCGTAACAACTTCATAATCAAGACATTCGCACATTCTTCTAATCTGCCTATTTAATCCTTGTGTTAAAATAATTTTAAAAACGTTATGGCTCATTTGCTGCACCTCACATTTGCGGGTTATCGTATCTAAAATGGGTAGACCGTTGCCCATCCTTTCAATAAAACGGTCCGTAATAGGCCTGTTTACGGTAACAATATATTCTTTCTCATGATTGTTTCGGGCACGTAAAATTTTATTTACAATATCACCGTCATTCGTCATAAAAATCAATCCCTCACTTGCTTTATCCAATCGTCCAATAGGAAAAATACGTTTTGAATAATTAATATAATCCACAATATTATCGCGAACCTCTAAATTTGTCGTACACTCTATGCCAATGGGTTTATTAAACGCCAAATAAATTGGTTTTTCATGACTAGCCCGCACCAATTTTCCATCCACCCGAACAGTATCAGCAGTACTCACTTTTGTACCCATTTCGGGCACTACATCATTTATAGTTACCCGCTTTTGCTCAATCAGCTTATCGGCCTCACGACGAGAACAATACCCAATTTCAGACAAAAATTTGTTCAAACGGATCAATTCATTTTCCATCTAATTTTATTTTTTTTGGTAAATTTACTAATTAAAAGCACTTTACGACCAAAGTACGCCAAAGAATTTATAAATTTAGGCATTCCCCATTGCGTTTTTTTTAAAGCGTCGTTCCTCCTCATAAAAAAAACGCAATGCGTCGGGCTATCCACTATATCTTTTTTGCCAACGTAAAATGCTCCAAAAGCAAAAAAGGATACCGTTTCTATCCCTAATGCAAAACTAAGTAGCAAAATAAATCTTTATTTATTAAAAAATCAAGCAATTTAGCACCATCAAAAAGCCCACATTATAGCTAAAACAATCCATCAATTGACAAATATCTTTCGCCAGTATCATAATTAAAAGTCAATACAATTGCATCATTTGAAATACTTTCTAATTTTTTTGCCACAGCCGCTAAGGAAGCACCCGTTGAAATCCCAACTAAAATCCCTTCTAATTTTGCAATACTTTTGGTATATTTAAACGCCTCGTCTTTATCTATTTTAATAACACCATCAATTACATTACCATGATAATTCTGTGGTATAAAACCAGCACCAATACCTTGAATTGGGTGTGGCGCCGCAGTACCCCCACTTAAAACTGGCGATGCATCTGGTTCAACAGCAATTACTTGCAATTTAGGATAATACTGTTTTAAAACTTCGGCTACGGCTGTAATGTGCCCACCAGTACCTACACCAGTTATAATATAATCTATACCATCCGGAAAATCAGCAAGTATTTCAAGTGCAGTAGTTTTTTTATGAATTTCAATGTTTGATACATTATCAAATTGCTGTGGCGACCATCCATTTGGCGTTTCCAAAACCAATTGAGCTGCACGTTCAATAGCACCCTTCATTCCTTTTTCGCGTGGGGTAAGTTCAAACTCAGCACCATATATTTCCATTAATTTTCGGCGCTCAATGCTCATCGATTCTGGCATTACCAAAATCACTTTATAGCCCTTTACCGCTGCTACCAGGGCCAATCCAATACCCGTGTTGCCCGATGTAGGTTCTATAATAACACTATTTGGTTTTAAAATACCGTTTTGTTCAGCATCCTCAATCATTGCCAAAGCAATTCGATCTTTAATGCTGCCGCCTGGATTGAATTTCTCTAATTTAATCCAAACATTTTTGCCCTGAAATAATCTGTTTAATTTTACACTTGGCGTGTTGCCAATGGTGTCTAAAATTGAATTTGCTTTCATAATTTGTCTTCTTATTTGTTATATACTAAAATTTATTTCCTCTAAAAATATCGGTTTGTCTTTTATATTAATTTCGTTTTTATGAAAAACCATTGATTGCTCAGCAATAGAGCTTGTTATCCATACATTACCTCCAATTATAGCATCTTTACCAATAATAGTGCTACCGCCTAAAAGAGTTGCATTTGCATAAATAACAACGCCATTTTCAATAGTTGGATGTCGCTTTTTTTGTTTTTTATCTCTACTAACACTTAATGCACCTAGGGTTACACCTTGATATATTTTTACATTTTTGCCGATAATTGCAGTTTCGCCTATTACAACGCCCGTGCCGTGGTCTATAAAAAAATATTCACCAATTGAAGCACCAGGATGAATGTCAATACCTGTTTTACTATGTGCATATTCGGCAATTATTCTCGACAAAATAAAATTTTTATTAACCCAAAGATAGTGTGCCACACGATGAACAGTTATTGCAAAAAAACCAGGGTAGGCAAGTATAACTTCGTTTTTTGATTGGGCTGCTGGATCAAATTCTATCACAGCATCTAAATCATGCAACAGCATTCTATGAATTGCAGCTATATGATTAAAAAAATGTGCTGATTGCAACATCGAATTAGGTAAATTTCCATGTTCTTGCTGTAATAATTCACCTAAAAGTAACTGCAATTCAACCTCTTTTTTTTCAAAATAGGCATAATCAAGATATTCTTCCTGATTGCAAAAAAGCCAATTAAATAATTCATTTATCCAATATTTAGCTTTTTTTTTATTTACAAACAGTCGTTGGTCTAAAAAATTTAACTGATAAATTGCCCTATTTTTTGATTTCATTTGTACTCAGTATTTATAAAAAAACTCTTCAGCTGTATGAAGAGTTTTTTATTATTTATTAACGTTGGTATTAAAAATATTATTTATAACAAAAAGCACTTCTCAGCATGTAAAAAGCAGCACTTAATGGCAGTATATTTATTTTTATTGTTCATATTAAAAACAAAGTTGCAACAAAAAATAGTAATACAATATAACTTTAACTTATTATTTTGTTAGTATATTTTTTTAAAATTGGGGTTTGTTCACTATTCAAAATCAATCGCAAAATGATTATCTTTGCATTTTTATAATAAACAATTATGCTTTCAAACCACATCAATACGCTAAGTCCTAAACAGCATATTCTTATAAAAGGGGCTCAAATTCACAACTTAAAAAATCTTGATATCGCCATTCCAAGAAACAAGTTAGTGGTAATTACAGGTCTTTCTGGTTCTGGCAAATCATCATTAGCGTTTGACACCTTATATGCTGAAGGACAGCGACGCTATGTAGAAAGTTTGTCATCGTATGCCAGACAATTTTTAGGACGATTAGATAAACCAAAAGTTGATTATATTAAAGGTATTGCTCCAGCAATTGCTATTGAACAAAAAGTAAATACTACAAATGCACGTTCAACAGTGGGTACTTCGACCGAAATTTACGATTATATGAAATTGCTTTTTGCTCGAATAGGTAAAACAATTTCGCCAGTTTCAGGACACGAAGTTAAAAAAGATACCGTTACCGATGTAGTAAATGAAGTTAAAAAATTAGATTTAGAAACTAAATGGCTTTTGCTTGCTCCAATTTTTTTAGAAAAAGGGCGTAAGCTCGACGACAAGCTAAAAGTATTGTTACAACAAGGGTTTGCTCGAATCTTGGTTAATAATGATACCATTCGCTTAGATGAATTAGATGCTATAAAAACCAAGCTCACCTTAAAAAATACATTGTTAATTATAGATCGTATTGTTGTTAAAAATGATGACGATTTTTACAATCGATTGTCAGACGCTGTTCAAACGGCTTATTATGAGGGTAAAGGAATTTGTTATTTACAAGAAGTTGGTACCGAAAAAAGATTTTTTTTCAGTGGCAATTTTGAATTAGATAGTATCGAATTTTTAGAACCAAATGTTCATTTATTTAGTTTCAATAATCCGTATGGAGCATGCCCTGTTTGCGAGGGTTATGGCACCGTTATTGGCATTGATCCTGAATTAGTTGTGCCCAATACAGCACTTTCTATATTTGAAAACGCTATTTTTCCGTGGCGTGGCGAAAGTATGGGTTGGTATAAAGAGGAGTTGGTGAAGCATGCCTATAAGTTTGATTTTCCTATTCATAAACCATATTTTGAACTAACTGACGCTCAAAAAGACTTAATTTGGAACGGAAACCAATATTTTCAAGGGCTTCATGCTTTTTTTAAAGATCTTGAGGAAAAAAACTATAAAATTCAAAATCGAGTTTTGCTATCACGGTACCGAGGCAAAACTAAATGTTATTCGTGTAAAGGAAAACGACTTCGTGTTGAAGCAAATTATGTGCAAGTTGGTAAAAATACAATTTCTGATTTGGTAGATTTGCCAATAAAAAAGTTAATTCCGTTTTTTGATACACTACAATTATCTGATTATGATGTGATTATTGCAAAACGCTTATTAATCGAAATTAAAAACCGATTGTCGTTTTTGAGTAACGTTGGACTCGATTACTTGACTTTAAATAGAAATTCTGCAACGCTTTCGGGTGGCGAATCGCAGCGTATTAATTTAGCAACTTCGCTAGGAAGTAGCTTGGTAGGATCAATGTATATTTTAGACGAACCTAGTATCGGATTGCATCCAAAAGATACCGAATTATTAATTGAAGTGCTTAAAAATTTGCGAGATTTAGGCAATACTGTGATTGTGGTTGAGCACGATGAAGACATTATGAAACAAGCCGATATGATAATTGATATTGGTCCCGAGGCGGGCACCTTAGGCGGACAGTTAGTTGCTCAAGGAACATTTGACGAATTGTTAAAATCAAATTCGCTTACGGCTAAATATTTGAATGGAGCATTACAAATAAAAACACCTAGAGTTCGTCGAAAATGGAATGCGTATATTGATATTTTAGGCGCGAGAGAAAACAATTTACAAAATCTTGACGTGCGTTTTCCACTAGATTGCTTAACTGTAATTACAGGTGTTTCAGGAAGCGGAAAAAGTACTTTAGTTAAAAAAATATTGTTTCCTGCTTTACAAAAAAAAATAGAAGGTATATCAGAAAAAGCAGGACAATTTACCGATATGCAAGGTCATTATCACAAAATTCATCATATTGAATATGTTGACCAAAACCCAATTGGGCGAAGTTCTCGTTCTAATCCGGTTACTTATATAAAAGCGTACGATGATATGCGTGAATTGTACGCAAAAGAAAAATTATCCAAAATCAGAGGTTATTTGCCTAAGCATTTTTCGTTTAATGTTGATGGTGGTCGTTGCGAATCCTGCAAAGGTGAAGGTACTATTAATGTAGAAATGGTTTTTATGGCGGATGTTTCTTTGCCCTGCGAAACATGTAACGGAAAACGATTTAAAAAAGAAGTTTTAGAAGTTTATTTCGAAGGCAAAAACATTAATGATTTGTTAACCATGACGATTGATGATGCAATTTTGTTTTTTACAGAATACAAACAAGCTAAAATTTTACAAAAAATTCAACCGCTTCAAGATGTAGGATTGGGTTATGTACAATTAGGGCAGTCATCATCAACACTTTCGGGCGGCGAGGCACAGCGTATTAAATTGGCCACATTTTTGGTAAAAGGGGCTACAAAAGAAAAAGCACTTTTTGTTTTTGATGAGCCTACCACAGGGTTGCACTTTCATGATATTAAAAAATTATTAAAATCGTTCGATGCTTTATTAGACAAAGGGCACTCCATTATTGTGGTTGAACACAATCTTGATTTGATAAAATGCGCTGATTGGATTATAGATTTGGGTCCAGAAGGAGGAGAGAACGGCGGTTTACTGCTCGCAGAGGGAACTCCTGAAGAGGTTTCTAAAAATAAAAAATCTGTTACAGGTAAATATCTAAAAGAAAAATTATAATTTAATTAAGTACTATTTTTTTTGTAATATGCTTGTCATCAATTTTTACTACACCAAGGTAAATACCTTTAGGCAAGCCGTCAGCAGCAAAATATTCAACTAATTTTGGATTGTTACGATTTCGATTTAACACTAATTTTCCGCTTAAATCAAATAAATTAAAATTATATTCAGCTACTAAAAGAGCACCGGTTGCTATGTAAATATTTTTTTCGTTCGTATTTGTAAAAATAGTTATTTGGTTTTCGGGTTCAAAATTTTGGTTATTTAAAACGGTATTTGCCTTGGCAAAATGCATTGTGGCGCCAATGGCGGCTTTGGCAAC
The DNA here is from genome assembly GCA_043772535.1 of Flavobacterium sp. Taxonomy (GTDB): domain Bacteria; phylum Bacteroidota; class Bacteroidia; order Flavobacteriales; family Flavobacteriaceae; genus Flavobacterium. The sequence continues at coordinate 6,057 of JAYVGC010000015.1, read as the reverse complement.
ATTAAAATTATAAACCGGATCCATATTTACCAAAAAATCTGTGGCTGTATGTTTGTGTGTGGTTTCATTTGCTTCAAAAAAACCGGTTATTACTTCATTATTGCTCTGAAACGACATGTAATCAGAGGCATACGCATAAGACAAAGCTGTATTTAATGGCGAATACAATGCTACACAGGTAATTAGTTCATTAGTAAAAGTGCTTGACAGCGCATTGTTGGTAGTTGGTGTGCTCGTATCGCGTTCGCAGGTAATTGTGTTGTTGGTTGCGCCTGCAACGCCGCCTACTTCATCTAAATTAAAAACCAATCGAATGTTCATTTTTGGATTTGTGGCGTTCACCACTGACGAAACATAATTTTGACTTCCTTTTAATCCATCTTCTTCGCCGCTAAAATTGATAAATTTAATAGAATATTCGGTTGGAATATCTTTAAGTAAACGCGCAATTTCTAAAATACTCACAAGTCCGCTGCCATTATCATTAGTTCCTGTGCCACCAATTGAATCGTAATGTCCGCAAACTATAATGTAGGTTGTTGGATATAATGTTCCTATTTTAGTCACTTCTAAATTTTTACATACGGCTGTCGATCCTGAGTAAGTATAGGAATATTCTTGAAGTTGTGTAGCGGCATATCCAAAACTCAAATATTTATTTTTAAGCCAGTCTAAAGTGTTTTGTAATTGCTCTGTACCTCGTCGTTTTAATCCTAAAGCCTCATATTCTGTCAAATTTGTTGTAATATTTGATTGTGAACATTGATTGACTACGGCGGTATAATAAGGAATTGAACTTTGTGAATAGGTGTTATTTAAAATTAATAAACTTGTTGAAAGTAGGATATAAAACGTAGATTGCAACGATTGCATATTTTTTCTTTTTAGTTTTGAACTTCAAATATAACAAATCTGCTTAAATTAACAATATGAAAATATACTAAATTTATTGATATTTGTTTTGATATGCACGACTAATAGAAATTTAATTTGCCGAAAAATGCCACTGTTTTTAATTGCTAATTCAACATATTTTATACTTTATAATGTGGCGTTTAAACTTTTTCTTGCAACAATTTCTCCGTAAATTCCGTCCCACAAGGTAATCCTACTTTTTAGTGATTGTATAACAACGTGTTCGGCTTCCTGCCAAAACTGCTGGTTGTTGCCGCATAAATTTTCTGTCATTTGTAATGCAAGGCTGCTGTGGTGATCTCCGTCAACCTCAATATGTCGTTCAATATAATATTTAAAAATAGAAATGTCTTCTGGAAATTTTTTGTGAATTTCATTAATCATTGCGATAAACATACTTGGAATTAAGTCTTCACGACTAAATGTAAAAATTGCTGCTTGCAAATAATCTTTGGCACTGTCAATAACATCAAATGTATTCGTTACAAATTCTTGAGCTGCTTTTGGAGTTTTAGATACGGCAAATGCATTTTCAAAATTGCCTGACAACTTCAGTTCTGCAATAAATTTTTGTATATTTATGGTAGCAGCGCCACATTGATTCATAGCATCTAAATACAGTTCAAAGTGGCTTATTCTTTTTCCTTCTGAATTAACATCTGATTCTTCACCTACAACTATTTCGTTTATTAAGTACCTCGTTTCTGCCGATCCTTGAGGAAACCAAGGTACTTTTGTGCAGGTTAAGTTATTTTGTAATGTCTTTAGTAAAGACATAAAATCCCAAACTGCAAAAATATGGTATTGCATAAAAGTCTTCACATCTTCAAGATCATTTACAACAGAATACACTTTATGGTTTATAATCATTTGTCGTAAGGGCTCAATACTTGTTCTTAATTGATTTATTCTTTCGTTCATTGTAGAAAACTTTTTATTTTATTGAATGTGTGACACGTACTTTTGAGTGCTTTTCTAATTTTATAATTGATAGTAAACCACATGGCATAAGTTAAAAAACTGTTCATTGATAACACATTACTTAGATCAAAGGTTTGTTAATACGCTGTTTTACGTTTCAGATGATGTGGTACTAATTATGTAGTTATTAGTTATGCTTCGAGAACTAATACAATGTAAGATCTTACCTTGTACAACAGCTGCTGCAAAGTATATCATTATTTTGAATTGCATTACTAAAATTAATGTAAGATTTTTTTTAGATTTTAAAAATACCACCAAATGCAATAATTTTTTGTAAAAAGAAGAAATTTTGACTTGCTTTATCGTTTGCGTCAAATGTTGTTCTTATATCGTTCATATCAATGTACCCAGCTTTTAATTCTGTTTGAATAAAGTAATGTTTAAAAAACGTTACATTTAATCCTACTTTAGCCGACACGCCATATCCAGAAACATGATAGTCGTCATGACGCTCTTTATTAAATAATTTTGCATTTGTTTTCGGGAATAATAATCCCACGCCAATTCCTTCTAAAATGTTTACTTGAAATGCATCTGTATTTGGTAATTTCAGCAAATGCGAAATATCATCGTACCGAGCTATTTCAGTATTTACATAATTTAAACCATCGGTATGTTCAAATGTCAAAAAATTTTCTGTTAATTTTATTTGATTTGCTCCTACCATTTCTCCATAACTGCCCGCATTTGGGTAAGTACCATTAATAGTTACTATTTCATCTTGCCGCATAACGTATTTCATGTGATCAACTCCAATTGAAACAGCATAATGATCATTTATAAAATAACCTAATCTAAAATTAGTTTGAGGAATCGTCATTCTTGCTGGATTTATATAATCGACATGCCACCCTTTAGGCTTGTCGTCAGCAACTACATTTTGAAGTGTAAAATCATAATCGGCTCCTTTAAAATGAATATCAGATTTTGTAAAGCTATCTCGATTTCCGCCCCAATAAACAAAAAATTTGCCTTTATTATGCGCTGTATATTTTTGATTATCTACTGTATTTTGTGCGTATGAACTATTAAAAAATAGGGCGATGAAAGCACTAAGTTTTACGATTTGTATTGTATTCATCTTGTTTTTTAAAATTGATTTATGGTTTTTCTTATTGCAACTAGTTTGGTCATTAATGCTTCAAAATAATCGAGATGTAGCATGTTGGCACCATCACTTTTGGCATTTGCTGGATCAAAATGAGTTTCTATAAACAAGCCATCAACGCCAACTGCAATTCCCGCTTTGGCAATTGTTTCAATCATATCAGGTCTTCCGCCCGTAACACCCGCAGTTTGGTTAGGTTGTTGCAAAGAGTGGGTTACGTCTAAAACAGTTGTGGCATAGCTTTGCATCGTTGGAATGCCGCGAAAATCTACAATCATGTCTTGGTAACCAAACATAGACCCTCGGTCTGTTACTATTACATTTTCATTTTTGCAATCCAATACTTTTTGAACGGCATGTTTCATGCTTTCAGGACTCATAAATTGTCCTTTTTTTAAATTAACCGTTCTTCCTGTTTTGGCAGCAGTTACTACCAAATCGGTTTGTCTGACTAAAAAAGCTGGAATTTGCAAAACATCGACATATTGTGATGCCATTACAGCATCTTCATTGGTATGTATATCGGTAACTGTAGGTATTTGAAACGTTTCTGATATTTTACGCAGTATTTTTAGAGCTTTTTCATCACCAATACCTGAAAAACTGTCAATTCTTGAGCGATTTGCTTTTTTAAATGATCCTTTAAAAATTAACGGTATTTGTAGTTTATCCGAAATAGCAACTAATTTTTCAGCAATTTGAAATGCCATTTCTTCCCCTTCAATGGCACAAGGCCCCGCAAGTAAAAAGAAATTACCGCTGTCTAAATGCTTTATTTGCGAAATACGATGTAAATTCATAAAAATTTTTTTAGTACAAATATACTTTAAAAACAATTCAAATAGCGCTGTGTTTTTTAAAATTAATTGTAAAAAAACGTTTAATGTTGAACAAAAAATATAGTAATAAAGTACTGTTTACGACACGCACTACAACTGGTTTAGGCATCAGCACATACTTTTATTTACATTAAAAAAAGTATTAAAAGAGCACTATTATGGTAAAACTGAATTGGGCATAATTTATTCAATAATTTATTTTTAATGCTTTATTGAAAAACCAAGTGGGCAAATAATTTTTCCTTTGTCAAAAACATTAAAATATAATTTTGTTGTGTTGGTATTTCCTTCAAAATGTACTTCATAAACCACTAACATTCCTGCTCCCATTGTACTCTTTTTTGTTGGAAATGGGCAACAATCGTCTACTTTTTTATAGGTAAGTTTTTCGTTGTTTTGTCCTGTTAAAGCGTTAAAAAATAACGCAATATTTTTCGAAGAGGTATATTCGTTTTCAAATCCTACATTTATGGGATAATCTTTATTGAAACCATAGTTTGCATCAGTGCTTTTTTCGATTATAACAAAAGCATCATTAATAATTTTTGGTTTTATCGCTGTGTTATCAACATTTTTTAAAGTTGACTTTGTGCTAACACAAGAATTTGATACAAGTAAAATGAGCGGCAGAAGAAATAACTGAATTTTTTTCATTTTTAAAATTTTTGTAAAGATAAAACTTTTCAATAGGTTTTTATTATTTGCACAGGAATCAATCTAATATTTTGTATTTTTACAAAAAAAATGTAAATGAATTTTATATTTCAAACATGGCATTGGTTCATTTCAGGTTTTATGATTGGGCTAGTTATGTTAACATTAACGTATTTCGGAAAAGCGTTTGGAATGTCGTCAAACTTCCGTTCTTTGTGCTCAATGACAGGTGTAGGTAAACATATTTCTTTTTTTGATTGGGATTGGAAAGGACAACGATGGAATTTGGCAGTAGTTTTTGGAGCCATAATTGGTGGTTTTATAGCTACACATTTTATGTTAATTCCTTCAAATGTTCAGCTTAGCGCGGATACATTAGCTAATTTAAGTACACTACACATAGATTTTCCTAACGGAAAATTACTTCCGGATTCCATTTTTAGTGTTGCTGTTTTTGAAAGCCCTCGTATGATGGCCATTTTACTTTTTGGAGGTTTTCTTGTGGGTTTTGGTGCTCGGTATGCAGGTGGTTGTACTTCTGGGCACGCCATTTCAGGTTTGAGTAATTTTCAAATTCCGTCGCTCAAAGCAGTTATTGGTTTTTTTATTGGTGGGTTAATTATGGCACATTTTATTTTGCCTCTATTATTTTAATATGAAGTATTTTAAATTTATTGTAGTTGGTTTTATATTCGGAATTATTTTAACCAAATCTGAAGCCGTATCGTGGTATCGAATTTATGAAATGTTTTTATTTCAATCTTTTCATATGTACGGAATTATAATGGTTGCGATTGTTATTGGAACTATTGGTATTCAAATTATAAAAAAATATAATATAAAAGACATTACAAATACACCTATTGTAATTCAACCCAAAGAAAAAGGTTCTGTTCGCTATTGGATTGGCGGTTTAATTTTCGGTCTAGGTTGGGCTTTAGTGGGTGCATGCCCTGGACCCATATTTGTGTTATTGGGTGCAGGCTTTTCAAGCATACTATTTGTTTTTGTGGGTGCTTTTCTTGGCACTATCGTTTATGGAGTTTTTAAAGATAAATTACCACATTAAGATTTACAATGTTCGTAAAAAATAGTGTTTAATAAAGTAATTTGTATTTAATAATTATCAATTACTAGTAAATCATATTTTAAATAGATTTTAAAATACGACTTATATAACCAGAATACACTATGCAAAAATACAAGTAATTTAGTTCGCATTAATGGCAATCAATGTAAATGCTATTTTTTATCCTTGACTACTAATCATATTTTTTTATTATAACTAATTGAAAAGTAGTTTTTTAGTTTTACTGACTAGCTAAACAGCCCGCAAAATGCATATTTTTTACTAACGTAGGGTAATGTAACAAAATTTCAAATGTCCCGCTTTTTCAGTTATCCTTTAATATCAAAAAATATTTTAAATACGTACAGTGTTTCCTTATAATCGCGCAATTTTTTTCGAAATTTATGTTCACAGTTTATAGGGTGTTTTAGTTTATTATTTAATATGCTGCTAGTGTTGCCACAAATCGAAATTAAACCACTAATATA